>JBBDTD010000135.1:0-40250 GCA_040904645.1 Paracoccaceae bacterium
GAAATCCGCCTGCGTGGCCACGCCGTCCAGTGCCTGGTGACGACCGAAGACCCGATGAACAATTTCATCCCCGATTACGGGCGCATCACCGCCTATCGCGGCGCTACCGGCTTTGGCATCCGGCTTGACGGCGGCACGGCCTATTCCGGCGCCGTCATCACCCGCTTCTATGACAGCCTGCTGGAGAAGGTCACCGCCTGGGCGCCGACGCCGGAGGAGGCGACCGCGAGGCTGACCCGCGCGCTGCGGGAATTCCGCATCCGGGGCGTCGCCACCAACCTGGCCTTTGTCGAGAACCTGATCGCGCATCCGAAGTTCAGATCCGCGACCTACACCACGAAGTTCATCGACGAGACGCCGGAGCTGTTCCAGTTCCGCAAGCGCCGCGATCGCGCGACAAAGCTTCTGACCTATATCGCCGACATCACCGTCAACGGCCATCCTGAAGCCGCGGGCCGGCCCAGGCCGCCCGCCTACGCCAAGCCGCCGAAACCGCCCGAAAAGCGCGCGGAGGCGCCGGCGCCCGGCACGCGCCAGTTGCTTGAGGCGAAAGGCGCGCAGGGCGTGGCGGACTGGATGCTGGCGGAAAAGCGGTTGCTTATCACCGACACCACGATGCGCGACGGCCATCAGTCGCTGCTGGCGACGCGGATGCGCGCCCATGACATGCTGAAGGTCGCGCCGGCCTACGCGCACAACATGCCGACGCTTTTCTCGATGGAGTGCTGGGGCGGCGCGACCTTCGATGTCGCCTATCGCTTCCTGCAGGAATGCCCGTGGAAGCGGCTGGTGGACCTGCGCCAGGCGATGCCGAACCTCCTGACGCAGATGCTTCTGCGCTCCGCCAACGGCGTCGGCTACACCAATTACCCCGACAATGTGGTGGAGAAGTTCGTCCAGCGCGCGGCGGAATCGGGTGTCGACGTGTTCCGGGTCTTCGACAGCCTGAACTGGGTCGAGAACATGCGCGTCGCGATGGACGCGGTGATCGAAACCGGCAAGATCTGCGAGGGGACGATCTGCTACACCGGCGACATCCTCGACCCCGACCGCGCCAAATACGACCTGAACTATTACGTGAAGATGGGCCGCGATCTGAAATCCGCCGGCGCGCACATACTCGGGCTGAAGGACATGGCCGGGCTTCTGAAGCCGCGCGCCGCCGGCGTTCTCGTCAAGGCGCTGAAGGAGGAAGTGGGCCTGCCGATCCATTTCCACACCCATGACACCTCGGGCGTCGCCGCCGCCTCGATCCTCGCCGCCGCCGACGCTGGGGTCGATGCGGTGGACGCGGCGATGGACGCGTTCTCGTCCGGCACCTCGCAACCCTGCCTCGGCTCCATCGTGGAGGCCTTGCGCGGCTCCGATCGCGACACCGCGCTCGACGGCGCCGCGATCCGCGAGATTTCGGATTATTGGGAAGGTGTGCGCCGCCTCTACGCCGCGTTTGAAAGCGGGACGATCTCCGGCGCTTCCGAAGTCTATCTTCATGAGATGCCCGGCGGGCAGTTCACCAACCTGAAAGCGCAGGCTCGCTCGCTCGGCCTTGAGGAGCGCTGGGGCGAGGTCGCGGAAACCTATGCCGAAGTGAACCGCATGTTCGGCGATATCCCGAAGGTCACGCCTTCGTCCAAGGTCGTCGGCGACATGGCGCTCTCAATGGTCGCGGCCGGCCAGACTCGCGCGGATGTGGAGGGGCCGAAGGATGTCTCGTTCCCCGACAGCGTCGTCGATTTCTTCCGCGGTGGGCTCGGCCAGCCGCCCGGCGGCTTTCCCGCCGCCCTGCAAAAGAAGGTGCTGAAGGGGGAGGCGCCGCTGACCGAAAGGCCGGGCGCAGGTATGGCCCCGGTCGATATCGAAGCGGTGCGCGCGGAAGCCTCGGCGGAGCTGGATGGTTTCAAGCTCGATGATGAAGACCTTTGCGGATACCTCATGTATCCCAAGGTTTTCCTCGATTACATGGGCCGCCACCGCGAATACGGCCCGGTTCGGGTGCTGCCGACCCTGACCTATTTCTACGGCATGGAGGTCGGAGAGGAGCTTTCCATCGAGCTGGAGCCGGGCAAGACGATGATCCTGCGGCTTCAGACCCTTTCGGAGCCGAACGCCGACGGCGAGGTCAAGGTGTTTTTCGAGCTGAACGGCCAGCCGCGCGTCATCCGCGCGCCGGATCGCTCGATCGCCGCCAGCGCCGCGAAAAAGCCGAAGGCCGAGGCCGGAAACCCGGCCCATGTCGCGGCCCCGATGCCGGGCGTCATCGCCTCCGTCGCGGTGCGGGAGGGACAAACCGTGGCGGCGGGCGAAGTGCTGATGGCGATCGAGGCGATGAAGATGGAGACGGCGATCCACGCGGAGGCAGGTGGGGTGGTGAAGCGCATCGTGACGCCAGCCGGCAGCCAGGTTGACGCGAAGGACCTCTTGGTGGAGTTCGAGGCGTAGGGGGCGGAGCGCGCAGTGAGCGCATCCCGCCTAAACTCTGCAAGGCCACGATGGCTGTCATCACGGGAGAGGCGCAAACCTTCAGTAGCCACTTTGGTGGTGAACAGGGTTCTGGCAGCGTCAAGCGAGCTGGTCGGCGCATTTTTCACAAACGAGCGTTCTAGAACAATCCTGCAAGTCGGCTCTGCGGACAGCGCCGCCTTTTGGCGGTTGAATCACTGTGATGCCTTGTCCGGCTGTCGGGTTCGGCTCGGAAAGCCGCACGCATGGGGGGGGCGGGCGCCAATGGCGGGTTTGATGTTTCGCCGCGCCAGGAGATCGGGCCTGATGCCGCGCGTGGCCCGTCGTTTGTTCGCGCGAGCCACGCGCCGTTGCTTTTCTGGCCGATGCTCGCCATTGATCGGCTGTCCTTTCGGGGATGCGCCGTCATGCCGCCGATGCAATTGCATTCGGGCGGCGCCGGGCGTGGTTTCAAGCGCAACCGGGCCATTATGGAGCGCGACGGAAATGAAGGACGCAAGGTGTTGGAAATGCAGGATAAACCCTTGAAAATGTCGACCTGCCGCCTTAGCGTGGCGCCGATGATGGACTGGACGGACCGGCATTGCCGGTTTCTTCATCGCCTGCTCACGCGTCATACGCTGCTTTACACGGAAATGGTCACCGCCGCTGCGGTCGTTCACGGGGATCGGGAGCGGCTTCTGGGATTCTCGCTGGAAGAACAGCCGCTCGCGCTTCAGCTCGGCGGCTCAGAGCCTGAGCTTCTCGCCGCTGCGGTTCGCGCCGCGCTTGATTTCGACTATCGGGAGATCAACCTGAATGTCGGTTGCCCGTCCGACCGCGTCCGGTCCGGCGCGTTCGGCGCTTGCCTCATGCGCGCGCCGGATCTGGTGGCGGAGTGCGTCCGCGCGATGATCGAAGCCGCCGACGGGCGCGCGGAGGTCACGGTGAAATGCCGTATCGGCGTTGACGAACAGGACCCCGAGGTCGTGCTGCCGGATTTTCTCGACCGGGTTTCAGCCGCCGGGGCGCGCCGCTTCGCCATCCACGCGCGAAAAGCCTGGCTGGATGGGCTGAGCCCGAAAGAGAATCGCGAGGTTCCGCCTCTCGACTACGATCTGGTTCATCGGATGAAGGCGGCGTTCTCCGATCTTTCGCTGACCGTGAACGGCGGGATAGCGACGCTGGATGCGGCGGAAGCCTTCCTCGCGGCCGGGCTCGACGGGGTGATGATCGGGCGCGCCGCGTATCAAGATCCGGCCGCTGTCCTGATCGAAGCGGATCGGCGCATCTTTGGCGACGAACGCGCGACAACGCCTGAGGCTGCGGTCCGCGCGATGCTCCCCTATATCGAGGCGCGGCTCGCCGAAGGCGCGCGGCTCAACCAGATCACCCGCCATATGCTGACCTTGTTTCAGGGGCGGCCCGGCGCGCGCCAGTGGCGCCGGACGCTTTCGGAGGGCGCGCCCCTTCGCGGCGCCGGCCCCGAACTTGTTGAAACGGCGCTCGACGCCATCGCGCCCGTCCGAGAGGCGGCCTGAGGAAACACCCATGGATCTGCCTATCGGCGAACTCGCGCTCTTGCTCACTTTTCTGCTCATGGTCGGGGCCGTGGCCGGCGTTCTGGCTGGCCTTCTTGGCGTCGGTGGCGGCATCGTGATCGTGCCGTCGCTCTTTTACGTGTTCTTCGCGCTCGATTATCCGCCGGAGACGCTGATGCATGTCTGCGTCGCCACCTCGCTCGCGACCATCGTGCTGACCTCGATGCGCTCCGTCGCCTCGCATAACAAGAAGGGGGCGGTGGACTGGGCTTTGCTTAAATCCTGGGCCCCGTTCATCGCCACGGGCGCGGTGATCGGCGTCATCGCGGCGGATAAATTGAAGAGCGGGATGCTGATGGTGGTTTTTGGCGTCCTCGCCTTCATCGTCGCGCTGCACATGGCGTTCGGGCGGACGCATTGGCGGCTCGGCGCGGAGCCGCCGACGGGCGTGCGGCGCGGCGTCATCGCCACTGTCGTCGGGTTCTTTTCCGTACTGATGGGCATCGGCGGCGGGACATTCGGCGTGCCGCTCCTGACGCTTTACAGCGTTGCGGTTCACCGCGCGGTGGCGACGGCGGCGGGGTTCGGGCTGATCATCGCCATTCCTTCGACGCTCGGCTTCATCGCTTCGGGCTGGGACGCGCCGCTGCGGCCGCCCTTCACGCTCGGATATGTCAATCTGCCGGCCTTCGCGATCATCGTGCCGATGACGGTGCTTTGCGCGCCGATTGGCGTGAAGCTGGCGCATTCGATGAACCCGCGTCCGCTCAAGCTGCTTTTCGCGTTCTTCCTCGCGGTCACGGCGCTGAACATGCTGCGAAAAGCGATGTATGGCTAAGGTCTCGCCCTGGGGACGGCGCCCGGTGGCGCTGCTCTAGTTCTTCAGGATCAGCCGATCGCCGCGAAAGCTGGTTTCCCGCAGCCGCCCGAGAAAGCTCATCCCCAGCAACGACGTGCGGAGCTTGCCTTCTTCAGCCACCGCCGCCCGCACGCGGCCGAGGGTGACGACGCCGACAGCCAGTTGCGGCAGCGTCACCGCCGCGACATGGGCGCGGCCGTTGGCGGTGGCCACCGGCTGGGTGAAGGCCAGCGTTTCCGGCTCAAGCCCGGCCGCCGCCGCATCTTCGTAGGTCAGCAGAACGACCGAAGCGCCGGTGTCGATCAACATGGCGATCGTGGCCCCGTTCACCTGTGTTTGCGCGCGGAAATGTCCGTCCCAGGCTTTTCTGATCTCCACTTCGCCTTCGCCCTGGGCGATGGCGATGGTCGGGTTGACCTCCCCGCGCACCCGCTCGAAAACCATGCGCGCTTCGTCGCGATAGGTATAGGCGACGAGGAGGGCGGCGAATACGGCGAGCCAACCCAGACCCATCATGGCTGCGGGTTTCAGCCGCACCCGTCTGCGCCGGAAGCTGAAGATCAGAATGATGGTCAGCAGCAGCGAAAGATAAATCAGTTTCGCGCCCGCGCCATCGCTCTGGAGGGCGTTGGGGAAGGTCGCGTTAAGCTGCGCGACGATGATCGCGACAAGCGCGATGACGGCGATGGGCCAGAAGAGCATGTGTCGTCTCCGCTCGCGGATCAGAAACCTATCACGGCGGGGCGGCACCCCGAAGCCCTAACCGGTGGAGGAGCCTTTGCGCGCAGCACGCCCGCGCCGGGGGCGGCGGATGAGCGCGGTTTCCCGCGCGGGAAGGGCGGCCATGGTTTCGCGCCGCTGATCAGGCGCAAGCCGAGACCAGCCCGCGATCTCGGCCCGGGTGCGAAAACAACCGAGGCACAAGCCGCTTTCCTCGTGGATCACGCAGATTTTGACGCAAGGGCTTTCGATTTCGTCGCGCCGCCAGATTTCATCCGTCATCGCAGCGCCTCCAGGCGGCCAAGCCGATCGAGCGCGCCCTGAAGGATGAAGGCGGCGGCCATCTTGTCCACCACTTCGGCGCGGCGTTTGCGGGACTGGTCCGCCTCGATCAGCGTCCTCTCCACCGCGACGGTGGAGAGGCGCTCATCCCAGAAGCCTATCGACAAGGGCGTCAGCCGCGAAAGATTGCGCGCGAAGGCGCGGGTCGACTGGCAGCGCGGCCCTTCGGAGCCATCCATGTTTCGCGGCAGGCCGAGGATGAACCCGGTCGCGTCCCGGCTGGCGGCGAGGTCCAGAAGCGTGGCCGCATCGGCGGAGAATTTGGTGCGCCGGATGACCTGGGCCGGGCTGGCGACGCTGCGCCTGGTGTCGGAAATCGCGACGCCGATGGTCTTCGTGCCGAGATCGAGGCCGAAGACCGGGCGCCCCGGCGCCAGCGCGGCGCAGAACTCCGCCATATCATCGGTGATCAGCGCGTGCGCAGCGCGCTCCGGGGCGCTCAGTTGAGATCGACGCCGTTCAAAAGCGCCGCCTCCTTCAGATACGCGAGGCTGATGGAATCGTCCGCGAAGATCCCGATCGCCTCCTCGTAAGCTTCGCGCGCCGTCTCCCTGTCGCCCAGCACGCCGTAGGAGCGGATCAGCTTGCCCCATTCGTTGACATCCGCCGCGCGCCCCTCGTCCTTCAGCCGGTCATGAAGCTGCGCGACCATGCCGCGGATCATTTCCTGCCGATCTTCGGGGGGCATTTCGGCGGCTGCGGCGACATCGCCCGCGGATGGTTCGCGCGGTTCCGCCGGCGCGTCGTCACGGGGAGTGGAGCGGGGCGCGCCCTCCATCGCCGCCTCCAGCATGGCGAGCGCGGAGGGGTCGTCCGTGTGTTGGGCGCGCGCGGCTTCATAGGCGGCGCGCGCCTCTTCCGAGCGTCCCATCACCGCATAGGAGCTGATCAGCCGCAGCCATTCATCCGGGCCGCCGCCTTCGGTCTCCAGCCGTTCGGCGAGGCGGGCGACCATTCCCTCGATCATCGCGGTGCGGTCGCTCGCGCCCATATCAGCCGCGTTGGCGATATCGCCGGCGTCAGGGCCGGGCAGGGCGCTGCGCGGCGGCGCCGAAAAGCCCGAGCCGGGCTGGGCTGGGGATGGCGGCGCTTGCGGGGCGTCGCTTTCGAGCGCGGCCAGCGCTGCGGGGTCGCCGGCGAAGGCTTCGCGCGCCCGCTCCATCGAATCGCGCGCCTGTTGCGGCTGGCCCAGCACCGAATAGCTGCGGATAAGTCGTTGCCATTCGGCGACTGTTCCCCCTTCCGCGCCTAACCGTTCGGCCAGGCGGTTGACCATGTCGGCGACCATCGCCTGACGGTCGGCTTCCGGCAGGCCGCCGGCGGCCTGCATGTCGTCGCGCGTCGGGCCCGGCAGCCCGTCGCCGCCATGCGGCCCAAGGCCTAGCCGGGCCATTTCCGCCCGGATCGGCGCGATCCAGGGCGCATCCGGCTGGCTTTCCTCGATCAACGCCATCCAGACGGCTTCCGCCAGTTCCGGCTCGCCATCCTGTGCATGGAGCCGGCCGAGGTAATATCGCGCCGAAGGATTGGTCGGCGCGCGTTTCAGCACCTGAAGAAGCGCCGCCTCCGCTTCCGGCGAGACATAGCCGCCGGCGGCGAGGATCATGCCCTCGGCGTAGCCGGCGTAAAGGTCGGCGTCGGCGGCTTTGCCGCGCAGCGCGATGACCTTTTCGAACTGCGGCCAGGCCTCGGCGAAACGGCCGAGATTCATCAGTGAGCGCGCATAGAGGAAAAGCCCCTGCGGGTCGTCGGGCGCTTCGGCCAGCCGCGCTTCGAGCTGAACGACGAGCTGCTCGAATTCGGCGGCGTCCTCGCCCGGCGGCGTCTGGCGACCGGCCATCATTTTCTCCGCCTCGGCCTGACTCGGCCGCGCGGCGGCGCCGCGGCTGACGAAGGGCATGTCCTGCGCCCCCGGCATGCCGAGATCGGAATAGAGCCAGGCGGCGGACAGCGGCGCCGCGACAATCACCAGCGCCGCGAGAACGCGTGAGACCGCCGCCGGCGCGGACCCGGCCCCGACATCGAGCCGGCTTTCCGCGTCGGCGGCCAGCAGGCGGCGCGAAATCTCCAGCCGCGTCGCCTCGGCGTCCTCGGGCGCGACGACGCCGCGCGTGAGATCGCGGTCCAGTTCCTTCAACTGATCGCGGAACACCTGCGCGTCATGCGCGGCGCGCGGCGCGGCCTGCGCCCGGCGTCTGAGCAGCGGCCGCGCGAGGACAAGCCCGGCGATGAGCGCGGCGACGATGGCGATGATCCAGAATGCCCAGAGGGTCAAATGCGGCGCTCCTTCTGTCCGGCGGCATTGGTAGCGCGCCGCCGCCGCGGCGGCAACGCGGCGAAGTCACATCTCCGCCATGGCCGCCATGGCCGCCGGGGCGTCGATGTCGCGAACCGGCGCTGCGACGCCGTGTCGTGGCGCCCCTTCGCAGCCCTCCACGATATAGAGGGCCGATCAGCCGGAAGGAGCAAAGCCGCCGATGAAACGCTATTCCGCTTTCGCCGTCGCGCGTGAGGCGCTCGGCTGGCATCAGGGCTGGGAGCGCGCCTGGGCCGCGCCTGAGCCGAAATCCGAGTATGACGTCGTCATCATCGGCGCCGGCGGTCACGGGCTAGCCACCGCATATTATCTCGCGAAGAACCACGGCGTGCGCAATGTCGCGGTGCTGGAAAAGGGCTGGCTCGGCGGCGGCAATACCGGGCGGAACACGACGATCATCCGCTCCAACTATCTGCAGGAACCTTCGGCCGCGATCTATGAGCTTTCGCGCGGCCTTTATGAGGATCTGTCGCAGCAGCTTAATTTCAACGTCATGTTCTCGCCCCGCGGCGTGCTGATGCTGTGCCAGACGGAGCATGAGCTGCGCGCGCTGCGGCGCACCGCCCACGCCAACCGGCTGGCCGGGATCGAGACGGAAATGGTGAGCACGGCGCGGGTCAAGCAGCTTTGCCCGATTATCGAGACCTCCGGCCCGCGCTTCCCGGTCCTCGGCGGGCTTTGGCAGGCGCGGGGCGGGACGGCGCGCCATGACGCGGTCGCCTGGGGCTATGCGCGCGCGGCGTCGGATCTCGGCGTCCATATCATCCAGCGCTGCGAGGTTACGGGCGTCGATGTGGCGGGCGGGCGCGTCACAGGGGTGCAAACCTCAAAAGGGCCGATTCGGGCGAAGAAGGTGGCGATGGTCGTCGCGGGCCACTCCGGGGTCATCGCGGATATGGCGGGCTTTCGCCTTCCGATTGAATCGGTGGCATTGCAGGCGCTGGTGTCCGAGCCGATCAAGCCATGCATGGACATCGTGGTGATGGCCAATACGGTTCATGGGTACATGAGCCAGTCCGACAAGGGCGAGATGGTGATCGGCGGCGGCGCGGACGGGTTCAACAACTACACCCAGCGCGGCAGCTTCCATCATGTCGAAGAAACCGTGCGTGCGCTGAAGGAGACATTCCCGATGATCTCCCGTCTCAAGATGCTGCGCCAATGGGGCGGCATCGTGGATATGACCGGCGATCGCTCTCCGATCATCTCGAAGGCTCCGGTGGAGGGGATGTTCATGAATTGCGGCTGGGGCACCGGCGGGTTCAAGGCGATCCCCGGCTCCGGCTGGGCCACCGCTTCGCTTATCGCGAATGGCGAGGACGAGGTCGCGGGGCCGTTCACGCTCGGCCGCTTTCGCGAGGGGCGGATGATCGACGAGAGCATCGCGGCGGCTGTAGCGCACTGACTCGGAAAAGAGTACAATCACAGGTGGCGCGCCAAAAGATTTCGCCCTCAAAGGGAACTGGCGACGATTTCGCGCGTTTGGAGTGCGTACGAATCATTTTCAGGAGTTTCACATGGCTGCAAATAACAGCAACAATTCCATCATCGCAGTGGTGATCGTGGTTGTCGTCGCGGCTCTCGCGGTATGGTATTTCGTCTACGACGACGGCGCCGCGATGATCGGGCTCGGTGAGCCTGCGGTCGAGACAGCCCCCACCGCTCCCCGCGTGACCGACGCCCCTGCGGCCACGACGCCGCCGGCGACCGATGGGACCGCGCCTGCGCCAGCCGACTGAAGACGCCTTGTTTCGACCCGGTTGATCGACCGGGTCGAAACTTGACCAGCAGAAGTCGCGATTGCATCGCATCGCCCGCTCCCTCTATGCAATCCACCAAGCTATCCAGCGCGGCACGCGTGGACGGGATCCGCCCGTTGCGCCGACCGCGCACCGACAAGGCTTGGCGATGCTCCTCCTGACCTGCCCCCATTGTGGAATCTCCGGAGAGGAAACCGAATTCGCTCCGGGCGGCGAGGCGCATATCGCGCGCCACGGCCCAGGCGCCCCGGATGAAGCCTTCGAAAGCTATCTTTTTTTCCGCACGAACCCGCGTGGCCCGCATTTTGAGCGCTGGCGCCACGCTTTCGGGTGCGGAAAATGGTTCCACGCGGCGCGGAACACCGTGACGCTGGAAGTATATGGAACCTATCCCGCCGATGTGTCCGGCCCGCCTCAGGACATTCTGGAGCGGATCGCCGCACGGGGGGGCGAATAGATGCCGCATCGTCTCAACACTGGCGGCCGGCTGATCGACCGCTCCAGACCCATCCATTTCAGGTTCAACGGGAAGACGCTGAGCGGTTTCGCCGGCGACACGCTCGCGTCGGCGCTGCTCGCCTCCGGCCGGAGCCTGATGGGCCGGTCCTTCAAATACCACCGTCCGCGCGGTCTCGTCGCCGCTGGGGTGGAGGAACCGAACGCCCTGATGACCACCGGTGCTGACGGGCGTGAGGAGCCGAACCAGCGCGCCACCATGATCGAGCTGCATGACGGGCTGGAGGCGAAAAGCCAGAACCACTGGCCGAGCCTGGAGCACGATGTCGGCGCGGTGAACGCGGCCATCGCCTCGGCGCTGCCGGTCTTTCCCGCCGGCTTCTACTACAAGACTTTCCTCTTTCCCCGTTTCGCGTGGAAACACCTCTATGAGCCGGTGATCCGGAAAACTGCGGGCCTCGGCCCGGCGCCGACGGCGGCGGACCCGGACGAGTACGAACATTTTCACGCGTTTTGCGATGTACTGATCGTCGGCGCCGGGCAGGCCGGGCTGGCCGCCGCGCGCGCCGCCGCCGAATCCGGCGCCAGGGTATTGTTGGTCGAACAGGTCGGCCGGGCAGGTGGGCGGCTGCTGGCCGAGACGGATATCCACATCGACGGAGCGCCCGGCGGCGATTGGGCCGAGGCGGAGGCGGCGGCGCTCTCCACGATGGAGAATGTGACGCTTCTGACCCGCTGTCAGGTCGCGGGGCTCTACGATCATGGTTATGCGCTGCTTTATGAGCGCGTGGGCGATCACCTCCCGGCGCCCTCTGGCCCGCGCCATCGGCTTTGGCGGGTGCGGGCGAAGCGAATCGTGGTGGCCTCCGGCGCCATCGAGCGCCCGTTGGCTTTCGCCAATAACGACCTGCCCGGCGTGATGCTGGCGGCGGCGGTGCGCGACTACATCGCGCTCTGGGGCGTTGCGCCGGGGCGTGAGGTGGTGGTGTTCGCGAATAATGACGACGCCTATCGCACCGCCATCGCGGCGTTTCGCTCCGGGCTGAAGGTGCAGGCGGTGATCGACAGCCGCCCGGCCGCGTCCGGGGATTTGCCGGAGCGGGTCCGCGCGCTTGGCGTTCCGGTCAGATGCGGGATGGTCGTCGCGAAAGCGGTGGGACGAAAGGCGCTGACCGCGATCAAGGTCGCGCGGTTGACGACGGATGGCCGCGTCGGCGGCGCGTTGGAGACGATCGCCTGCGATTGTCTGGCCATGTCCGGCGGCTGGTCGCCGGTCGTGCATCTCTGGTCGCATTGCGGCGGCAAGCTGCGTTGGGATGAGGCCGAGGCCTTCTTTCGCCCGGCGCCGGAGCGCGCGGCGCCGATCGGCGCGGACGGGGCGGTGAACACCTATTGCGCGGGCGCCGCCAACGGGGCGCTCTCGGCCGCCGCCGGGCTGATCGATGGGGCCGACGCGGGCAGGGCGGCGGCGCGCGATCTCGGTCTCAAGACGCGGGCGCCCGGCGCGCGGCAGGTGGACGAGCCTTCGATGGCGGCGCTGCGCCCGCTCTGGTTCGCACCATCGGTGGGGCGCTACGCCCACGGCTCCAAGCATTTCCTCGACTTTCAGAACGATGTGACCGCCGCAGATGTGGAGCTGGCGGCGCGCGAAGGCTACGAAAGCGTGGAGCACACCAAGCGCTACACGACGCTCGGCATGGCGACCGATCAGGGTAAGCTCAGCAATATCAACGGGATGGCGATTCTCGCCAACAGCCTGAACGCACCCATACCGGAGGTGGGAACCACCACCTTCCGCCCGCCCTACACGCCGATTTCGCTCGGCGTGATCGCCGGGCGTGATGCTGGCGATCTCTTCAAGCCGCTGCGCCGCTCTCCGATCCATGATTGGTCGGATGCGAACGGCGCCGATTGGGAGCCGGTGGCGGAATGGCGCCGCCCGTTCTGCTATCGCCGCGCCGACGAGACGCGCGAGGACGCGGTGCGCCGCGAAACCAACGCCACCCGCGGCGCGGCGGGGATGCTCGACGCCTCCACTCTCGGCAAGATGCTGGTTAAAGGGCCGGACGCCGGGCGCTTTCTCGACCTGCTTTACACCAACATGATGTCGACACTGAAACCGGGCCGTTGCCGTTATGGGCTGATGTGCAACGAGAACGGCTTTCTCTTCGATGATGGCGTGGTGGCGCGCTTGTCGGACGATGAATTCCTCTGCCACACCACATCGGGGGGGGCCGAACGCGTCCACGGGTGGATGGAGGAATGGCTTCAGACCGAGTGGTGGGATTTCAAGGTCTACACCGCCAACCTGACCGAACAATTCGCCCAGATCGCCGTCGCCGGACCGAAAGCGCGGGAAATTTTGCAGGGCCTGGCGGATTTCGACCTTTCCGCAGCCGCGCTGCCTTTCATGGGGCTGGCCGAGGGAAATATCGCCGGCGTCGCGGCCCGTGTCTTCCGGATATCGTTCAGCGGCGAGCTTTCCTATGAGATCGCGGTCCCCGCGCATCAGGGCGCGGCGCTGTGGGAGGCGATCGGCGCCGCAGGCGCGGCGCATGGGATCACGCCTTATGGCACCGAAGCCCTGCATGTGATGCGCGCAGAAAAGGGCTTTATCATGATCGGCGATGAAACCGACGGCACGGTGACGCCGCAAGACCTCGGCCTGAGCTGGGCGGTCTCGAAGAAAAAGACCGATTTCATCGGCAAGCGCGCGCAGGAGCGCGGATTTCTCGCCGCCGAGGGGCGTGAGCAGTTCGTCGGGCTGGAAACGCTGGATCCTCAGCGCGTGCTGCCGGACGGCGCCTATGCCGTCGCCGACCCGTCGGTGCCGCAGGCCGGCGTGATCGGCCGCGTCACCTCGACCTATTTCTCGCCGACGCTTGAACGCTCCATCGCGCTTGGCCTTGTTCGAAACGGCCCGGCGCGGATGGGGGAGGTGATCGACTTTCCCATAGGCGGGGATGAAGTGGTCCGCGCACGGATCGTCGATCCGGTGTTTTATGACCGGGAAGGGGCGCGCCAGGATGTCTGAACCGATCACAGCAACGCGCGGCGCGCGCTTCAATGGTCCCGACGTCAGCGTCTCCGACGCGGGGCTGGTCGGGATGATCGCGATCCGTGGTGATTTCGCCGATCCCGAATTCGTCGATGCGGTGCAGTGCGTGACTGGCGCGACCTTGCCGGGGCGCCGGCGCGTTTCGCCCGCGGGGCAGGGTGGCCAACGGCTGGATGTCGCCTGATGAGCTGCTTTTCGTCACCGGTTATGAACTGGCCCCGCAGGCGGCGCTCGCGCTCGGGGAAGCGCTGGCGGGGCGCCGCCATCTCGCCGCCAATGTCTCCGACGCCCGCGCGGTGTTTCGCATCAATGGGCCGGGCGCGCGGGAGCTGATCGCAAAGGGCGCGCCGGTGGACCTCTCTCCAACCGCGTTCGGACCGGGAGATTTGCGCCGGACGCGGCTCGGGCAGGTGGCGGCGGCGTTCTGGATCGGGGACGACGACGCCTTCACGCTGGTCTGTTTCCGTTCGGTCGGCGTCTATGTCTTCGACTGGCTGAAAGCCTCCGCCGCGTCTGGCGCGCGGCCCGGCCTGTTCTGAGGGCGCGCGGTGAGCCATGCGTACGGCGCATGACGGGACTGAGAGATGGTGCGGTGCAACATTCTTCCCGAACCCCTAGATACCTCCTGTCCGAGCGGTGAGCCGATGACGGCGCGCCGCAGCGCTCAGGAGCAAAGAGAATGACCGAATTCACCTATCGCCACCCGACCCAGGCCGAAATTCAGGCGATCTACACCAACGCCCACAGGATGCGCGCCGAGATGATCCGCGACGCTTTCGTCGCCACATGGCGCGCCGTGCGTTCCCTTTTCGTGAAAACCGGCGCCCATGGCGCAGCCGGCGCTCACTGAAGCTGATTTCGGGCGGGGCCTCGGCCCCGCCCGGTTTCCCTGCCCGCCGCTTTCTTTTTGCGGCGCCCCGCGCTAATCCGGCGCCATGAACACCACCAATCGCCCGATCATACGACTCCGTCCAAACCGTGGGCGACGCTTTTTCGAAGGCGCGCCATGGCTTTACGCGGATGAGATCGTAACTGATCGACGCACGAAGGCGCTGACTCCCGGTACGGTGGCGACGCTGGAAAGCCCGGAGCGGGAGCCGTTGGCCACCGTGACGGTGAACACAAACTCCACCATCATGGCTCGGGTTCTCGACGCCGATCCGTTGGCGGAGATCGGCCTCGGTTGGCTCCGGGCCCGGCTTTCCGCCGCGCTCGCGCACCGCGAGCGGCTTTTTGCCGAGCCGTTCTATCGGCTGGTCCACGCCGAGGGCGACGGGCTCCCTGGCCTTGTCATCGACCGTTTCGCGGACGCCGCCGCCGTGCAGCCGAACTCCGCCTGGGCCGACGCGATGATCTCCGATGTCTGCGAAGCTCTGGCGGAGGTGACAGGCGTCACCTCGATCGTGGTCAACGGCGCTGGCCGTGCGCGCGCGCTCGAAGGATTGGACGACCAGGTCAGGCTTGAGCGTGGCGCGATCGAGGCGCCGATTCCCGTCTCGATGAACGGCGCGACCTATCTCGCGGATCTGATCGGCGGCCAGAAGACCGGGCTTTTCTATGACCAGCGCCCGAACCACGCGTTTGTCGCAAGACTGGCGAAGGGCGCCGAGGTGCTGGATATGTTCACCCATGTCGGCGGCTTCGCGCTCTCTTGTCTCGCCGCCGGCGCTGCTTCGGCCCTCGCGGTCGACAGCTCCGCGCCGGCGCTCGATCTCGCGAAGCGGGGCGCGGAGGCGACCGGCGTCGCCGGGCGCTTCACCGTGCTTCAGTCCCAGGCTTTCGACGCCTTCCGCGCGCTGAAAGCCGAAGAGCGTGCGTTCGACATCGTTGTTTCCGATCCGCCTGCGTTCGCGCCTGCCAAAGCGGCGCTGGACAAGGGGCTTCGCGCCTATGAAACGGCGGCCAAGCTCGCCGCGGCGTTAGTTCGTCCGGGCGGTTATCTCTGCCTTTGCTCCTGCTCGCACGCCGCGACGGCCGATCTTTTCCGCGACGCTTGCGTTCGCGGGATCAGGGCGGCGGGGCGCAGCGGCGCGCTGATCCATGTCGGGCAGGCGGGGCCGGATCATCCGGCGCATTTCGCGTTGCCCGAGACTTCATATCTGAAGGCGCTGGTCTTCCGGCTGGCATGAGGCTCTTTCTCGACGCCTGCGTGCTCTACCCGGTCGCAACACGCGAGATCCTGTTGAATTACGCCAGAACCGGCGGTTTCACCCCGCTCTGGTCGGCGCGGGTGCTGGAGGAATGGGCGCGCGCCGCCGGCGCCAAACAGGGCGCGGCGGAGGAAGACCGCGCCCGCGGCGACGCCGCGCTGCTGCGCGCGACCTTTACGGATGGAGAGATCGCGGATTACGAGGCGCTGGAGGCTGATTTCCGCTCACGCGATCCGGCGGACGCCCATGTCGTCGCGGCGGCCCGAAAGGGCGGCGCGGATGCCATACTCACCTTCAATATCCGCGATTTTCCCCTCCGGCTCTTGCGCCCATTCGTTCTCGGCCGCCTTCACCCGGACGAGTTCCTCTCCGCCGCGTTCCAGCGCGACGGACAGCGGCTCGAAGCGACGCTCGCGCCGCTGGCGGAGATGGCGGCGGCCCGCAACGCCAATCTCCGCTCGTTCTTGAAACGCGCGGCTTTGCCGAGGCTTGGCAAGGCCTGGGAGCGGGGCGGGGACAATACTCCCTGAAGGGCTCCATTCGCAGTCGTCAGGACTCCAAAGCCTCGGCTCTGGACGCGCGCCGCTCCCGCCTGACGATATAGAGGCCGGCGGCGAAGATCACGCCCGCCCCGATCCAGGTGTAGCGGTCCGGGATCTCGCCGAAGAACCACGCAGCCAGGATCGCGGTCCATATCAGCTTCAGGAAATCGAAGGGCAAGACCGCTGTCGGATCAGTCTCCTTCAACGCCTGGCTGAGCGAAACCTGCGCGACGGAGCCAAAGATTCCGATGAAAACCAGCCAGCACCAGGCGCTGAGCGATGGGTCGCGCCAGACCCAGAGCGCGGGGCCGAGTGAGAACGCGCTCAGGAATATCCCCATCCAGGCGACGATGGCGACGCTGCTCTCCGTCCGCGAGAGAATCTTGATGATGATGAGCGCGGCCGCCCACAGAGTCGCCGCGCAGAGCGCGAGCAGCGCTCCTGTCTCCACTGCGGCGAGCCCGGGGCGCAGCACGATCAGCATCCCGAGGAATCCTGCGGCGATCGCGCCCCATCGGCGCAGTTTGAACCGCTCCCCGAGGATCAGGACGCTCAGAATCGCAGTGAAGACCGGCGCGGTGAAGCTGAGCGCGGTCACCTTGGCCAGCGGTGTGATGCTGACGGCGGTGAAAAACATCAACATTGCGCCGATATTGATCAGCCCTCTGAACGCGTGGAGGCCGATGCGCCTGGTCCGCATCTGCGCGAAACCGGCGCCGATCAACAACGGGGTCAACGCCGCAAGGCCGAAAAGATTGCGGAAGAACACGATCTGGAACGGGTCCAGTTCGGCCGAGACATGCCGCACCGTGACGTGCATCACCGAAAATGCTGCGGTGGAGACGCACATCATGATGACGCCGCGCATGACAGGGGATTGCGCGCGCCACGCACCGATCAGACCGGTGCGCGACGCGAGGGCGCCGAAGGGCATGCCAGCCTCGTTTCATTGACCAACGGCGCCGAATGGCCCGCAACGCATGCAACCTAGCGCCGCCGGGGCCGAGTTTCCAAGCCTTTTGCGGGGCGGCGCCTATCTCGGCCCGGCTTGCCAGCTTCGCCGCCGCCCGATATAGCGCTCGCGATCCGAAATCCGGCGCGACGGCGCCATCGCGAGGCTTTTCATGAAGATCAACGGCAACGAGATCCGCCCCGGCAACATCATCGAGCATGATGGCGGGCTCTGGATCGCGGTGAAGACCGCGCATGTGAAGCCCGGCAAGGGCGGCGCCTTCGCGCAGGTCGAGCTGAAGAACATTCGGTCGGGCACCAAGCTGAACGAACGCTTCCGCTCCGCCGACAAGGTGGAGCGTGTGCGGCTCGATCAGAAAGACCAGCAGTTTCTCTATGAAACCGACGGCATGCTGGTGTTCATGAACACCGAAACCTTCGAGCAGACCGAAATCCCCTCGGACATCCTTGGCGATCGCCGGCCATTCCTTCAGGACGGCATGACCGTCAAGGTCGAGTTCCACGACGAAGAGGCGCTGTCCTGCTCCCTGCCGGAAAAAGTGACCTGCGAGATTACCGAGACCGAGCCGGTGGTGAAGGGCCAGACCGCCGCCAACAGCTTCAAACCTGCGATCCTCGACAACGGCGTGCGGGTGCTGGTGCCGCCTTTCGTCGGCGCGGGCGAAAAGATCGTAGTCAACACGGAGACAGGCGAATATGTCGAGCGCGCATGAAACGGCCACCCCGGAGCAGATGATTGACAACGCCCGCGTCCGGGTGACGAAATGGACTTTCGCGCCCGGCGCGACGACTGGGTTTCATGTTCACGAATATGATTACGTGATTACGCCGGTTATCGGGTCCGCCGTCACGCTGGTAGATCCCGAAGGCCGTGAATCCTCGGTCGAGATGGTTGCGGGCGTTTCCTATTTCCGCGAGGCGGGCGTCGCGCATGACGTGATCAACGCTGGCCCCGGCCCGCTGGTCTTCGTCGAGACCGAACTGAAAGAGAGCGCCTCTTGACCACCGGATCGGCCAATCTCAACCTGATGATCAAGGCGGCGCGGCGCGCGGCGCGCAACCTCGTGCGCGATTTCGGCGAGGTCGAGAATCTTCAGGTCTCCATGAAAGGCGCCGGCGATTTTGTCTCCCGCGCCGATCTGAAGGCGGAGGAGATCATCCGCGACGTGTTGATGGAGGCGCGCCCGGCCTATGGCTGGCTCGCCGAGGAAAGCACGGAGGAGGCGAGTTCGGACGGCATGCACCGCTGGATCGTCGATCCGCTCGACGGCACGACGAATTTCCTGCACGGGCTTCCGCATTGGGCGGTCTCCATCGCGCTGGAGCGCAAGGGTGAGATCATCGCCGCCGTGGTTTATGACCCGGCGAAGGATGAGATGTTCACCTCCGAAAAGGGGCAGGGCGCCTGGGTCAACGACCGGCGGCTTCGGGTTTCCGGGCGGCGCGAGATGATCGAGATGATCTTCGCGACCGGCGTTCCGTTCACCACATCGAAGAACCTTCCCAGGACGTTGAAAGAAATCGCGATTCTGATGCCGCGCTGCGCCGGGCTCCGGCGCTGGGGCGCGGCGGCGCTCGATCTCGCCTATGTCGCGGCGGGCCGCTATGACGGGTATTGGGAACGGGGCGTGAAGCCTTGGGATCTCGCCGCCGGATCGCTCCTGGTGCGGGAGGCCGGGGGGCTGATCGGCCCGCTGGACGGGCCGGGCGACCCGATCGGCGAAGGCCGCATGATCGCGGCGAACGCCGAGATATTTGAGCGCTTCGGGGCGATTCTCGCCGAAGCCTGATCTCGAGCCCTGTATTTTTTGCATTGCAGCATTGTTTTGATGGAGCTTGGCATGTCGCCAAGCTCTATTAGGTTGCACTGCAATAATCAGGAAAAACCTGACCAAGGTGGGGAGGCGCGCCATCGTCAGGAGATCAGGAATGCCTATCAATAACCGCCGCGGGCCGGGCGCCATGCCGGCGTTCACGGAACTCAACGACGAAATGATCGCCGCGGCGATCTTGAACGGCCGGAGGCTTCGCGCTGAAGCGACGCGCGATATGTTTCTCTGGCTTTGGCGGCGACCGTCCGCGGTTGGCGAGTGGTTGCGTTCCGCCCGCCCACAGGCCGAGACAACCCCGCGGACGCATGACGTGCTCAATTCGCTCAGCGCGTTGCGCGCCTCGGCCGAGGTTCTGCGCGACAATCCTGAGATCGAGCCCGATCAGCGCCGCAGACTCCTTGACATCGTGCTTTCTGAAGAGGCGCGGCTGGAGCGGCTCGTCGGCCAGTTCGAGGGCGGTGCGCGCGCCAGAGCGTCAGGCGCCGTCTAGGCGCCGGCGCCGCATGACGAAGCGGCGGCCAAGCGCCTTTGGCCGCCGGCCGCCGGCGCCCACTTGCGGGGGCCGCCGCCTCGCCCCATGATGCGCTGCGATAATGGTCGCGCAGGGGGCGCGTGGCGACGGAGGGCCGTGCATGGTCGGGATCGACCGCATCAGAGTGGAGTTCGAGCAGCCGTTCCGGCAGATATTGTCGATGCTCGCCGCGCTTGCGGCGATCGGCGTGGCGGCGTGGTTCCTTCACAAGCCGATACAGACGGTCTTCCTCGCGAATGTCGGGCTGAACGGCCTGATCGGCTGCGTGTTCCTTATCGGGCTGATCGCAACGTTCTGGCAGGTGTTGGCGCTCGTCCGCTCGGTGAGCTGGATTGAAGGCTTCGCGATCGACCGCCCCGGCCATGAATTCGTCGAGCCGCCGGGGCTCTTGCGGTCGCTTTCGACGCTGTTGCGCGACCAGCGCGCGCGCCGCGCGCTCACCGCTTCCTCCACCCGTTCCATTCTGGATACGGTCGCAACGCGGATCGACGACAGCCGCGACATCACCCGCTACATCATCAACCTTCTCATTTTTCTGGGGCTTCTCGGCACGTTCTGGGGGCTGAGCCTGACGGTGCCTGAGGTGGTGAACACCATCCGTTCGCTGAAGCCGGACGCCGGCGGCGGCATCAATTTCGACCAGTTGATGACCGGGCTGGAGAACCAGCTCAGCGGCATGGGCACCGCCTTCGCTTCGTCGCTGCTGGGCCTCGCGGGGTCGCTTGTCGTTGGCTTGCTGGAGCTCTTCGCTTCGCGCGCGCAGAATCAATTTTTCCGGGAGTTGGAAGACTGGCTCGCCTCCATCACCCGCATCTCGATTACCGGCGACGCGGCGGAAGGGGATCAGGTCGGCGCCGCGCTCGCTCTTGTCGAACAGAATTCCGGCCAGATAGGGGAGCTTGCGGCGCTGGTGGAGGAAATGTTCACGCGCGCCGAAGCCTCCGAGGCGGCGCGCGCGTCGTCCGAAAAATCCTCCCGCGCCGAATTCCTCGAAGCGCTGCGAGAGGGCGCCGGCGCCGACCCCGGCGAAGCGGCGCGCCAGACCGCCCTGCTGGCCCGCATTGCGGAACGGCTGGACGAACAGGGCGCCGCCGCACCCTCCGACCCGGAGGAGGAGACGCACGCCCGGATCCGCAATATCGACCGCCAGCTCCTGAGGCTTTTGGAGGATATGGCGGCGGGCCGGCAAGACACGGTGAGTGAGATTCGCGCCGAGATCGGCGGCCTCAGCCGCGCGCTCGCACAACTCGCCGAGCGCGCGGGGCGGGGCTAGGCCATGGCCGCCGGGCGGCTTTCACAGCGGGCGCGCTCAAGCGCGGCGATCTGGCCGGGTTTCGTCGATGCGATGACGGCGCTGCTGCTGGTGCTGATGTTCGTCCTCTCGATCTTCATGATCGTGCAGTTCGTCCTGCGCGTTGAGATCACCGGCAAGGACACGTTGATCGATCAGCAGGAAGACCGGCTCGGCGATCTTTCGGCGCAATTGGCCTCGCTCTCCAATGTGCTGGCGATGGAAGTGACGCGGAGCGACGATCTCGACCGCGCGCTCGGAGTCGCCCGCGCCACGCTGGGCGAGCGTGAGGGGGAGATTGACCGCCTCGGCGGGCTCGTAGCCGGGCTGGAGGATGAACGGTCCACGCTCCGGGGGCGTGTCGCCAGTTTCGAGGAGCAGGTCGCCTCGCTTCTCGCGGAGCGCGCCGGACTTCAGGGCAGGGTCGCGACGCTCGAGACGGAAAAGGCGGCGGAGATCGACGCGAAGGCCGCGCTCGACCTGGCGCTTGCGGCGGCCCGCAACGAGATCGACGCTGGCGAGGAGAAAGCGCGCCGCGCCGCCGCCGAACGTGAGGCGCTGGAAGCGCTGATCGCTTCGCTGCGCCAGGACAATGCCACCGGGCTGGGCGAGATCACCAAATTGCAGGCGGACGCCGCCGCCAATCTTGCGCTGATTACGGCGCTGGAGGGGGAGCGCGAAGCCAGCCTTGACGAAATCGCAGCGCTGGAGGCGGCGCGGGCGGCGGCGGCGGGCGACGCGGCGGATAAGGAAGCGGCGCGTGACGCGGCGCTGGCCCGGATCGGCGCGCTCGAGAGCAAACTGTCCGAGGAAGAACGCCTCCGCCTCGCTGGCGTGGCTGCGGCGGAAGCATTGCGCGCGCGCTTGCGCGAGGCCGACGCCGAACTGACAGCGATGACGCTGGCGCTTGAAGAAAAACGCCGTGACGCCGAAGAAACATTGACCCTGCTCGCCGCGGCTGAGGCTGCAAAGGCGGAACTCGAATCCGGCCGTGACGCTTTGGCCGGGAACCTGAGCGCGGAGGAGGCCGAACGCCAGCGGCAGGAGGCGCTGCTCGCGCTGGCTCGCTCGAAACTGGCGGAGCGGGAGACGGAGGCCTCCGATCAGGCCAAGAACCTCGCGCTTTTGAACGAGCAGGCGGCGGAGCTGCGCGCCCAGATCGGGCAGTTGTCCGCGCAACTCGACGCCGCGGAGGCGGCGGATGACGCCGATCAGGTGACGATCACTAATCTTGGCTCGCGGTTGAACGCGGCTCTGGCGCGCGAAGTGCAGCTGAAGGCGCGGGAGGCCGAACGACTTCGCAAGGAGAACGAGGGTCTTGAGGCTTATCGGAGCGAGTTTTTTGGCGCGATGCGCAAGGCGCTCGGCGACAACCGTGATATCCGCATTGTCGGTGACCGGTTCATCTTTCAGTCCGAAGTCCTCTTTGGGACCGGTTCGGCGGATCTTGGCTTCGAAGGTCGGCGGGAATTGTCGCGCCTCGGCGGGGCGCTCCGCGACGTGATCGACCGGATCCCGGCGAGTATAGACTGGCTGCTGATTGTGGAGGGGCACACGGATAACGTGCCGCTTGGCGGTTTTGGCCGCTATCGTGACAATTGGGAGCTGAGCCAGGGGAGGGCGCTTTCCGTCGTGCGCTATCTCAATGAGTTCGAGAATGTGCCGGCCCAACGGCTCGCGGCGCTCGGCTATGGCGAGAACCAGCCGATCGACCCGGCCGACACGCCTGAAGCGCGAGCCCGGAACCGCCGTATTGAGCTGAAATTCGCCGAGCGCCCGCCGCGCGGCGACTGAAACGCGATATGCTGGACGTTGATCGGCGGCGGCGCTATCTTGCCGATACGGCAAAGAAAAGGCTTTTAAATGCCTGACAATAATAAGTTTTTTAATATCTACGCGCAAGGCTTCGCGCGGGTCGCCACAGCGACGCCGCGCGTGCATGTCGGCGATCCCGCCGCTAATTTTGACGCGACGAAGGAGATGGCGGAAGCCGCCCACGCGGCCGGGGCGGCGCTGGTGGTGTTTCCCGAACTCGGGCTGTCCGGCTACGCGATCGACGATCTTCTGCAACAGGAGGTGGTGCTTGACGGCGCCGAGCGGGCGCTTGGCGCGCTGATCGCCGCTTCGGCGGGCTGGACGCCGCTCCTTCTCGTCGGCTTGCCGCTCCGGGTTGAAGGCCGGCTTTATAATGTCGCCGCTGCGGTGCGCGGCGGGCGGCTTTTGGGACTGGTTCCGAAGACTTATCTGCCGAATTACCGCGAATTCTATGAGCGGCGGCACTTCACCTCCGGCGCCGACGCCGCTGCGACGACGGCGCGGGCCGGTGGCCATGAGGCGCCCTTCGGCGCCGATCTCATTTTCGCGGCGGAGGATCTGCCCGGCCTCAAGGTCGCGGTGGAGATTTGCGAGGACGTCTGGGTGCCGACGCCGCCGTCTTCAGCCGCAGCGATGGCTGGGGCGAGCGTGATCGCCAATCTTTCCGCCTCCAACGTTACGGTGGGAAAATCAGACTACCGCCACGCGCTTTGCCGGGTGCAGTCGGCGCGCTGTTTCGCCGCCTATATCTATTCCGCTGCCGGGCACGGCGAATCCACCACCGATCTCGCCTGGGACGGCCATGCGATGATCTATGAGAACGGCGCGTTGATGGGAGAGACTGCGCGTTTCGCTGACGCGCCGCAGCTTCTGACCGCCGATATAGACCTCGATCTGCTCGCGCAGGATCGGCTTCGCCAAGGCTCCTTCGCCGATTGCGCGGCCGGGGGAGGCGCGTTCCGGCGGGTCGAATTCACGCTGGCGCCCCCCGGGGGCGATCTCGGGCTCCGTCGTCCGCTCGACCGGTTTCCCTACGTGCCGAATGACGACGCCAAGCTCGATGGGCTATGTTTCGAGGCGTACAACATTCAGGTGGCGGGGCTGGTGAAGCGGCTCGAAGCGTCCGGCATCGAAAAAATCGTCATCGGCGTCTCCGGCGGGCTTGATTCGACGCAGGCGCTTCTCGTGGCCGCGCAGGCGATGGACCGGCTTTCCCGGCCCCGCACTGACATCCTCGCCTATACGCTGCCGGGCTTCGCCACCTCCTCAAGCACCAAGACCGCCGCCTGGGACCTGATGCGCGCGCTCGGCGTGACGGCGGAGGAAATCTCCATCGACGCCGCCTCGACACAGATGCTGGCCGATATCGAGCATCCGCACCGCGAAGGTGCGAATGTCTATGATGTGACCTATGAGAATGTGCAGGCGGGCGCGCGCACCTCGCTCCTCTTTCGTCTCGCCAACCTGAACGGCGGGCTGGTGCTCGGCACAGGCGATCTCTCGGAACTGGCGCTTGGCTGGTGCACCTACGGTGTCGGCGATCATATGAGCCATTACAACGTCAACGGTTCGGTCCCGAAGACGCTGATCCAGCATCTGATCCGCTGGGTCGCCGCCTCTCATCGCTTCGGGGAGGGCGCGTCCAGAGTTCTCATGCGCATTCTCGCGACGGAAATCTCGCCCGAACTGGTGCCCGGCGATGGCGTTGAGCCGGCGCAAAAGACCGAGGAGGTCGTCGGCCCCTACGAGCTTCAGGATTTCAACCTGTTCTGGATTTCCCGCTTCGGCTTTCGCCCGTCGAAAGTGGCCTTCCTCGCCTGGCACGCCTGGCGGAATCGGGAAGAAGGCGCGTGGCCGCCGCATATGGCGGTGGAAATGCGCAACGAATACGATCTCGCGATGATCCGCAGATGGCTCCGCTCCTTCCTCTGGCGGTTTTTCCAGACCAGCCAGTTCAAGCGCTCCGCCCTGCCGAACGGCCCCAAGGTCGCCTCCGGCGGCTCCCTCAGCCCGCGCGGCGACTGGCGCGCGCCCTCCGACGGGGTGGCGGCACCGTGGATCGCGGATCTGGAGGAGAATGTGCCGGAGCAGGTCTGAGTGCGGGAGCGCCGTGAGGCTGGGGAGGGCGAGGTAACGCTTCGGAAGTAACCGGCGGCGGGAACGCCCCGCCGCCAGCGGCGCTCAGCCGTTAAGCGCGCCAAATCCGCCTTCGCTCTCCGCGACCTTCCGCAGCAGCGGCGAGATTTCCCATGAGCCGGGGTCGTCCGCCGCCACCGCCTCCATATCCGCCAGCACCTGTTTGACGCCTACGATATCCGCGTATTTCATCGGCCCGCCGCGCCAGCGCGGGAAGCCATAGCCAAAGAGCTTGACCATATCGATGTCGAGCGGGCGCGCGGCGACGCCTTCGTCGAGGATCTTTGCGCCCTCGTTCACCATCACGGCCAAAGCGCGGCGCTGGATTTCTTCCGCCGTGATGCTGCGCTTCTTCCGGCCAGCCTTTTCGGCGGCGTTCTCGATGGCCTCAGCGACCCACGGATCGGAGATCGGCTTGCGGTCGCCATCTTCATAGCGATACCAGCCGGCGCCGGTTTTCTGGCCGAAGCGGCCTTCTTCGCAGATCGTGTCGGCGACGGCGACAAAGCGCTGCTTGGGGTCGCGTGTCGCCGCCAGCCGCTTGCGGTTGGCGAATCCGATCTGCAGCCCGGCGAGGTCCATCAACTGGAACGGTCCCATCGGCAGGCCGAAATCTCGCATCGCCTGGTCGATCGGCTCGATCGCGCGCATGTCTTCCATCATGTAGTCGCAGACCCGCCGATAGGCGGAGAGAATGCGGTTGCCGATGAAACCGTCGCAAACGCCGGAAAGCGCGCCGATCTTTCTCATTCGCTTGGCCAGCGCAAAGCTGGTGGCGATGACTTCGGGCGAGGTTTCGTTCGCTTGCACGATCTCCACCAGCTTCATCACATGAGCGGGGAGAAGAAATGCAGGCCGATGATTCTGGACTGATTTTCAATCCCCTCCGCGATCTTGTTCGGATCGAGATAGGAGGTGTTGCTGGCGATGATCGCGTCTTTTCCCATCGCGGCGGCGAGGCTGGAGAAAACCTTGCGCTTCACGTCCATGTCCTCGAACACCGCCTCGATGGCGAGGTCGGCGCCGGCGGCGGCGGCGTAGTCTGTGGCGGGGGTGAGCGCCGCCATCATGCTGGCCTTTTTCGCTTCGTCGATCAGCCCGCGTTTGACCGCTGAGGCGAGGTTGGCCTCGACCCGCCCGCGCCCGGCTTCCGCCGCTTCGGCGTTCATCTCGATCATCGTCACCGCGATCCCGGCCTGCAAGAGCGAAGTCGCGATGCCGGAGCCCATCAGCCCGCCGCCAACGACGACGACGCGGGAAATCTCGCGCGGGGTCGCGCCCGCGATCACCTTCGGTTTGGCGACGGCGCGCTCGGAGAAGAACGCGTGGCGCAGGGCCGCTGACTGGTCGGAGTTTTTCAGCGCCATGAATCCTTCGCGCTCAGCCTCAAGTCCTTTGTCAAGGTCGAGCTTGAATGCGTTGCGAATGCTGTCGAAACAGCCGATAGGTGAGATCTGGCCCTTGGCGGCTTTCTCGACAGCGGCGCGCATCGCGGCCCATTCGGCCTGGCTGGGGGCCGGGGCGGCGGGCGCGCGGTCGATGCGTGGCGGCGGCGTTTTCGCAACTTTCCGCGCGAAGGCCTTCGCGGCTTCGGTCAGGTCGCCCTCGGCGATTTCTGCAAGCAGGCCCATCGCCTTGGCCTTCGCGGCGCTGACCGGCGCGCCGGTGGTGATCATTTCCACCGCGGCTTTCGCGCCAACGATCCGGGGCAGGCGCTGTGTGCCGCCGGCGCCCGGCAGGATGCCGAGATGCACTTCCGGCAGGCCCATTTTCGCGGTTGGCGCTGCGATGCGGTAATGACATCCAAGCGCGACCTCCAGCCCGCCGCCGAGCGCGGTGCCGTGGATCGCCGCGATCCAGGGTTTCTGGCACATCTCGATTGCGCCGATCACTTCGGTCAGATGCGGCAGGAGCGGGCCCATGTCGAATTCGCGGATATCCGCCCCGGCGATGAAGGTGCGCCCGGCGCACAGCAGCACGGCGGCGGCGGCGTCCGACGCTTCGACCGTCTTCACCGCATCCGCCAGCCCGATCCGCACCGCCTGCGAAAGCGCGTTAACAGGCGGGCTGTCGATGGTGACAAGGGCGAGGTCGTCGTCGAATGCGACGGTTACGGGTGTGTCGGACATTGTATTCTCCCGGGGGTTCATTTCGGGGGAAGCTAGCGCCGTGCGCCGGCGGCGCCTAGGGGCGCTTCGGTCAAAGGCCGACGGCGGCGAAGGCCTCCGCCACTTCGTCCATGCGGTCCTCCTTCAGCCCGGCGACGTTCATGCGGCTGTCGCCGATCACATAGACGCCATGGTCGTCACGCAGCGCGGCGACCTGCGCCGGGCTCGCCCCGACAAGGCTGAACATGCCGCGATGGCGCGCAATGAAATCGAAACGCGGCGAATTGGTGCGCGCGCGAAGCGCCTCCGCCAGAGACTGGCGGAGCGTCAACATCCGCGCGCGCATCGCTTCCAGTTCGGTCTCCCACATGTCGCGCAACGCGGCGTCGCCGAGGATGGTTCGCACGATCGCGGCGCCATGATCGGGCGGCATCGAGATCGTGATGCGCATCAGCGTCTTGAAATTGGCCTCGGTCGCCTGCGCGGCGGCCGGGGTTTCGCCCAGCGCAATGGCGCAACCGACCCGGTCCCGGTAAAGGCCGAAATTCTTGGAGCAGGACATCGCGAGGAGGAGCTCGGGAACCCGCGTCGCCATCAGCCGCAGCCCCGCCGCATCCTCCGCCAACCCGTCGCCAAAGCCCTGATAGGCGAGGTCGACCATCGGCGTGAAACCTTGCGCCAGCGCCATGTCGGTCAGCATCGTCCAGTCGCTTCCGGAAAGATTGGCGCCGGTCGGGTTGTGGCAGCAGCCATGCAGCATGACCACGTCTCCGGGCCCGGCGGCGGCGAGATCGGCCAGCATCCTTTCGCTGTCGACCACGCGGCTCTCCTCGTCGAAATAGGCGTAGTCGCGGGTCTTGAGGCCGAACCCGGCCGCGATGGCGCGGTGGTTCGGCCATGTCGGGGTGGAGAGCCAGAGCGTGGCGTCGGGCGCCGCCAGCTTGATCAGGCTCATCAGCATCCAGAGCGCGCCGCTGCCCCCCGGCGTCTGAATCATCGCAAGCCGGTCTTTTGGCGCCGCCCCGCCAAAAGCGAGGTCGGCCATCGCGGTGGAATAGCCGACATCGCCGAGAAGACCGAGATAGGTCTTGGTGTCCTGAGTCTCCAGAAGCCGCGCCTCAGCGCGCTTCACGGCCTTCGGTATGACAGTCCGCCCCTCGGCGTCCTTGTAGACGCCGACCCCGAGATCGAGCTTTCGCGCGCGCGGATCATCGCGAAATTCGGCGGCGAGCGCGAGAATGGGATCGGCGGGGGAGGGACGGAGATGGGAGAACATGCGCAGGCTCCTCTTTTTTGGCCGGCTTACGTCTCACCCCGGTCATGCGCTATCCAAGACATGATCGCCCGACATGATCAATGTCACGCCTTTGGCTGGATTGATTCCGCCGCAGGCTTTATTGCTCCGCGCCGAGAGCCATGAGCAGGGGATACGAGCATGAAATATCTCGTCAGCGGCGGCGCGGTCTGGGGTGTCGAGCCCGGGGGGAACGGCGCGGTGAACCTGAGCGCCCTCGATCCCGCCTTCGGGTCGGACGTGATGGGGCCGATCGGCCTCGGCAGGGCTGAGGCTTCGCGCCGCGCGATCGCGCTGATGGCCGGAAAGGCGCTGACGCCGGTTGCTGATCTGAAGCCCGATATGCCGGTCGCCCGGCCTGGAAAAGTGCTCTGCCTCGGCCATAATTATATCGATCATATCAAGGAGGGCGGCTACGATATCCCCGAACACCCGGCGATCTTCGTGCGGCTCCAGACATCTCTGACGGCGGCGGACAAGCCGATGATCCGCCCGAAAGTTTCGGAGAAATTCGACTATGAAGTCGAACTGATGATCGTCATCGGCAAGACCTGCCGGGGCGTGAAGGCTGCGGACGCGCTTGACCATATCTTTGGCTACACGGTGTTCAACGACGGCACGCTGCGCGACTACCAGCGCCGTTCGCACCAGTGGACGCCGGGGAAGAATTTTGACCGTACTGGCCCGATCGGCCCATTCGTCACCGATGCGGGGGAGCTTGGCCTCGCGCAGGCGCTGAAGCTCGAAAGCCGGCTGAATGGCGAAGTGATGCAGAGCGCGACGACCGCCGACATGATGTGGCCGGTCGCCTCCATCATCGAAGTGATGAGCGAATTCGCCACGCTTGAGCCCGGCGACATGATCGCCACCGGCACGCCGCCGGGCGTTGGCCATGCGCGCAAGCCGCCGGTCTTCATGAAGGCGGGCGACGTGATCGAATGTGAGGTCGAGGGCGTCGGGATCTGCCGCAACGTGATCGAAGACGAGGCCTGAGATGCAGATCGAAGCAACCGATATTCCCGAGGTCAAACTGATCACCCCGCGCCGTTTCGGCGACGCGCGGGGCTGGTTTTCGGAAACGTGGAACGCCGCCAATCTGAAGGCGGCGGGAATCGACCACGATTTCGTGCAGGACAACCATTCACTCTCGGCGGCCATCTACACGCTGCGCGGCCTGCATTATCAGGCGCCGCCTTTCGCGCAGACCAAACTGGTGCGCGTCGCGCGCGGCAGGGTGCTGGATGTCGCTGTCGATGTGCGGCCGGGATCGGCGACCTATCGAAAATGGGTCGCGGTGGAGTTGAGCGCGGCGGTGGGCGAGCAGCTCCTGGTGCCGCGCGGCTTTCTGCACGGGTTCCTGACGCTCGAGCCGAACACCGAGGTGCTTTACAAGGTGGATGCGTATTACAGCGCCGCCGCAGATGGCGCGGTCCGCTTCGACGACCCCGATATCGCCGTTGATTGGGGGGTTGCGCATGGGAGCGTCCAGCTATCGGACAAGGACGCCGCCGCGCCGCTTCTGAAGGATTGGACCAACCCGTTCGGAGCGGTGGCATGAAGATGCTGGTCACCGGGGGGTGCGGCTTCATCGGCTCGGCTGTCGTGCGCCGCGCGCTGGAGGACGGGCTTGAAGTCGTCAATGTCGACAAGCTCACCTACGCCGCCAACCCGGCCAATCTGCCGGGCGCGGAGGGCGATAACGCCTATGCGTTCGAGCATGTCGACATTTGCGACCGGGCGGCGATGGATGCGGTCTTTGCGCGCCATCAGCCGGATGCGGTCATGCATCTGGCGGCGGAAAGCCATGTCGACCGGTCCATCGACGGGCCGGGGGATTTCATCCAGACCAACCTCGTCGGCACCTTTACGCTGCTCGAAGCGGCGCGGAGCTATTGGGCGGCGCTCGAAGGAGCGCGCAAAGCCGCGTTTCGCTTCCACCACATCTCCACTGACGAGGTGTTCGGCGCGCTCGGCCCGGAAGGCAAGTTCACCGAGGCGACGCCCTATGACCCAAGCTCCCCCTATTCCGCCTCCAAGGCGGGCTCCGACCATCTGGTCCGCGCCTGGGGGGAGACTTACGGGCTGCCGGTTCTGGTCACCAATTGCTCCAACAATTACGGCCCCTATCATTTCCCCGAAAAACTGATCCCGCTGATGATCCTCAACGCGCTCGCCGGCGCGCCGCTGCCGGTTTACGGCGCGGGGGAGAATGTGCGCGACTGGCTTTTCGTCGAAGATCACGCGGCGGCGCTGCTGCTTGTCGCGCAAGAGGGCAAGGTCGACGAGACCTACAATATCGGCGGCGACGCGGAGGCGCGGAATATCGACATCGTGCGGTCGATCTGCGCGATCCTTGATGAGCGCCGCCCCGCCGGGGCCCCGCATGACCGGCTGATCAGCTTCGTGACCGACCGGCCCGGCCATGATTTCCGCTATGCGATCGACGCGACCAAGATCCAGACCGAGCTCGGCTGGCGCCCTTCCGTCACGCTGGAGGAGGGATTGCGGCGCACGGTCGACTGGTATCTCGACAACGAAGACTGGTGGCGCGCGGTCCTTGGGCGTTCCGACGCGCAGGCGCGCCGGGGGTTGTCGTGAAGATTCTGATGTTCGGGGCGACGGGCCAGGTCGCCCGCGAGGTTCTGCGGCGGGCGGGGCCGGTGAAAGTGACCGCGCTCGGCCGCGATCGGGCGGATCTTTCGGACCCCGAGGCCTGCGCGGCGGCGGTGCGCGAAGCGGATGCGGACGCCGTTCTCAACGCCGCCGCCTGGACCCAGGTGGATGGCGCGGAGGCGGAGCCCGAAGCGGCCCAGACGGTGAACGCCGCCGCGCCCGGCGCGATGGCGGCGGCGGCGGCGGCGCGCGGGCTGCCCTTCGTGCAGATATCGACGGATTATGTTTTCGACGGCTCGGGCGACGCGCCCTGGCGCGAAGATGACAAGACTGGCCCGCTCGGCGTTTACGGCGGCGCCAAGCTGGCGGCGGAGCGCGCGGTCGCCGAAGCCGGCGGCGCGCATGCGATCCTGCGTACTTCATGGGTTTTCTCCGCGCATGGCGCGAATTTTGTGAAGACCATGCTCCGCCTCGGCGCGGAGCGGGGCGCGCTCAGCATCGTCGACGATCAGATCGGCGGGCCGACCCCGGCCGCCGCCATCGCCGATGCGTGCCTCGCCATCGCGCGAGCCCAGACCGAGGGTAAGGGGCGAAGCGGCGTCTTCCATTTCTCCGGTCAGCCGGCGGTCAGCTGGCGCGCCTTCGCAGAGGCGATCTTCGCTGAGGCCGGGCTAAGCGTAGCCGTCACGCCGATCGGCACGGCGGACTATCCGACGCCGGCGCGCCGGCCGCTGAATTCCCGCCTCGACTGCGCGAAGATCGCGGCGGTTTACGGCTTGCAGGCGCCCGACTGGCGGGCAGGGCTGAAAGACGTGGTGAAGGAGCTGAATTCATGAAGCGCAAGGGCATCATTCTGGCGGGCGGTTCCGGCACGCGGCTCCATCCGCTGACCATCAGCGTCTCCAAACAGCTTCTGCCTGTCTATGACAAGCCGATGATCTATTATCCGCTGTCGGTCCTTATGCTGGCCGGCGTGCGCGAGATCGCGATCATCACCACGCCGCATGATCAGGCGCAGTTCCAGCGCCTGCTTGGCGATGGCGCCCACTGGGGTCTCAGCTTCGAATACATCGTGCAGCCGAGCCCGGACGGGCTGGCGCAGGCCTATCTTCTGGCCGAGGAGTTTCTTGACGGGGCGCCATCGGTCATGGTGCTCGGCGACAACATCTTCTACGGCGACGGCATGCCGGAACTTCTGGCCCGCGCCGGCGCGGCGGAAAGCGGCGGCGCGGTCTTCGGCTACCGCGTCGCGGATCCGGAGCGCTACGGCGTGGTGGATTTCGATGCGGAAGGCCGCGCCGTCTCCATCGTCGAAAAGCCGGAAAAGCCCCGCTCCAACTATGCGGTGACCGGGCTTTATTTCCTCGACGGCGAGGCGCCGGAGCGCGCCCGCGCGGTGCAGCCCTCGGCGCGCGGCGAGCTTGAGATCGTGACGCTTCTGGAGACCTATCTCCATGAAGGGGCGCTTTCGGTCGCGCGCATGGGCCGCGGTTACGCCTGGCTCGACACCGGCACCCATGACAGCCTGATCGAAGCGGCGGAGTTCGTGCGCACCATCGAGCGGCGGCAGGGGCTCAAGATCGGCTGCCCCGAGGAAATCGCCTTCGATCAGGGCTGGATCGACGCCGATGCGCTCAGGGCGCTGGCTAAGCCGCTTTTGAAGACCGAATACGGCCGCTATCTGATGCGTCAGGCGGGCTAGGCGCGCCGTCCGCCAGCGCCGCCAGAACCTGGCAGGTCTCAGCCACCCCTTCGTCGGCGGCTCCGGCGATCCGCGCCAGCTCCGCCTCAAGTTTCTGGAGCCGAAGCATGCGCGCGCGCACCAGATCGAGATGGGTCCGCGCCAGTTCATGCGCCCGCGCGCAAGGCGCGTCGCGATTCTCTCCGACCGAGATCAGATCGCGGATCATGGCGATGGAAAGGCCGAGATCGCGCGCCTGCCGGATGAACGCCAGCCGCGCCAGCCCGTCGTGGTCATAGCGGCGTTGCCCGCCCTCCGTGCGCTCGATGGGCGCGATCAATCCGATTTCTTCATAATAGCGGATCGTCGGCGGTTTCACGCCGGCGCTTTTCGCAAGTTGGCCAATGGAAAACATCGCGGGCGCCCCTTGAACCTCTAGTTACTAGAGAGATTAAGTTGCTCTCCGGGCGATAACAACCGAGGACGCCATGGGCCACAAGCATCATCATCGCGTCGATCCCGAAGCGGGCGACCGGCAGGTCGGCCTCGCGGTCGCGATCAATATGGGGCTGACAGTCGTGCAGATCGTCGGCGGCGTGCTGTCGGGCAGCCTCGCGCTGATCGCCGACGCGCTTCATAATTTTTCCGACGCGATCAGTCTCATCATCGCGTTCGCGGCCCGCCGGATCGCGCGCCGCCCCGCGACGGCGGAAATGAGCTTTGGTTACGGGCGGGCCGAGATCGTCGCCGCGCTGATCAACTACACGACGTTGATCGTGATCGGTCTGTATCTGCTCTATGAAGCCGTGATGCGGTTTTTCGAGCCGACCGGCGTTGACGGCTGGATAGTTGTCGTCATCGCCGGCGTGGCGCTGGCGGTTGATCTGGCCACTGCGCTGCTGACTTTCCGGCTATCGAGGAGCAGCATGAACATGCGGGCGGCGTTTCTGCACAATGTCGCCGACGCGCTCGGCTCGGTCGCAGTGATTTTCGCCGGTACGCTGATCATTCTTTACGACTGGCGGCTGATCGACCCGATTGTGACGCTGCTGATAGCGGGGTACATCCTGTGGCAAGCGTTCGCCGAGATCGGCGGCCCGATCCGCATCCTGATGCTCGGCAGCCCGCCGGGCCTTGAAGGCGGGCAGGTGATCGCCGCCATCCGCGGCGTGGACGGCGTCAGCGACGTTCACCGCGCCCATATCTGGCAACTTGACGAACATCGCCCGGCGCTCGATGCGCATATCGTGATCGCCGCCGGCAGGTGGGCGGAGGCCGACGCGCTGAAAGGCCATATCAAGGCGCGGCTCCATGAGGATTTCGACATCGACCAAACGACGCTGGAGCTGGAATGCAGCGGCCACGCCTGTTCGGGGGAGCGTCTTTTCGGGCGTGAAGGCCATGCGCCGCACCCGGAGGGCGCCTGATCGGCGGCGCCAGAAAGCCGACGGAAAGGCGGGCCGCGCCGCCGCCACGATCAGTCATAAAGCTTTCATCAATCCGCTATTTGTGCGCTTTATAGCTCATGAGGCGCGAACCCACGCGCCCGGAAATCAAGGGGATGCTTCCGATGCTTCAGCAGACGACCGAACCGAGCTTTCGCCAATCCGTAGACATGATGTTCACCCGCGCGGTGTCGCTGATGGACCTCTCGCCAGGGCTCGAAGAAAAGATCCGCGTCTGCAACTCCACCTATACGGTGCGCTTCGGCGTGAAGCTCAGAGGGCGCATTCATACTTTCACCGGCTATCGCTCGGTGCATTCCGAACATATGGAGCCGGTCAAGGGCGGCATCCGCTATGCGATGAGCGTCAACCAGGACGAGGTCGAGGCGCTGGCCGCGCTGATGACCTATAAATGCGCGCTGGTCGAAGCGCCGTTCGGCGGCTCGAAGGGCGGGCTCTGCATCAATCCCGCCGAGTGGGAGGAGGACGAGCTGGAGCGGATCACTCGCCGCTTCGCCTTCGAGCTGATCAAGCGCGACCTGATCCACCCGAGCCAGAACGTGCCGGCGCCCGACATGGGCACGGGCGAGCGCGAGATGGCCTGGATCGCCGATCAGTTCGCCCGGATGAACACGACCGAGATCGACGCCCGCGCCTGCGTCACCGGCAAGCCGCTCTCCGCCCACGGCATCGCCGGCCGCGTGGAGGCGACGGGCAGGGGCGTGCAATACGCACTTCAGGAATATTTCCGCCATCCCGAGGATGTGGCGAAATCCGGCCTTTCCGGCGGGCTATCCGGCAAGCGGGTGATCGTGCAGGGCCTCGGCAATGTCGGCTATCACGCCGCGAAGTTCCTGGAGGAGGAGGATGATTGCAAGATCGTCGCGATCATCGAGCGAGACGGCGCGATCCATGATCCGAACGGGCTTCCGGTGGAGCGGGTGCGCCAGCACCTGATCGAGCAGGGCGGCGTGCGCGGTTTTCCGGGCGCGGCCTATGTGGCCGACGGCGCCTCGATGCTGGAGGGCGAATGCGACATACTCATCCCGGCGGCGTTTGAAGCCGCGATCAATCTCTCCAACGCCAACCGGATCCAGGCCCCTCTGATCGTCGAGGCGGCGAACGGGCCGGTGACGGCCGGCGCCGACGAGATCCTCCGCAGGAAAGGCTGTGTCATCATCCCCGACATGTACGCCAACGCTGGCGGCGTGACGGTCAGCTATTTCGAATGGGTCAAGAATCTCAGCCATATCCGCTTCGGGCGGATGCAGCGCCGGCAGGAGGAAGCCCGCCACCGGATGCTGATCGACGAATTGGAGCGCATGACCGGCAACAAGGTCTCGAACGAGTTCGGCATAAAATACCTCAAGGGCGCGGATGAGCTGACGCTCGTTCGCTCCGGCCTCGAAGATACGATGCGCACCGCCTACCAGTCGCTGGCCGAAGTTTGGCGCGCGCGGCCCGAGGCGACCGATCTGCGGACCGCGGCCTATCTGGTCTCCATCGGGCGGGTCGCGGCGGCCTATCGCTCCCTCGGACTCTGAGGCGGGCTGAGCGGGTGCTGGTCACCGGCTCGTCAGGGCATCCGGGAGGGGGCCTTGATGCGACTCCCGCCCGAAGCAGGGAATGAGCCGGCCGGGGTGGATATCCGGCCGGTTCTTCACCGCCCATGTCGGCGCCATGGGCGACGCGTCGCTTCTGGCCCGCGCGATACCAGCGGCGGGGGCCGGGATCCACGCCGTTCTCGCGGGAAGACGCGCCGCCTTTGCGCGATGACGCGCGCGCCGTGCTTCGCCGGCTGGTCCCGGCGTTCGAGGATATCCGCCGCGCGCGCGGCTTCGCGATGTTCTCCTCCATTGACCGGGTCTATGATATCGCCCGCGCCGAACTCGGCCGGAGGCCCGACTACGATTCAGCGCGCATCCTGACGCAAATCGCGGCGAGGAAACCGATCGGCCCCGCCCTCACGCGGGAGATCGGCGCGAAGGGCTATCCCGGAGCCGGGGGAATCTATCATCCGGCGGCTTGCGCGGGGAACCGATGAGGTTCGGATACGGCGGCACTGGTCAGGCCGGGCAAACCGTCCTAAGTCTTCTTTCATGGCTCAGATGCTCTTCTACGCGGCCATCGCCGCATGTCTCGTTGTCCTCGCCGTGCTGATGTTCGGCGTCTTCTCGTTCGCGCGAGGAGGTGAGTTCAACCGCAAATACGCCAACAAGATTATGCGATTGCGGATCATCACTCAGGCCATTGCGGTGGTGCTGATCCTCGCGGCCGTGCTCGCGGCGCAATCCGGGGGCTAGCGATGGTCGTCCTCAACAAGATCTACACCCGCACCGGCGATGGCGGCGACACCGCACTCGGCGATGGTGAGCGGACGCCGAAACACGCGCTCCGGGTTTCGGCCTATGGCACCTCGGATGAGACCAACGCCGCCGTCGGCCTCGCACGGTTGCATGCGGTGGGGGAGATGAACGACGCGCTCGGGCGGATCCAGAACGATCTTTTTGATCTCGGCGCCGATCTCTGCGTTCCCGATCTCGCGGCGGATGCGATGGCGGAATATCCGCGCCTGCGCATGGTTCCCGCGCAGGTTGATCGGCTGGAGCAGGAGATCGACGCGATGAACGCGCGGCTTTCGCCGCTCCGCAGCTTCGTGCTGCCGGGGGGGGCGCCGCTCTCCGCCCATCTGCACCTTTGCCGCACCGTCTGCCGGCGGGCGGAGCGGTTGACGACTGAACTCGCCGCGGCGGAGCAGGTGAACCCCGCCGCGCTGAAATATCTGAACCGGCTGTCGGATTGGTTTTTCGTCGCCAGCCGCGCCGCGAATGACGACGGCGCGCTCGATGTGCTTTGGGTTCCGGGGGCTAATCGCTGAAAATCAATGAGCGCGCGCCGCTCGAGAGGGAGATCGTGCAGATGGCCGAACACCGCATCGATGAAGAGAACAGCCTCTTTTATCTTCACGAAGCGCCTCGGCGCGGCGGTGCCCCCACCTTTTTGTTCGTGAACGCCCTCACCGGCTCGACAGACCATTGGGAGGCTGTCGTCGCGCCGGCGCTGCGGCAGGCCGGGTACGGAACGCTCAGCTATAATTTCCGCGGGCAGGCGGGCAGTGAGTTTTCAGCGGAACTGGAATTGGACAATGAACTGATCGTTCAGGATATTCTGGCGATCAACGCGGCCCTCAAGCCTGAGAAGCCGATCCTTGTCGGTCTTTCCATCGGTGGGCTTTTCGCGGCGCAGGCGCGGGCGGCGGGGCTGGATTGCACTGGGCTTGTGCTGCTCAACACCCTCCGGAAAATCGGGCCGCGCATCGCCTGGATCAACGACGCGCTGCCCAGGGTCGTCGCCGAGGGCGGCGTTCGGTTGTTCATGGATGCGACCTTCCCGCTCGTGGTCAATCCGGAATACGCGGCGAAGATGCGGCCGAACTTTCTTCAGGGGGCCTACGAGCCGCTCGACGCCGGGCATGGCCACATGAACCTGATGCGCAATTCACCCAAGACGGATTGGGAGTTCGACTGGGCGAGCCTCGATCTCCCCGTCCTCTCCATCACCGGCGAGCATGATCGGGTGTTTCGCGACGCCGCCGTGATCGACGAGCTCTTCGCGCTGCTGCCGCAGGCGCGCCGGGAGGATTGGGACGATTGCGGGCATCTCGTGCCGCTTGAACGCCCGGAAAAGCTGGCGGAAAGCCTGATCCGATTCGGGGCGGAACTCGAAGCGTGAATATTCCGCCGCGCTGGGCTTACCTCGCCGTCTTCATTGGTGTGATCGGCCATGCGTCATCGGAGTTTTTCGCCAAACTTTCCGGGGTTTCGGGGCCGGAGGTTTCAGTCTGGCGGTACGTCATTGGCGCGGGCGGTCTTCTCCTCTGGGCGCTGGCGCGGCCGGAGACGCGCGATCTCTGGTCCCCTTTGAAAGCGGAATGGAAAAGTTTCGTTCCCCTTGCCCTGATCGGCGTCTCCGGCGCCTATCTCGCCTTTCACTGGGCTCTGGATTTTGCTTCGGTGATTCAGGTCGCCACGGTCGTAACGACGATCCCGATCTTTGTCGGCCTGATAAACCGGGTGGTGAACGGGGAGCGCATCTCCGCCGTGAAACTCGTCACCGGCGTCATGGCCATGGCGGGGATCGCTTTTCTGCTGACCGATGGCTATCTAGGCGCGCTGGCGGGTGGGAGCGAAACGATCTGGGGTGTGCTGCTCGCCATCGTCTGCGCCGCGCTTGGCTCCGGCTACGCGGTGCTGGCCAAGCCGTATATGGTCCGCCATGGCGGCATGCGGATCACGACGCTTGCGCTGATGATCGGCGCCGCCGGCCTTTTCGTCATCGTCGGGCTTGGATGGGGGATATGGATCAACCCGCTTGAGATCGTCGAGATGCCGTCCGTGGCGATGTGGTCGCTTCTGACGCTGGCGATTCTCAACACCACCATCACCCAGGTGCTGTGGTTCGGCGGTCTGACGGCGGCGACGGACATGACGCGGGCCTCCTATCTCTTTTTCCTCAAGCCGGTTATCGCAGCGATCCTCGCGGTCTTGATCCTGGCTGAAGAACCGACTCTTTTGCAGGGCCTTGCGATCGTCGTCGTGACCGGTTCGGTCGCGGTGGAGGTTTTCTGGCCGCGCATTGTCGCGGCGTTCCGCCGCGCGCCCACGAACGGAACGCCGACCCAATAACGTGCCGCGGCGGGCCCCGCCGCGGCGGAAAGGACCGCGTGATGACGATCTTGTCGTTTTTCCGGCGCATTGCGATCGTGGCGCCGCTATTGATGTTCATGTGCGCGCCGCTCACCGTAGGCGCGCAGCCCGCAGACAGCCAGCCCGCCGAAGCGGCGATGCCCCCCGATGAGGCGCGTCTCCTCGCAGACCTTCTGAAGGACGACGCGAAGCGCGCCGCCCTGATCGACCAGTTGGAGCGCGCCGGCGCCGCCTCAACAACGCCGGCGCCGGCGGAGGAAGTCTCGCTCGGCCGCCGCATCGCCGAGACAAGCCAGTCCGCCCTGTCGCGCGCGTCGGCTTCATTGATGGTGCTGGCGCAGCAAATCTCGCGCGCGCCCGCCGCCTTCAACACGCTTTCGCTCAAAGAGGTGGATCTGCTTCTGGACGCGCTCCGCGATCTCCTGTGGGTGATCGTCGTCACCACGATCATCTATCTCGGATTGCGCGCGGCGCTCAGGCCGGTTTTCCGGCGTGTAGGCGCCAAAGCAGCGGGCGGCGTGGCGCGAATGGCTGTGACGCTTGTCTGGACCGTCGCGCTCGATGTGGGCGCGGTGCTGGCGGCCTGGGGGGCGGGGTATCTCGTGGCCCTTTTCGTCACCGGCCAGGCGGGTTCGGTCGGGGTGAGGCAGGCGCTCTATCTCAACGCCTTCCTCATCGCCGGGCTGGCGCGGGTGTTGATCCGCGCCATTCTATCGCCCTCGGCGCCGGAACTCAGGCTTGTCTCCGCGCCGGATCGCGGCGCGCGCATCATGGCGCGCTGGTTTGGCGTCATCGTCTCGACCCTTGCTTATGGCCAGCTTCTGATCGCGCCGATCGCCGCGCGGCAGATATCGGCTGAAGCAGGGGCCGGGCTTTCGACGCTCCTCGCGTTGATCTCCATCCTCATCGCGGCGGTGTTGACGCTTTACGGCCGTCGCCCGGTGGCGGCGTGGATGCTGGGCGCCGACGCGGGGCGTGAGCGCGGCGACGGCGCGAGGTTTCTGGCCGCAAACTGGCATCTTCCGGTGCTGATCTACCTTTTCGGCATTTTCGTGGTCGTCGCCACGCGCCCCGACGGGGTTATATGGCCGATCCTGATCAGTTCGGCGAAGGTCCTGGCGGCCATTGTCGCGGGCGTCGTGATTTCCGGTGTCATCACGCGTTCCATCGCTCGTGGCTTCAGCGTGCCCGAGCGGCTTCAGCGGCGCTTGCCGACCCTGGAGCAGCGGTTGAACACCTTCATACCGCGCGCGCTCGCGCTGGCGCGCGCGGTGATCGTTGTCGCGGTCGCCGGATATGCGATCAGCGCGATAGGCGTTTTTGACGTTGGCGTCTGGCTTTCGGGGGAGAGCGGCGCGCGGCTGTCTTCCGCTCTCATTTCGGCGGCGCTGATCCTGGTCCTGACCTTCGCGGCGTGGATCGCGCTCGCCTCATGGGTGGATTACCGGCTCAACCCGGATTTCGGTTCCCGCCCGACGGCGCGAGAGCAGACGTTGCTTTCGCTCCTGAAGAACGCGCTGACGATCCTGCTGCTCATCTTCACGCTCATGTTCATCCTGTCGGAATTCGCCGTGAACAACGCGCCCCTGCTCGCGGCGGCCGGGGGGTTCGGCCTCGCCATCGCGTTCGGCGCGCAAAAGA
>JBBDTD010000136.1:0-7016 GCA_040904645.1 Paracoccaceae bacterium
GCGCAGCGGCGACGGCGACCCCGATGAGCGGACATGGCTTCGCGACGAGGCCGGCGGCGCGGTCTATCTCAGGCTTTCGACGCGGCCGGTCGAACAGCCGGCGCGCGGCGCCGACAAGGGCTTTCGCCAGGGCGTGATCGACGGCGCCTATTGGCTGCGCCCGCCGGGGCCGAACGCCGAAGTGGTGATCGCCTATCAGGGGTGCGTGGCGCCCGAGGCCATCGCGGCGGCCGGGCGGATCATGGGCGAGCGGCGCGATATCGGCGTGCTGGCAGTCACCTCCGCTGACCGGCTGAACGCCGGCTGGACCGCGGCGCGGCGGGCCCGCGCGCGGGGCGTCGATCTGGCGACCAGCCACGCGGAGCGGCTGCTGGAGTCGCTGCCGCCGCATTGCACGCTGATCACGGTGATCGACGGGCACCCGGCGACGCTTTCCTGGCTCGGCTCGGTCGCGGGGCACCGGGTGGCGCCGCTTGGGGTTGAGCATTTTGGGCAGACCGGCACGGTCGCCGAACTTTACCGCCATTTCGGCATCGACGCCGACGCCATCGTCGCCGCCGCCGACCGGATCGCGCCGGGTCGGCCGTTGAGGCTGCGCGCATGATCGGGACGCAGACGGAGGGGACGCGGACGGCGACGATCCGCGCCGCGGACCCGCATGAGCCGGGGGCGACGGCGCTTTTGCGCCAGAGCCACGCGCTGATGCGTTCGCTCTATCCGGCGGAGGCGAACAGTTTTCTCTCCATCGACGCGCTGAAGGCGCCGGAGATCCGGTTTTTCGTCGCGGAGGCGGGCGGCGTTCCCTGCGGCTGCGGCGCGTTGGCGATCCGCGAGGGATATGGCGAGGTGAAATCCATATTCGTCGCGCCCGAGGCGCGGGGTTCGGGCTCGGGGGCGCTGCTGCTCGACGCGATAGAGGCGGCGGCGCGCGGGGCCGGTTTGTCGCGGCTGATGCTGGAGACGGGAACCGGGCTCGACGCCGCGCACCGGCTTTATCAGCGGGCGGGGTTCGGGTTTTGCGGCGCCTTCGGCGATTACGCCCTGAACCCCTACAGCCTTTTCATGGCGAAGCCGCTGGCGTGAGCGCGCCCCGCATCCGCCTGGCGGGGCCGGATGAGGACTGGCCGGCGATCCGCGCGCTTGTGGCCGAGGCTTTCGCCTTCATGGAGGGACGGATCGACCCGCCCTCCTCCATCCGGCGCTGGACGGCGGCGACATTCGCCGCTGAAGCCGCCGCCGGCGCAGGGTTTCTGGCGGAAAATGCGGGCGCGTTGATCGGCTGCATCTTCACCCGGACCAAGGGGGATGCGCTCTATATCGGCAAGCTCGCCGTCAGGCCGGGACAGCGCGGCGGCGGTGTCGCGCGCGCGCTGATCGACGCGGCGGAGGCGGAGGCGGAGGCGCGTGGGCTCAAGGCCCTCACGCTTCAGACCCGAATTGAACTGGTTGAAAACCACGCGACATTCACGCGGCTTGGCTTCGAGGAGGTCGGACGATCCGCGCACGCGGGATACGCCCGCCCGACGAGCGTGAGCTTCAGGCGGCGGGTCGGGGCGTGTTAATCTTCGCCCGGAACGCCGCGATAGCCGGTGGCGATGACGAATTTTTCCGAGCTGTCCTTGCGGCTGGACGGCGGCTTCATGTGGGTGACCTTGGCGAAGCGGCGCTTCAGCTCGTTCAGCAGGTCGCCCTCCGCGCCCCCGGCCAGCACCTTGGCGACGAAGACGCCGCCGGGCTCCAGCACGTCGAAGGCGAGGTGGGCGGCGGCCTCGCACAGCGCCATGATGCGGATATGGTCAGTCTGCTTGTGGCCGGAGGATGAGGCGGCCATGTCCGACATCACCACGTCCGCCGAGCCGCCGAGCGCCTCCTTCACGACATCGTCCGCGCCTTCATCGAGGAAATCGAGTTGCATGAGCGTCGCGCCCGGCACCGGATCGACAACCTGCAGATCGACGCCGACGATGCGTCCGATGCGCTTGCCGGATTTTTCGCCAAGCGCGTTGATTCGCGGCACGGCGACCTGAAGCCAGCCGCCGGGCGCGCAGCCGAGGTCGAGGATATGCGCGCCCGGCACGAGGAAGCGGTGCTTGTCGTCGATCTCCATGATCTTGTAGGCGGCGCGGCCGCGATACCCCTCCTTCTGGGCGCGGATGACATAGGGGTCGTTCAGTTGCCGCTCCAGCCACAGCTTGGAGGAGACCTTGCGGCCCCTGGCGGATTTCACGCGCTGGCGCAGTTCGCGCTCGCCGCGGCCCGAGCCGCCCGGCGCGCTCATCGTCCCGCACCGTTGAGCGCGGCGCCCTGAGCCGCGCCGGTCTGGGTGTAGATCAGGCCTTCGCGCAGGCCCCGGTCCGCGACGCGGATCCGCTCCGTCGGCCAGGCGCAGAGTATGGCGGAGAGAATCGCGCAGCTCGCCACGATCAGTTTCGCGCGGTCCGGGCCGATGCTGGGATGCTGGACGCGCGAGGCTTCGGGAAGGCTGGCCAACTCGCGCGCGATGCGCCGCGCCGCGCGCGACGGCAGCCAGAGCCCGTCCACCCGGCTCCGGTCATAGCGGCGCAGGCCCAGATAGGCCGAACCGATGGTGGTGACGGAGCCGGAGGCGCCGATCAGTTGCAGGGGGCGTTCCGCCGCTTCGAGGGCCATACGACGCGCGAATCCTTCGATCAGTTCTTCGAAATACCAGGTCATCAGCCCGAACCGGCGGCCGGAATCGGCGATCTCGGCGAATTTGTCCTGCAAGGTGGCGACGCCGACCGGGATCGACACCCAGTCGATGATGCGGGCGCCCTGCCCCTCCCGTTCCGCCGCGCTGACCGCGCCGCCGGAATCGGCGCGAATCGCCCGCACCTCCGCCGCGCGGGCTTCGGGGGGCACGGAGACGAGATCGAGCAGCACCAGCTCGGTCGAGCCGCCGCCGATATCGAAGATCAGCACCCGCTCCGCCGCCGGATCGACCAGCGGGCCGCACCCCGCCACGGCGAGGCGCGATTCTTCCTCCGGGCCGATGATCTCCAGCGCTATGCCGGTCTCCTCGCGGACGCGGCGTGCGAAATCGGCGCCGTTCAGCGCCTGCCGGCAGGCGGCGGTGGCGACGGCGCGCACCCGCTCCGGGGCGGAGCGGCGCAGCTTTTCAGCGCAGATCCTGAGAGCGCCCACCGCGCGATCCATCGCCAGCGGGTCGAGCGCGCCGGATTTCTCGATCCCGTCGCCAAGCCGGACGGCGCGGGAGAAACTGTCGATGACGCGCAAATGCGCGCCGTCGGGGCGCGCGACGAGAAGACGGCAATTATTGGTGCCAAGGTCGAGGCCGGCGATAGCGGCGATCCCATGGGCCCTTGATGGACGCGGTTTCGCCGCCTCCACGCCGAACGGGGCTGTCAGGGTTCCCTGCGGACTCCTCTCCCCGTCCATACCATCCCCTTTTGGTTATCGTTGGACGAATAGTGGTAGACGACGCGCCCCCCCACCGCAAGATCGAGTAGCGCCTCCGCCGAGGCTCTTGAACCCAGATTCGGACGAATTTCAGGCGGAATTCAGGCGCAGCCTCCGCTGGCCGCGACGCGCATCGGCGTCGTCTCCACGCCCAGCGCCTGGCAGACCTGATAGGGAAGATCGGGATTGTTCAGCGTATAGAGGTGGATATGCCCCGCGCCCTCACGCCGGAGCGTGTCGCACATTTCCGACGCGATGGAGACGGAGAGAAGCTCCACCGCTCCGGCGGCTTCGGCGTTGGCGAAGGCGGTCGCCATCCATTCCGGAACGGTCGCGCCGCAGCGGGCGGCGAAATTCTTCATGCGGCCGAAATGCTCGACCGGCAGGACGCCGGGGATCACCGGCTTGCAGATGCCGGCCGCCGCGCAGCGGTCGCGAAAGCGCAGGAACGTCTCGGTATCAAAGAAGAACTGGGTGATGGCGTCATCGGCGCCGGCGTCGAACTTGCGTTTCAGATGCTCGACATCGGCGTTGTCGCCACCAGCGTCCGGGTGCGGTTCGGGATAGGCGCCGACCGTGACGTGGAACGGCCCTTCGGCCTTGAGCGCGCCGATCAGCTCCACCGAGCCGGTGAAGCCGCCCGGATGCGGCTCGAACTGCGCCGCCCCGCCCTGCGCGTCGCCGCGCAGCGCGACAATGCGGCGGCAGCCCATCTTCCGATAGGCGCGCGCGACCGAGAGAGTCTCCTCCCGCGTAGCGCCGACGCAGGTCAGGTGCCCGGCGACGTCGAGCCGGGCGCGGTCGCGGATGGTGTGGATCGCGGCGATGGTGCGCTCACGCGTCGAGCCGCCGGCGCCATACGTGACGGAAACGAAGCGAGGCCCGAGCGGAGCAAGGCGTTCGACCGAACGCCAGAGCCGCGCCGCGCCTTCGGGACCCTTCGGCGGGAAAAACTCGAATGAAATCGTCGGCGCCGAACTTGCCATAACACCACCTTGCATATGCGCACCCCACTCCGCGCCTCCGGTAAGGTATCCAGATGAAACCGACGCTACAAGATGAAAAAGCGACTTGCATGACGAGGCGGGGCGCGCCATCTCTCGGCCAGTGTCGCAAAGCGCATATCGACAGTCGCGATCATGCGCGCCGAACCGGTCGGAAGCGCGCATTTCCGCAATGAACACAGTGGGGATAACCAGGTGCCGCAGCTCGTAACGGTTTATTGGCGGGACATTCCGGCGCAGGTCATTGTCGGCAAGGGCCGGCGGGCCGCGAAGATCCAGTTGCCCGAGCGGTTCGAGCAGGCCATCGACCGCTGCGCCATGAAGATCGGCGCGAAGGGCGACGACGCCTATCTCGCGGAATGGCGCAAATCGGCGCCGGTCGAGGTTCCCGGCGCGGATGACCGCGCGGTGGCCGAGGCCGAGGCCGCGCGCCTCGAGGCGGAATTCGACACCGACCGGGTGAAAGCCCTGATCGCGAATGACGGATGGAGCGGGGCGAACTAGCCCCGCCGTGGTGACCCGGGCGGCGACCGGGGCGACGACGCCCCATGGCTGGAGCAAGATCTAGATGGCGAATATCCTGAACTTCTTCGCGGCGCGCAGACCCGCCCCCGCACCGCAGACCGGCGGCGTCGGCGCATTGATCGAGGGGTTCTCGCTCGAGGTCATGCCCCGCACCGCCGTGAAGATCGAGGATTTCCGCGCTTTGCTGCCCGCCGGCACGCGCGTCTATATCGCCCATATCGACGGGACGCCGATCGAGGAGATGGTCGCCACCGCCAGACGCATCGCGGCCGAGGGGTTTGCGGTGATGCCGCATTTCCCGGCCCGCGTGATCGCGGACAAGGCGATGCTGGCGGACTGGATCGCGCGCTATCAGGGCGAGGCAGGCGTCGATCAGGCGCTGCTGCTGGCGGGCGGGCTGGACGCGCCGCGCGGCGATTTTTCGGATTCCATGCAACTGATGGAGACCGGGCTTTTCGACCGCGCCGGGTTCCGCCGCCTCCATGTCGCGGGGCACCCCGAGGGCAACCGCGACATCGACCCCGACGGCTCGGACGCCTCCGCGCTGGCGGCGCTGCGCTGGAAGGCGGCGTTCAATGAGCGGACCGACGCGAAGATGGCGATCACGACGCAGTTCTGCTTTGAGGCCGCGCCGGTCATCGCCTGGGCGGAGCGGCTGCAGGCCGAAGGGATCGACCTGCCGATCCATATCGGCGTCGCCGGGCCGGCCAAGCTTCAGACGCTGATCAAGTTCGCGCTGACCTGCGGCGTCGGCCCGTCGCTGAGGGTCCTGCAGCGGCGCGCGGCGGATGTGACCAGGCTGATGACGCCGTTCTCGCCCGAGGCCTTCCTGGCGGAGATCGCCGCGCACAAGGCGGAGCACCCCGACTTCCCGATCAGCAATATCCATTTCTTTCCGCTCGGCGGGATTGTAAGGACGGCTGAATTCACCGGGGCCTATCGCGGCGCCCGGCCAAGCGCCGCCACAGGCTGACCGCGCGGGCGCGGCCCGCAGAAAGTGACCAAATGACCAGAACTGTCGTCGAATCCAGGACGAAGACGGTAATTATCGGCTTCGACCAACCCTTTTGCGTGATCGGAGAGCGGATCAATCCGACAGGCCGCAAGAAACTGGCGGCGGAGCTGGAGATGGGCGATTTCTCGACCGTGGAGAAAGACGCGCTGGAGCAGGTCGCATGCGGCGCCGCGATCCTCGACATCAATTCCGGCGCGGTCTTTTCCAACAAGATGGCCGAGGACCCGCGCTACGCCGACAACAATTTCGTCGAGCCGGCGCTGATGAAGGAAATGGTGGCCCGCGTGCAGGCGCTGGTGGACGTGCCGCTCTGCATCGACAGCTCCGTCCCTGGCGCGCTGAAGAACGGGCTGGAGATGGCGGAGGGCCGCCCGCTCCTCAATTCGGTCACCGGCGAGGAGGAGCGCATGGAGCTCGTCCTGCCGCTGGTGAAGAAATACAATGTGCCGGTCGTCGCCATCTCCAATGACGACAGCGGCATCTCCGAAGACCCGAACGTGCGGTTCGCGGTGGCGAAGAAGATCGTCGAGCGGGCGGCGGATTTCGGCATTCCCGCGCATGACATCGTGGTCGACCCGCTGGTGATGCCGATCGGGGCGATGTCCACCGCCGGGCTTCAGGTTTTCGCGCTGGTCAGGCGGCTGCGCGAGGAGCTGGGCGTCAACACCACCTGCGGCGCCTCCAACATCTCGTTCGGGCTGCCGAACCGGCATGGCGTCAACAACGCATTCCTGCCGATGGCGGCGGCGGCGGGCATGACCTCCGCGATCATGAACCCGATGCAGGTCGGCGCGAGCCCGAAGAAGATCGCCGAACGCATCGCTGCGCTGGCCGCGCTCGGCATCATCGTGCCCGAGGGCGTGGATCCGGCGGCGCTGGCGCCGCTGATCGGGCTCGGCTCGACCTCCGCCACTTCGTCGAAGGAGGTCGAGGCGATCAGGGCGGCGAATTTCCTGCTCGACAACGACCCTTCGGGCGCGGCCTGGATCCGCGCCAACAAGCCGGTCGCGGCCGCCGGCGAGGGCGGCGCGCGC
>JBBDTD010000136.1:7026-7288 GCA_040904645.1 Paracoccaceae bacterium
GGCGGGGGGGGGGGGGGGGGGGGGGGGGGGGGGCGGGCGGGGGCGCTCTTCCTGATTTCCCGTGCGCCGGCCGGTCGAATCCGCATCGGCCGGCGGACCGGCGGGCATTAGCCTCTAGGGCTGACAACGAAGGCGGCTGACGGGTTTCGCGCCCGGCGCACCCGCCATGACCGGCGGCGCCGCGAATGTCGTCGAGCCGGCGCTGATGGCCGGAGTTGGCGAACGAGATCGCGGGCTTCGCCCTTTGCGTCGCCGGGGTGGC
>JBBDTD010000137.1:0-39915 GCA_040904645.1 Paracoccaceae bacterium
AGCAAAGCGCGCGGCGCGCGGGGCCTGCCCGAACAGCTTGATCTGAAATCCAAAAATATGCCGCTGCAAAAGCACATAGGCCATCACCACCGCGCCGAGCGCGACCAGCGCGCCGGCATGCGCGCGGCTGCCGGAAATCAGCAGCGGCAGGGTCGCGCTTGAATGGAACATCCGGCTTTCGGGGAAATTGAACCCGTCCGGATCGCGTAGAGGCCCGCTGACGAGGGCCGAGAGGAGCAACTCCGCGACATATACCAGCATCAACGAGACAAGAATTTCGTTCGCATTGAAACGGATCTTCAGAAAGGCCGGGATCATCGCCCACGCCGCGCCGCCCGCCGCGCCCGCGGCGGCCATCAGCGGCAGCAGCCAGATTCCGGAGACGTCATAAAACGCCAATCCGACGCCGCCGCCGCAAAGCGCGCCGATAATGAACTGGCCCTCGGCGCCGATATTCCAGACGCCCGCCCGAAACCCGAGGCTGAGCCCGATCGCGATCAGCACCAGCGGCGTGCCCTTAACCAGAAGCTCGGTCCGGCTATAGGGGTCAAGGAAGGGCTGCACGAAGATCAGCCGCACCACCTCCACCGGATCCTTGCCGAGCGCGGAAAACAGCAGCAGCCCCGCCGCCATGGTCAACAACACCGCGAAGACCGGCGTGAGCCAGACCATGACGCGAGAGGCTTCCTTGCGGGCTTGAAGCTCAAGCATGGGGTTCGGCCTGATCGGCGCGCCGCTCTCCGCCGCCGCCGCCCATCATCACCCCGATCTGCTCGACGGTGATATCGGCGACCGGCACCGGGAAGGAAAGCCGCCCCTCGGCGATGACGCAAAGCAGCGTCGAAAGCTCCATCAACTCATCCAGATCCTGCGAGATGACCATCACGGCCGCGCCGCCGCGGGCCAGCGCCCTTATCGCATCATGAATCACCTCCGCCGCGCCCGCGTCCACGCCCCAGGTCGGCTGTGAGACGATAAAAACCTCGGGCTTCTGGGCGATTTCGCGGCCGACAACGAATTTCTGGAGATTGCCGCCCGAGAGTGACTTGGCGGCGTGACCCACGCCTGCGGTTCTGACCCCGTAAGCCTTCACCACATTCCGCGCGAAGGTTGCGGCGGCGGCGTATTTCACGAACCCGCCCGAGGTCAGCCTGGCGCGGGTGCGCGCGGTCAGCACTGCATTCTCAGTCAGCGACATGTCGGGCGCGGCGGCGTGCCCCAGGCGTTCTTCCGGCGCGACCGCGAGGCCAAGCGCGCGCCGGCCGGTCGGGCCCAGCTGGCCGATCGGCTGGCCGCCAAGGCGCAGGGAGGCAGCAGGCGTCCGCGTCTCGCCGGAAAGCACGCCGATCAGCTCGTCCTGGCCGTTGCCGGCGACGCCGCCGATACCGAGAATATCCCCGGCGCGAAGATCGAAACTGAGCGACTTCAGATCGACGCCGAAATTTTCCGCGCTGGGAACGCTCAGCTTTTCGACCGCAAGCCGCGCCGCGCCCGGCTTCCAGTCCACCGGCTTCGGCTGGGCGAGACTGCGGCCGATCATCATCTCCGCCAGGCTGCGCGCGGTTTGCTCGCGCGGATCGCAGGCGCCGCTCACCTTCCCCCCCCGCAGGATCGTCGCCGCCTCGCAGAGCGCGCGAATCTCCTCCAGCTTGTGGCTGATATAGAGGATCGACACCCCCTCCGCGCTCAGCTTGCGGAGTGTGGCGAACAGCATCTCCACTTCCTGCGGGGTCAGGACGGAGGTCGGCTCATCCATGATCAGGAGGCGCGGGTCCTGCAGGAGCGAGCGGACGATCTCGATCCGCTGACGCTCGCCGACCGAAAGCTCCCCCACCAGCCGGGACGGGTCGAGCGGCAGGCCGTAAGCCGCGCTCACTTCGCGGATACGCTGGTTCAGCGCCCGCGCGCGCGGCGCGTCGTTCATGCCAAGCGCGACGTTTTCCCCGACCGTCAGCGCCTCGAAGAGCGAGAAGTGCTGAAAGACCATGCCGACGCCGGCGGCGCGCGCCTCACCCGGGCGCGAGGGCGCATAGGCGGCGCCGCGCATCCGCATCTCGCCCGCGTCGGGGCGGAGCACGCCATAGATCATCTTGACGAGCGTCGATTTGCCGGCGCCGTTTTCGCCCAGAAGCGCGTGAATCTCACCTTCACGCACGGTCAAGGAGACCTGATCGTTCGCGACGACGCCGGGAAAGGCCTTCAAAAGCCCCCGCGCCTCAAACAGCGGTTTCTTCTTTATTTCAGCCGCGCTCAAACCCGCTCCGATTCTCGGCTCCCCGCTCGGCGACATTGCGCGCCGAGAAAGCGCCCAAGGTCAAGCGGCGCAAAGCCGCCCCGCACGTCGAAAGCGCGTGAATTTTCAGCTTTCCACCCGCGCCGCAGCGCGCGCGGGCGCTCCGGCGCGCCCGCACGCGCTCCGGCGCCAAATGATGCTGGACGCCGCCGCGGGGCTTTGCTAAACGCCGCTCAGCCGCAAGGTCCTGATCCGGCGTAGCTCAGTGGTAGAGCATCCGACTGTTAATCGGACGGCCGTAGGTTCGAATCCTACCGCCGGAGCCAGGACCCCGACGCCCCCCGTCATTTCGAGCCCCTTGAGAACCTCGCGCTCAGGTTTCAGTATGCGCGCCTGAATTCGGCTACTGCGAGGGAGGACGCGATGAACCCGTTTGGTGTGATCCTGGCGGGCGGGCGGGCGCGTCGGATGGGCGGCGGCGACAAGGCGCTTCACAAAATCGCGGGCCGGTCCTTGCTGGCGCGGTGCGCCGAGCGGCTTTCGACGCAGGTGGTCGCAATGGCGATCAGCGCCAATGGCGACCCTTCGCGGTTCGACTCGTTCGCCCTGCCGGTCATCGCGGATGGCGCGCCTGACTTTCCCGGCCCGCTCGCCGGGGTGCTGGCGGGAATGGACTGGGCGGCCAGCTATGGCGAGAGTCATATCCTGACCGTCGCAGCGGATACGCCGTTCTTTCCCATCGACTTGGGCATGCGGCTCGCCAAGGTCATGGAGCCGGGGCCGCCAATCATCCTCGCCGCGACGCTGGGCGCGGATGGCGCGTTGGCGCGGCACCCCACTTTCGGGCTCTGGTCGGTCGCGCTGCGCGAGGATCTGCGCGCGGCGCTGGCAGGCGGGACGCGCAAGGTGGCGCTCTGGGCCGACAGGCATGGCGCGGCGACGGTCGCCTTCGACGCCACGCCCTTCGATCCCTTCTTCAATGTGAACACTCCCGATGATATCGCCGAAGCCGAACGCATTGTAGCGGAGCACGGGATTTGAAGATTTACGGCGTCACCGGGTGGAAGAACGCTGGCAAGACCACATTGGTGGAACGGCTGGTGGCCGATATTTCCGGGCGCGGGCTTCGCGTCTCCACCCTGAAACACGCCCATCATGCGTTCGATATCGACCAGCCCGGCAAGGACAGTTTCCGCCACCGCGCAGCGGGCGCCGAGGAGGTGCTGGTCGCCTCCGGCTCCCGGTTCGCGCTGATGCGGGAGCTGCGCGGCGCGGCGGAGCCGACGCTTGAGGAATTGCTCGCGCGCCTCGCGCCAGTCGATCTGGTGCTGATCGAAGGCTGGAAACGTGACCGGCATCCGAAGATCGAGGTCTGGCGCGCGTCGAGCGGCGATGCGCTGATCGCCGCGAGCGACGAGACGATCCGCGCGGTGGCGAGCAACGACATCCCGGAGACCGACAGGCCGGTGCTGCCGCTCGACGATGCGGCGGCGGTCGCGAATTTCATCCTCCGCGACCTCGGCCTCGGCTGAGGCGCGATCCCGCCGTCCCGGCGCCCGTTCAGCGCCGCCGCTTCAGCCCTGCCATTCCTTCGCCCGCGCCCGCGCGCCGTTCATCAGAATCGCGGTGTCGACATCGACCGCCGTGAAGACCGCGCCATCCTCCTGCAACTCACGCAGGAACGGCTGATCGAGCGAGAGAACGCCGGGCGGCTTTCCCGCCGCCTTGATCCTGCGGATGCCGTCGCGCACCGCCGCCTTCACCTCGGCGCGGCCGCCCTGGCCCGGAAATCCCATCGACGCGCCGAGATCGGCGGGGCCGATAAAAACCCCGTCGACGCCGTCAACCGCGGCGATCGCTTCGATCTCTTCAAGCGCGGCCGCGGTCTCCACCTGCACCAGCAGGCAAATTTCGGCGTTGGCGCGGGCGGTGTAATCCTTGATCAGGCCAAAACCGCTGGCGCGGGTGAGGCCCGCGACGCCGCGCGTTCCCTCAGGTGGATAGCGAACGGCGGCGACAGCGCGTCGAGCCTCCTCCGCCGATTGCACATAGGGGATCAGAAGATTGCGGGCGCCGAGATCGAGCAGGCGCTTGATCTCCACCGCGTCGTTCCAGCCCGGGCGCACGACCGAGTGCGTCGGCCAGGGGGCGGCGGCCTGCAGCATGGTCTGCACCATGGTGAGGTCGGTCGCCGAATGTTCGGTGTCGATCATCATCCAGTCAAAGCCGCAGCGCGCCAGCGCCTCGGCGTGGCCGCCGCCGGGGATCTGGCACCAGACGCCGATTTGCCGGCGCCCTTCGGCCAGCGCCGCCTTGAATCCATTCTTCGGAAGCTCCATCGTCATATCCTTTCCCATTTTCTGCGTTTCCCGGCGTCAGCCCAGCAGCGTCGCCATGCGGCGCAGCGCCGCGAGATACCCTTCCGTCCCCAGCCCGGCGATCACCGCATCGGCCCTGAGGCTGACATAGGAATGATGGCGAAACGCCTCTCGCTTGTGGACGTTGGAGATATGAACCTCGATCACCGGGCCGTCGAAGGCGTTCAGCGCGTCAAGGATGGCGACGGAGGTATGGGTGAAGGCGGCGGGGTTGATGATGATCCCGTCCGCCGCATCCCGCGCCGCGTGGATCTGCTCAACGATCTCCCCTTCGTGATTGGACTGCATCAGCGCGGTCGAAAGACCGAGGGTCGCGCCGAGCGCCGCGGCGGCGGCGTCGACATCCGCCAGGGTTTCGCGACCGTAAATCTCGGGTTGGCGCTTGCCGAGCAGGTTCAGGTTCGGCCCGTTCAGGATATGGATCGTCTTGGTCAATGTCGCCTCCGATCTTGCGTTGGCCGCAGCTTCGCCACGGCCCCGCAGATTACAAGCAAAAGCGCCTGCCCCCCATTTCAGCTCGGTCGTTTTTTTCGCCGCCCCCAGAATATTATTTCCACAGGGAGAGCGATTCTGCGTTACGCTCACTCTAAGGATGTGCGCGGCGGAAGGCTCAGAAAAACCTGAAGACACATCCGGCAGAGACGATCAAAGGAGGAGACCCAGCATGGCGCGTATAAGACTTAACGGCGTCGACAGCGAGGTGAACGCATCCCCGGACATGCCCCTGCTTTGGGCGATCAGGGATGTGGCCGGGCTGCAAGGCACGAAATTCGGGTGTGGCATAGGGCTTTGCGGCGCATGCACCGTGCATGTGGACGGCAAGGCGGAGCGTTCATGCCAGCTTACCGTCGGCGATGTCGAGGGGGCTGAGGTCACCACCATCGAAGGGCTCGACGCTGCGGGCGATCACCGTGTGCAGACCGCGTGGCGCGAGTTGAACGTGCCTCAATGCGGTTTCTGCCAGACCGGCCAGATCATGCAGGCCGCGTCGCTGCTTTCGGAGAACCCGAAACCGACGGACGATGAAATTCTTGAGGCCATGGCCGGCAATGTCTGCCGCTGCGGCTGCTACCAGCGCATTGTCGCCGCCGTGCGCCTTGCAAGCACGGGGAGCTGAGCCATGTTGCACTTCCTGAACGAAATCAGGGCCGCCGCTCCGCTGGCGCACAACATCACGATCGCCAAGGTCTCCCGGCGAACGTTTCTCGGCGGCTCGGCTGCTTTCGCGGTGGGCGCCTTCGCCACCGGAGCAGACGCGTTTCCCCGCTGGGTGACGGGCGGCGAATCGATGCCGCACGGCATTGTCGAAGACCCGCTGGTATTCGTCTCCATAGACGCTGACGGAACCGTGACGCTGGTCGCGCATCGCTCCGAAATGGGCACCGGCTCACGCACGTCGCTGCCGATGATCATGGCCGACGAGATGGAGGCGGACTGGAGCCGCGTCAAGATCGTGCAGGCCGAGGGCGACGAGCCCAAATACGGCAACCAGGACACGGACGGGTCGCGCTCGCTCCGCCATCATATCCAGATGGCGCGCAAGATCGGCGGCTCGGTCCGGCACATGATAAGGGCGGCGGCGGCGGAACGCTGGGGAATCGACCCGAAGGACGTTCGGGTGGAGAACCACGTCGCCTACGCGTCGAAGGGCGAGGTTCTCGGCTTTGGCGAGATCGCAGCGGATGCGATGAAGCAGCCCGTGCCCGCGCACGAGGATATCGCCTACAAGGACGAGGCCGACTTCCGCTATATCGGCAAGGGCGCAGTCCAGATCACCGATCTGCACAACATCACCACGGGCAAGGCGGTCTATGGCGCCGATGTCTCGCTTCCGGGGATGAAATACGCCGTCATCGCCCGGCCGCCGGTTGTCGGCGGCAAGGTGAAATCAGTCGACAGCGCCGCCGCGCTGGCGATTCCAGGCGTTGAAAGCGTGCACGAACTCGCGGGCTCGATCATGCCGGCGAAATTCGCGCCGCTCGGCGGCGTCGCTGTGGTCGCTTCCAACACATGGGCCGCGATCGAAGGGCGCAACGCGCTGGTCATCGAATGGGATGACGGCCCGCATGGCGGTTACACCTCCTCATCCTTCATGGAGGAAATGAAAGCGACGGCGGAACAGCCCGGCAACGTGCTTCGCAAGCATGGCGACCCGGACGCGGCCTTTGCGGGCGCGGCCAGGACCTTCGCGCAGACCTACACGCAGGACCACATGGCCCATGCGCCGATGGAGCCGCCGGTCGCCCTCGCCGCCTTCACCGCCGAAGGGCTGGAGATCTGGGCCCCGGTCCAGAGCCCCTACACCACCCGTACCGACACGGCGGAGGCGCTCGGCCTCGACCCGTCAAAGGTGAAGGTCAACGTCACCCTGCTCGGCGGCGGATTCGGGCGGAAGTCGAAGGCCGATTTCGTGACCGAAGCCGCGCTTCTCTCGAAAGAGGTCGGGGCGCCGGTCCGGGTCCAGTGGACGAGGGAGGACGATCTTCGTCATTCCTTCTATCACACCACCTCCGCCGAACGGATCGAGGTGGCGCTGGACGCCGACAACAAGGTGACAGGCTGGCGGCACAATTCCGTCGCGCCCTCGATCCTCTCGACCTTCGCGCCGGATAGCGGGCATCAGTTCCCGATCGAGAGCGGGATGGGCCATGTCGACATGCCCTTCGCCATTCCGAATGTCAGCGTCGAGAACGGCGCCGCCTTGGCGCATACCCGCATCGGCTGGTTCCGGTCGGTCTCCAACATCCCGCGCGCCTGGGCCATCGGCTCTTTCGTCGGGGAACTGGCCGCCGAGCTTGGCAAAGACGACAAGCAGATGTGGCTGGAGCTGATCGGCGCGCCGCGCAAGGTCGACCTGAAGGCCGAGGGCTATCCGGAAGATTTCTGGAACTATGGCGAGCAGAATGACGAGTTTCCCATCGACACCGGGCGGCTGGTCAACGTGCTCAACATGGCTTCGGACGCCATCGGATATGGCAAGACGCCGCCCAAGGGCGAAGGCATCGGGCTTTCGGTTCACCGGAGCTTCGTCTCCTACGTCGCGTGCGCCGTGCATGTGAAGGTGATCGACGGCAGGATCACGGTGCCCGAGCTTCATCTGGCGATCGATTGCGGTTTCGCCGCCAACCCCGAACGGATCGAGAGCCAGATGCAGGGCGCGGCCGTGATGGGCATGACGGCGGCGCTGCATTCCTCGATCACCTTCGAGAATGGGCGCGTCATGCAGTCGAACTACACCGACTACGATGTCGTGCGGTCCGACAATTTCCCGGTCAATGTCGGGGTGCATGTCGTCAAGCACCCGTTCAGCGACCATTCGACGGGCGTCGGCGAGCCGGGCGTTCCGCCCGTCGCGCCAGCGATCGCGAATGCGCTCTTTCACGCGACGGGAGAGCGGAAGCGTTCAATCCCGTTCGGCGTGAACGTCTGAACCGGAACCGAGAAACTGGGGCGCGGGCTTTATCGGCCCGCGCCCCTTTGTTTCATCGGCCGCCGCCGACTGAACGAAGCAAGGGAAGACTTGATGCGCCTCAGAATGTTCGCCGCTGCGCTCATCGCTCTCCATGCACCCGGGGCGGCCGGCGCGGGAATCGAGGTTGATATCCTCTATCTTGAGCGAAAGACCGCCCGCCCGCCGACGCTTTCCAATATCAGCCCGCCTCCTGATGACGCCGGGCTTCAGGGCGCGCGACTGGGGCAGGAGGACAACGCCTCCACCGGCGAGTTTCTCGGCCATAGCTATGCGCTCGAAGAGATCATCGTGGACGAAGACGCCCCCTTTGCGCCGGCGGCGGAGGCCGCGCTGGCGACCGGTGCGCGGATCATCGTGGTCAACGCGCCGGCGGATGATCTTCTGGCCCTCGCGGACATGCCGGCGGCGAAGGGCGCGCTGATCTTCAACGCCGCGGCGACGGACGACCGGCTCCGGCTTGACGAGTGCCGCGCCAATATTCTCCATACCGCGCCGAGCCGCGCGATGCTGGCCGACGCGCTGATGCAGTTTTTGACGCTCAGGAAATGGACCGATCTTTTCCTCATCGCCGGCGAGGGAGAGGGCGATCAGGCCTACGCCGCCGCGCTGACCCGCTCCGCCGCCAAGTTCGGCGCCCGCATCCGCGAGACGAAAACCTGGGCCTTCGACGCCGACATGCGCCGCAGCGCCGCGAAAGAAGCGCCGCTTTTCACCCAGGGCGTGGAGTACGACGTGCTGCTTGTCGCCGACGAGCGCGAGGATTTCGCGCGCTACCTGCTTTACAATACCTGGTTGGCGCGCCCGGTCGCCGGCTCCGAAGGGCTAAGCCCGCGCGGCTGGTCGCCTGTGGTCGAGCAATGGGGCGCGGCGCAGCTTCAGAAACGCTTCACCGCGCTCGCGGGGCGCACGATGAACGAGACGGATTACGCCGCCTGGGCCGCGATCCGCACGGTGGGCGAGGCTGTGACGCGGACCGGCGCGTCCGAGCCGGACGCGCTCCGCGCGTTCATCCTCGGCGATGATTTTTCGCTCGCCGGGTTCAAAGGGCTGAAGATGAGCTACCGCCCCTGGAACGGGCAGTTGCGCCAGCCGATCCCGCTGGTTCATCCGCGGGCTCTGGCCGCCGTCGCGCCTATCGAAGGGTTTCTTCACCAGCGCACCGAACTCGATACGCTCGGCTTCGACCAGCTGGAAAGCCCCTGCCGCGCCTTCAACTGATCGAAAAGCAGGAAGAGAGGAAACATCTGATGCGTTACATGCAAATAATCGCGGCGGCGCTGGCGTTTGGGCCGGTCATGGCGCTGGCCGACGGCCAAGTCTGGGTGACGAACGAAAAGGATAACACGGTTTCGGTCATCGACGTCGCGACAATGGAGGTCGTCGCCACCCACCCAACGGGAGAACGCCCACGCGGCGCGGTATTCTCGCATGACTACGCGCGCCTCTATATCTGCGCGTCCGATTCCGACACCGTGCAGGTGATGGACCCTGCGACAGGCGCGATCATCGCGGAACTGCCGTCCGGGGACGATCCCGAACAATTCGCGCTCCATCCAGACGACCGGCGTCTCTACATCGCTAACGAGGACGACGCGCTGGCGACAGTGGTCGATACCGAAACCGGCGAAGTCCTCGCCGAGATCAAGGTCGGCATCGAGCCGGAAGGCGTGGGCGCCAGCCCGGACGGGCGCTTCGTCGTCGTCACCTCCGAGACCACCAGCATGGCGCACTGGATCGACACCGAAAGTCAAAAAATCGTCGCCAATACATTGGTGGATAACCGCCCACGCCACGCCGAGTTCACCCCGGACAGCAAGGAGCTTTGGGTCAGCGCGGAGATTGGCGGCACCGTGACGGTGTTCAGCAGCGCCGATCAGACCGAGATCGCCAAGATCAACTTCGAAATCAAGGGGCTGACGCCCGATCAGTTGCAGCCCGTCGGAGTCCGCTTCGCGGAGAAGGCGCGAAAAGCTTTTGTCGCGCTCGGCACGGCCAACCATGTCGCGGTGGTGAACGTAGACACCTATGAGGTGGAGGATTATCTGCTGGTCGGCAGCCGCGTCTGGCACATTGCGGTGACGGGGGATGAAAAATATCTCTTCACCACCAATGGCGCGTCGGGCGATGTCACCGTGATCGACATCGCCTCGATGACGCCGGTAAAGTCGATAAAGGTCGGCCGCTATCCGTGGGGCGCGGCGTGGAGGCCATGAACGTGCAACGCAAGGCGCCATGCTGAGCGCCTTCAAGCGTTTCAGGCGCGCCGCCGGCGCGCTCGGCCTCGCGCTCATGCTATGTGGCGGGCAGGCGTCGGCGGAGCCGGGTGTCCTGCGCGTCGCGACCTTGAAGTTCGGGACGGTCAACTGGCTGATTTCGACCATCGTCGAGAACGGGCTGGACCGGAAGGAAGGCTATCGGCTCGAGACGCTCGCCCTCGCCGGCAATCAGGCGACCGCGCTGGCGTTCCAGTCCGGAGAGGTGGATCTTTTCGTCACCGACTGGATCTGGTCGCAAAGGCGACGCGACAAGGGCGACGATCTGCGCTTCGCGGCGTATTCGCGGTCGCTCGGCGCGATCATGACGATGGGCGGCGTCGCCGATCTTTGTGATCTGAGAGGCAAACGCATCGGCGTTGTCGGTGGCGATTTCGACAAGAGCTGGCTCGCCTATCGCGCGCTGGCGAAGCGACACTGTGGTTTCGACCTCGGCGATGAGGCCGAGGCGCTGTTCGGCGCGCCGCCTCTTCTCGCCCGGCAGCTGCTGACCGGGGCGGTGGATGCTGTCTCCACCTATTGGAACTGGGCCGCCAAGCTGGAGGCGGCGGGCGCGACGCGGCAGATCGGCGCCGATGAGGCGATGGCCGCGCTGGGCATCGACCCGCCCCCGCCGCTGATCGGCTTCGTCTGGGACGCCGCGCGGACAGAAGCGGCGATGGCGGCGGCCTTCCTTCGCTCCGTCGACGCTGCGCAGGAAATCCTGCTGAGCAGCGACGCGGAGTGGGAGCGTCTCCGCCCCGATATGGGCGCCGAGACCGACGCTGAATTCACCGCGCTTCGCGACCGGTTCCGCGAAGGCGTCGCCGACACCCGGTGGACGCCGGCCTTCATGGAGTCAGCCGCCGCGCTTCATGCGATGCTGGTGGAGGCGGCGGGCCCGGCCTTCGCAACCGAGGGCGGGCGGCTCGACCCCGCCGGTTTCGCGCCGCCCGCCGATGGCGAGTAGCGGCGGCGCTATTGGCGGCGGGCGCTCCATATTGGTCTGGACGCTGTTCTCGATCGGCGGATTTGTGCTGTTCTGGGCGCTTCTTTCCTGGCTCATCGGCTCGGATGAATTGCCCGGGCCGGGCGCCGTATGGCGGGCGGGCGTGGTCCAGATCGCTTCGGACGATTATTTCTTTCATCTTGGAATGACCCTGGCGCGGGTTGGCGCGGCGTTTCTGCTCTCGATGAGCATCGGTTCGGCCATAGGCGTTTTTCTGGGCATGCATGGCGGGGCGGACCGGGCTTTCGGCGGCTGGCTCACGCTTTTCCTCAACCTGCCGGCGCTGGTGACGATCATACTCTGCTATGTCTGGTTCGGCCTGACCGAGACTGCGGCGCTCATCGCGGTATCAGTCAACAAGATCCCCAACGTGGCGACGACATTGCGCGAGGGCGGGCGCGCCCTCAATCGCGATCTGGCGGAGATGGCCGCCGTTTATCAGTTTGGGCGGATTGCGCGGCTCCGCCACGTCGTCCTGCCGCAACTTGCGCCGTTCTTCGCGGTGGCGGCGCGCAACGGGCTGGCTCTGGTCTGGAAAATCGTCCTGGTGGTGGAGCTTCTGGGCCGCCCGAACGGCGTGGGTTTTCAGCTTCATGTCTATTTTCAGCTTTTTGACGTGGCGACGATCCTGGCCTACGCGCTGGGCTTCGTCGTGGTCGTGCAGATAATCGAATTGCTTTTTCTTGAGCCGTGGGAGCGTCATGCGGCGCGGTGGCGGCGATGAGCGGGCTTCGGGTTCGAATCGCGCGAAAAGCCTTCGGCGGCTCGGCGATTCTGGGGAAGATCGAATTCGACCTGGCGCCGGGGGAACGTGCGGCGCTTATCGGCCCCTCGGGCGTCGGCAAGAGCACCCTTCTCAACGCCCTCGCCGGGCTCGACCCGGATTTCACCGGCCTGATCGAGCGGCCCGAAGGCCGGATCGGCATGGTGTTCCAGAACCCGCGGCTTCTGCCCTGGCGCACATTGGCGGAGAACATCGCGCTGGTTCCCGGCGCCGGCGGCATGGCGCGGGCGCGGGCGCTTCTGGCCGAGGTCGGACTGGAGGCGGCGGCCGATCTTCACCCTGAGCGCGTCTCTTTGGGCATGCAGCGGCGGGCCGCGCTGGCGCGCGCGTTGGCGACGGAACCGACGATGCTGCTGATGGATGAGCCGCTCGTCTCTCTCGACCCGGCCGCGGCGGCCGCTATGCGCGCGCTGCTGATTTCGGCGCTGGAGCGGACCGGCGCCTCGGCGTTGATCGCGACCCATGACCGGCGCGACGCGCTGGCGCTGGCCGACCGGGTGCTGGAGTTGGGCGGCGGCCCCGCGCGGCTGATCTCGGACCGCGCATCCCCGCTTCGGCGCGATGAACGCATGGACATGGCGGCCATCGAGCGGGCGCACGCAACCGAATTCGCAAACGAATAAGGCGCGCCGTTCGCCATGAACGGCGCGCCTTGCTCCAAACCCGCGGGCGGGCCGAAAACCGTTCAATCGTCGTCGTCGACCCTTTTGCGATTCACGAGTCCGATCCGGTAGGTCTCATCCACCTTGCCGATCAGGTAGACGGCGGCCGGCCTTTTGCCGGTCTTCTCCAGCACCGGTTCGTCATAGACGACCCGGACGCGGTAGGTGAACTGCATGTTCGCCGCCAGACTGCCGGTCGCCTCAACGCCGGCGAGGCCGTTTTCGGGAAAATCCTCGAGCGCGATCGAGTAGATCGGCCGGCCGAGGCCGCGGTTCAACTCGAACCTGACAAGGCGTCGTTTGATTTCCCCCGCGCCTTCCCAATAGACGAGTTCGCGAAAGGTTTCGTAATCCTTGGTCTCGATCGCGCCGCGGATCATATCCATCAGCGCGTCCGGCTCTTTTGGAAGGTCGATCGCCGCGGCGGCCTGACCGGACAGAAATGCGGAGACCAGCCCCGCGACGAGAAAACCGGGGGCGCGAAGCCCCCGGTCGCCGGTGATCGGAGTGCGGGCCATGCTTCAGCCCTGACCCTTGAGCGCGAACACCCAGATCACGCCGCCCTGCGGCACGCTGGGGACCCGCCCTTCGGGCAGAAGCGCCTTGAGACCGCCTTGCATACGCTCGGCGTCGACGCCCCAGCCTGACTGGACGGCGACATACTGCCTGCCATCGACCTCGAACGAAGACGGCGCTGCGGTGACGCCCGAGTTGGTCGGGTATTCCCAAAGCATGTCGCCGGTCGAAGCGTTGAACGCGCGGAACATCCGGTCGTTCGTGCCGCCGCTGAACACAAGATCCCCGCCGGTGGAAAGGATCGGGCCCCAATACGGCGTGTCGTTGAAGCTATGCTCCCACTTCATTTCGCCGGTGTTCATGTCCCAGGCCTGCAGTTTTCCGATCGGCACGGGTTTCGAGGTGTCGATCCCGTCGGCGAACTTGAGCGAGGCCAGAATGACGTCGATCGGCACGCCGATCCAGAGCTCGCCCGGCTCACGATCGTCCATCTCGACGCCGCCAAGTTCGGAGCAGAGGTTTTCATGCGCGGGGATATAAACGAGCCCGGTGTCAGGATTGTACGCCTCAACCGGCCAGTCCTTGCCGCCCCAGAGGCTGGGGCAGAAGGTGACGGTCTTGTCGGTGCCCGGCGTCGTGGCTTCGTTATAGCTCGGCCGGCCCGTCTCGGGGTCGATCGATTCGAACACATCCTGAGCGACGAACCTGTCCGCCGCGACGAAGTTGATCGGGCCTTCCGGCGTACGCTCCAGCGACCAGATATAGCCGTTGCGGCCCGCATGGACGAGGCCTTTCACGCTCTTCCCGTCGCGCTCGATATCGATGAGCAGCGGCGCGGAGACTTCGTCCCAGTCCCAGGCGTCGTTCCAGTGATACTGGTGATGGCCCTTGATCTCGCCGGAGCCGAGATCGATGGCGACGACGGAAGTGGTGTAGAGATTGTCGCCCGGCCGTGTGTCGGGCATCCACGGGCCGCCATTGCCGGTGCCGAGATAGATGAGGCCTGTGTCCACGTCATAGTTCGGCTGCATCCAGACGGAGCCGCCACCGGTTTTCCAGCTTTCGCCTTTCCAGGTTTCGCTGCCTGGTTCGCCCGGCGCGGGCACTGTGTAGGTTTTCCAGGCTTCCTCGCCCGTCTCCGCGTCGAGCGCGACGGCGTAGCCGCGAATGCCGAACTCGCCGCCCGAGACGCCGGTCACGACCTTGCCGTCCGCCGCGAGCACGGAAAGGGTGGAGTAATACCCGTCCGTGTAATCGCCGATCATCACGTCCCAGACAACTTCGCCGGTTTTCGCGTCAAGCGCGACGACGCCGGCGTCAAGCGTGGCCATATAGATCTTGTCGCCGTAAAGCGCCGGGCCGCGATTGGTCGGGTGCAACTGGAAGAGGTCTGCGGGAAGCGAGCGGACATAGCGCCAGAGCTCATTGCCGGTCGCGGCTTCAAGCGCGATCAGCTGATTGCCTGGCGTCGTGACGTACATCACGCCGTCATTGACCATTGGAGGGGCCTGATGGCCCTCGGTCACACCGGTGGAGAACGACCAGACTGGAACCAGATTCGCGACATTGTCGGCATTGATCTGCTTCAGCGGGCTGTGGCCCCAGCCTTCGTAATTGCCGCGCCAGTTGAGCCAGTTTTCCGGCTCGGGATTGGCGAGGCGCTCGTCGGTGACTGGGTTGTAATTCTCGAGAAGCTTGGCGCCGTCGGCGTAAGCCGCCGCGCCCATGGCCCCAACTGAAAGCGCTGCGAGCGCCGTAGATAGCTTGAGCATCGTATCCTCCTCTATTGTTCCTGCGCGCCGGTTGCTCCGGCGAGCGGTCAGTTCTTTTCGACTATTTGGTCTTGCCTCCCGGTTCCGAGGTGAACCCTGCGGTCGCGACGACGAAACCTTCATCATCGACCGCCAGCGGTATCATCGGCAATTGATACTTCGCCGGACCGCTCATGACATCGCCGCCGGTGAGAGCCGCGAATTCTGAAAGATGGCAATGGCAGCGGAGGCGCCTTTCCTCCTCCATCCATGACTTGATGGTGCACCCCTTGTGGGTGCAGACCGCCGAATAGAGGAGAAGCCCATCCGCGGAGAGCGCGCGCGTATCGTCGTCCATCTCCGCAGGATCAAGGCGCAAAACGAGCGAACGGTTGAGCCGGTTCTTGCGCTTTGCGGTATCCGAACCCGTATCGAAAGGAAAACATTCGACCGGTTTGCCGCCCGGTTCGAGCATATCGGCGCGCAGAAGCTCGTTCTTGAACTCGCCCTTGATGAGCAGGAACCTGTCTCCGGGTTGTGGGGCCGCCTTTTCGACGTCATCGGCGCCCGCCGCCATCGCCGTTTCCGGGGCCAGCGCACCGAAACCAGAGACCAGCGCGGCGCCGCCGACGATGATCTTTCGGCGATTGGTGCCTCCGCGGAGCGGGCGTTCGAGGCCGCCTGAAATGGGGGTGTCATCTGTCGGCATTATTCCTCCGTCAGGCTTCTCACCCACTCTTGCGGCGGGAATGGCTGTTGCACGTCATGGGTTATTTATCTTCTCAGCAATACACGCTAGCGCGAGTCTGCCCCGACAGGCAACATAGTTCTCAGCGACTTCTCAGCGTTATTCGCAAGCGTCACGCCGCCCCGCCGGCAAGGATGATTTCGCGGCCGAAGACCCGCCTCGCGGCGCCTGCAAGCGCAGCGCGGAGCCCTGCCAGCCGCGCCCGGCGCGCTTCGGCGCGAAGCGCGCGGGCCAGGGCTGCGCCATCCGGCGCCAGGCCCCGGCCGAACACCGCCGCATCCAGCGCCGCCATCATCCGCGCCGGCGCGCCGGCGCGAGGATCGATCCCGGTTTTCCGCGCCCAATCCTCTACCGCGCGCAAGATCATGAGCGGCTCCTGCGCGACTTCGCACACCGAAGCCAGGCGTCGGTCGGCCCCGGTCGGCGCCATGCGCCAGAACGCCGCCACGCAAAGAGCCGCGAGGGGGGCGCAGACCAGCCCGCCAAGGATCAGCGCGAGCCGCCGCGCGCCCTTATGGGCCGCTTCAGCCGCCAGCAGCAGTGCGGCGGCCTTCGCCTCCCGGTCCGCCGAGAGAGGCTCGATGCGCAAGGCGCGCGCGGCTTTCCTGGCTGGCGCCCCCGAGGCCAGATCCCAGAACTCCACGCGGACGGGCGCGATATTGGCGACGGGAGCTTCGGGGACGAGAATATCCCAGGCGCCCGTCGCAACGCCGATGACGCCCTCCGGCCCGACCTGCTGTTCGATCGAACTGGAGATTTCGGTGATCTCCACGCCGCGGGCGGCGGCGTGGACCGGCGGCGCCATGCGATCCGCGGGAACGCCGCGCGCCGTGACCGTCACCTCACGCCTCAGCACATCGCCCTGCCGCGCCTCTGCGGGCGGCGCCGACCAGCTTTCGCTGATGTTCACCTGATCGGAGACCATCCACCATTCCGCCTGATACGCCGCCGGAACGCCGCCCACATCGATGCGGAGCGCAGGACCGGAATGATCGAAGCGGATCTCCTCTCCATCGGCGGATTTCGCCATGCCGACGGCGCGCACCGGCGGCACGATCAGCACCCCGCTTCGCGTCGGGAAAATCGCGAAACCGGCTTCGAAGACGAACCCGTCGCTGGCGTAGGATTTCACCTCGATCGTGCGCGGGCGGAAAAGCCGGATCACATCCGCGCCGGGAATTTCATTCGGCAAGGTCAGGTCCAGGCTTTCAAATCGGTATCTGGAGACGAGCCGCACGGTCATCACCAGTTGTTGCTGCAGGAACAGGCCCCGATCCGGCGCGCTGTCGGGGGTCAGCACGATGTAAAGTTCCGGCGTCTCCGGCATATGCTGGGTCGCCTGCTGCGCGCCGGCGGCGGGCGCGATCATGAGCGCGAGGGCGATCAGCAATCGGCGCATGAGGGCGTCTCCCACTTCAGCCGCGCATCATGGGCGGCGCGGAGCCGGGCGGCGAGCACCTTTTCAGGGTCGTCGCGTATCCTGCGCAGCAATATGTCCACCGCCTGCGCGCTTTCGCGGCGAAGGGCGGCGGCGGGCGCGGCGAAGCCGTCGGGCGCCGGCAGATCCGAATCCGCCAGGCCGGAGGCCGGCCCGCCGCCGGCGTTCCCGGTCAGCGCGGTCTCCCCCGTCTGGCCGGGCTCTTCGCTCTGACCGCCTTTGCTCGCCTCCTTCTGCGTCGGCTTCGTCTCGCCGTCTTCGGCGCCGCCCTGTTCGGTGCGGGCTTCTTCCTCATCCCCGCCAAGCTCGGGGGTTTTCTCACCGGTTTTCCAGCCCCCGGGCGCGCGCTCGTCTGTGGAGTCTTCGAGCAGCTTGCTCTCCGCCGCTTCCGCCCGCTCCACCACCGCCAAATTGTAGATCGCGTCGACATGTCCGGGCTGAAGGCGCAACGCCTTTCGGAACGCCGCCCGAGCCGCGCCCCATTCATGGAGCTGCGCATAGGCGACGCCGGCGTTATAGAGCGCGTCCGGCTTCTCATCCTTCAGAAACTCCATGATCGCACGAAGCTGTCTGCCGTTGCGGTGTTCCGCGACGCCGCGCCATTCCGGCGTCTCGAAAAGAAACGCGGCGTCGCCCGGCCGGCCGCCGTCCAGCATTCGCATCGCCAGGGTGGCGCGATCCGGCGGCGCGGCGATCCGGGGCAGGAGCCAGCTGGAGCCGGCGGCGACAAGAAGCCCGAGGACGCAAAGGATAAGCCGCGCTCTCACGCCGCGCTCCTTCGGCGAAAAAGCCCGAGCCAGCAGAGCGCCGCCGCCCCGGTCAGCCACGAGCGAAGGTCAAGCGCGGACCCGGGCGCCGCGGAGAGCCGCGCGTCGCGACAGGCGTCCTTGAGCGCGGTCAGAACCGGCGTGACGTCGCCTTCCTCCACCAACGCAGCGCCCCAGGCCGCGGCTTCGTTCCCCCAGTCGTCGCGCAGCGCGTCGGGGACGATCACCGCCCGGAGCGCGCCGCCTCCGCCTCCCGGCCGGGGGCCGGCGGGCGCCAGCGCGGGAAGGAGGACGATCTGCCCCGCGATCACCCCCGCCCGCGCCAGGAGCGCTTCGGCATGGACGACGCCGGCGCCGGGGCGGCGGCCCCTCTCCGGCATCAGATGCGGGGCGAGCGCCTTCAGATAGCGCAGCAGATGCGCGCGGTCGGTGGTCAGCGGCGCGACGTCGAAGCCAGCGCCGGCGACGGCGACGATCGCGGTCGGCATATCGGGCCAGGCGTCGATCAGCCGCTCAGCGATCCGCCGCTGCGGCGCCGGATCAACGCCGGGCGCCATTTCGATCACCAGCACCCGCCCGGCCAGATTGGCGTAATCGGGCGCGCCGTCGCGCTCCAGCACCGGTCTCGCCAGCGCGAGGATCAGGAACGCCGCCGCCGCGAGCGCCAGCCATATCCGCGTCCTGTCACGCCCGGCGAGGCCGAGGGCCAGCCTGCGCCTGAGCGGGGCGTCGATCAGCCGTTCCCAGTCGCCTGGCAATCCTGACGAGCCGAGCGGACCAGAATTGCGGAAAAGCAAGATCGCCGCCGCAACCGGAATGAGAAGCAGCAGGGCCAAGGGCGCGACGATGCTCACGCGTCTCTCCGTTCCAACCAGACGAAAACGCCGGCGCACAGCAGCCCGAAACCAAGGAAAGGGGCGGACCAGCCCACTTTCAGCCTCACCTCCGCCTCCGGCGCGGCGAGCGGCGCGAGGGCTTCGATTTCGGCGGCGACGGCGGCCAGAGACTCCGGATCGCGCGCCTCGTGATAGGCGCCGTTGGCCCGTTCGGCGATTTCCCGCATGAACGCGGCGTTCTTCGGCTCGACCTCTCCGGCGAAGCCGATCAGATGTGTGCTGATCCCGGCGGCGGCGGCGATGTCGGCGGCGTCGAGAGCGCCGAGATCGCCGGCGTTCGCCTCCCCATCGGTCAGGACGATCAGCATCCGCTCCCCTTTCGGAGCGGTGCGGAGTATCTGCGCCGCGAGCCCGATCGCCTGCCCGAGATCGGTGCGTCGGCCCGGAAGGCCGACCGTGAGTTCGTCCAGCATAGCGGCGGCGGCGCTCACGTCATGGGTCAGCGGCGAAATGAGATAGGCGTCGGTCGCGAAGCCGATCAGGCCGACCCTGTCGCCCTCGCGCGAAGCCAGGAAGCGCCCGACCTCCTCACGCGCGACGGCCATCCGCTCCGACCGGGATTCCGGCTGGCCTTCGGTCACCATGTCCTGCTCCGACATGCTGGCTGAGAGGTCGATGGCGAAGAGTACGTCGCGCCCGCTCGGACTGACCAGCGCCGCGCCGCCCAGCTCCGGCCCCGCGAGCGCAACAATCACCGAGATCCATCCCAGAAGCCGCGGCAAGGCGCCGGGCGCACCGGCGACGAGCCGCGCGGCCCGGCCCGAGGCGGCGAAAAGCCAACCGACTACGCCCGGTGGCGGTGAAAGCGCGCCCGGCGGCGACGATGGCGGCGCAAGGCGCATGACCGCCAGAGGCAGCACGATGAACAGCAGCGCCCAAGGGCGCGCGAGCCCGATCGCGGGTTCGATCAGCCCTCCGAGCGCGCCGTCAACCATTCGCGCGGCCCTTGATGACCCCAGAAAGATGGCGGCGAAGGCGTTCGCATTCCTCCGGCCCCACGCGCTCTGGCGGAAGATGCGCGCAAGACGGCGGGGCGCCCGCGCGCCCGATCCGGGCGAGATCGCCGAGGAGCACCAGCATCTGCGCCCACGCGACCGAGGGTGAGCCGGCCATCCCGGCATTTTGCAGGCGTGCCGCCGCCGATCGTCTCCAATGATTTCTGCGCCGCCAAATCGCCGCCGCAGCGATGAGCGCGACAAGCGCGAGAATCAGGAATGGTGCGGCGCTGAACCCGGGGGCCGTCGCAGTTTCAGCCGTCAGGGGCAGATGGATGCCGCGCAGATCCTTGAGAATCTCTTCAGGCGTCATGTCGGCCTGATCGCGGGCAGAATGTCGAGCGCGGCGCGGGCCGTCCACCCCGCCTCGCGCAGACGCGAGCGCAGCGCCGCGCGCCGCCGCGCGGCGGCTTCGGGCGCGCCGCCGGGCCGCCCGATCGCGGCGGTGAGCCGGGCGCCGGCCTTGTCGATCATCGGATAACGCCCGGCAGGCGCCGGGGCCGCCAGCGCGCGGTCCTCGACGATCCAGGCGGTCAGCGCGATGCGCGTGGCGAGGTCGGCGGCGATGCGCGCCTCCTCCGCCTCCGCCATCTCGAAATCGCTGACGACATGCACCTCGTCGCGCCGCCCGGCGAGCGCCCCGGCAGAGGCGAGAAGCGCGGCGCGCGGAGGGCGCGGGCCCGGGGTGGCACCATCCCGATACGCGAGCCGGATCGCTTCGAGAAGCGCGATCAGGCGCTTTTTGCCGCTCCGGGGCCGCATGACCGGCGCGCCGGGCGCGATCAGCGCCACCGGCTCATGCAGTTCCGCCGCCTCCCAAGCCAATTTTGCGGCCGCGAGCGCCGCCGTCTTCGCCATCAGCCGCTCACGCATGCCGAAATAGAGATCCGGCCGCAGGTCCAGGACGATGATCCGCGCTCTGTGGCTTGCGGCGGCGAAGCGGCGCATCTGCGCCTCGCCGCTGCGGGCGGTGGCGCGCCAGTCAATCCAGCGCACATCGTCGCCAGGCTGATAGGGGCTGATGGTTTCGAAATTCAGGCTGCGGGCGTGGCCGCGCCCGGCCCGCTCTCCTCCCGGCCCTCGCCCGCCGGGCGGGAATGGGCCACGGAGCCGGTGCGGCCTGAGCGCGAGGATTTCATCGAGCGCAAGCTCGGTCGCGGCCTGTTCCGCCGCAAGAGCGTCCGAGCGTTCAGATCGCATCGACCTGATCGAGCAGCGCGGCGATGACTTCCGACGCGCTAACCCCGTCGGCCTCGGCCCGGTAGCTGAGGCCGACCCGGTGGCGCAGCGCATCGGGCGCGACGGCGCGCACATCCCGGGGCAGCGCGTGATCACGCCCGTCGAGCCAGGCCCGCGCCTGCGACGCCCGGCCGAGCGCCAGCGCCCCGCGCGGCGAGATCGCATGCGCGAGATGCTCGCCCACGCCGGGTAGCGGCGCGGGATCGTCCCGCGTGGCCGCGATCAGGCGCACGATATAATCGCGAAGAAGGTCGGAGATATGCACCGCCGCTACTTCGCGCCGGGCGGCGGCGAGGTCATACTTGCTGATCGGCGGGGCGTTCGCCGCCTTCGCCGTGTCCGAAAGGCCGTCTGCGGCCTCGCGCATCACCAGATCGAAGATCAGCCGTTCATCCCTGGCGGTTGGATAACCGACAACGATATGGAGAAGGAATCTGTCCAGTTGCGCCTGCGGCAAATCCCAGGTGCCGTCATGCTCGATCGGGTTTTGCGTCGCGATGACGAAAAATGGCGGGTCGAGGCGATAGGTCGTCTCACCGCTGGTGACCTGCCGTTCCTCCATCGCTTCAAGCAGCGCTGACTGGACCTTCGCCGGCGCGCGGTTGATCTCATCGGCGAGGACGAAATTCGCGAAGATCGGGCCGCGCCGAAACTCGAACCTGTGCTCCAGCGGGAGGTAGATCGGCGCGCCGGTCAGATCCCCCGGCATCAGATCCGGCGTGAACTGGATGCGGCTGAATTCACCCTCCATCGCCTCCGCGAGGAGCCGCGCCAGACGCGTTTTCGCAAGGCCTGGCGCACCCTCCAGCAGCACGTGCCCATCGGCGAGCAGCGCGACGAGAAGTTGCGCGGCCGCCGCCTCCTGCCCGATGACAAGGCCGTCGAGCCGGGATTTCAAGGCGACGAAACGCGTCTGGAGCGTCTCGGCTAGGGGTGCGGGGGTGGTCGCGGAAATCGCCATCATGCGATTCGGGTTAGCATGGAAGCCGCCGGCGCGCTACAATCTCAAGTGGATCTTCGCCGGCAAATCCATTCTTTGGCGGGAAACGGGAATTACGCCGCGCGCACTGTTGCGGGGTCAGGATTTGTTGACGTTCATCCGGTGTGGAGCTTGTGCTACAGAGCTTTGGCGGGGTAGTCGAATGATCGAGACGGAACTCAAACTCGTCATCGACGAGGTCGCCGCCCGCGCGATCTGGCCACGCGCCGTCGCAGCCGGGCTGATCGCCGCGGCGCCCCGGCCGCGTCTGCTCAAAAGCATTTACTACGACACGCCCGACCACGCGCTCCGCCGCGCCGGAATCGCGCTGCGGCTCAGGCGTGACGGACGGCGCTGGATCCAGACGGTAAAGCTCAAGAGCGCGATCCATGGCGGCCTGTCGCGGGCGGGGGAGTGGGAAGCGCGGGCGCCGGGCGGCCGGCTCAATCCGGCTCTGATCGGTGATGACGCGCTCCGCGAGGAGGTGCTCCGGCTCGGCGAGGAGGGACTCGCCCCGATTTGCGAAACGACGATGCGCCGTGCGGCGGGCGTTCTGGGCGGACCGGATGGCGCGAAGGTCGAGCTTGCCGTCGATCAGGGCGAAATTACCGCCGCCGGCCGTGCGCTGGCGTTCCGTGAGATGGAGCTGGAGGCGATTGAAGGACCGGTAGCGGGGGTTTTCGACCTCGCGCTGCTGTTGCTGCCGGAAGGCGGGGTGAGATTTTCACACCGGTCCAAGTCGGAGCGCGGCTATCTTCTGGCCGATGGGTGCGACCCGGCGCCGAAACCAGCGCCGCGCCGCGCGAGGCGGGTCGCGCTCAGCGCGGAGGCGACCTCCGAATCCGCCGCGCGCGGCATGCTGCGGGAATGCGTCGGCCAGATCGCCGCGAATATCGAAGCGACGCGGGCGCTTGACGAGCCGGCGGGCCCGCATCAGCTCCGCATCGGATTGCGGCGATTGCGGACCGCGTTCTCTCTCTTCGCCCCGGCGCTCAGGAGCCCGGAGGCGACGCGGCTGGCGGAAGAGGCGCGCTGGCTGGCGGCCGCGGCCGCGGTCGGCGAGCTTCGCGATCTGGAGGTCGCGCGCGGCGACATCATCGAGCCTGCCGGCGCCGCGCACCCGCAAGAGGCAGGTTTTCGTATTCTCGCGGCCGCGCTCAGCGAAGCGGAAGCCCCGATGCGGATCAGTCTGCGTGAAATGCTGGACGGCAAGCGGGTGCAGGCGTTTCTTCTGCATCTGGCGCGCTTCACCGAATGCCGGGGCTGGTTGCTGAGCGACGATATCGCGCAAACGGAGCGTCTTGCCCGACCGGCGCCGAAGCTGGCGCGCGCCGCGTTGGAAAAGACCTGGCGCAAGGTGGAAATCCGCGCCCGCGGGCTTGACGGGCTGGGCGTCGAAGAGCGCCACGAGTTGAGGAAGTCTTTGAAAAAGCTGCGCTACGCAGTTGATTTCCTGAGGCCGCTGTATCCAAAGAAGAAAGTAAAAGAATATCTGAAAAAACTGAAATTACTGCAGGATATATTCGGCGACCTCAACGATGTCGAAATGGCGGCGGCGCTTTTCACCGGGCCGGAGGCGCTCGGCGCCGATGACCCTGCGTCGCAGCGCGCCGTCGGGTGGATACTCGGCTCGAAAAGCACGGGCGCCGAGATCGCCTGGGCGCGCGCATCCCGGCTCTGGCGCGATCTCGCCGAAGCGAAACCGTTCTGGCGCTGACCGGCGCCCCGAACTGAAAGGACAATCTTCCCGGCGCCTCGCAGTTTCGGGGGAGACAGAACCTGCGAATACACAAATCGCCCAAAATCATCGATTATTTGAGGATGGTAATCATTCGTTAACTTTTCGTGGTGGAGAAAGATCATGCAGGACTGGATCATGACGACCCTGGCCTCGGTTCGACGCGTCGCCGCTGAAAGCGGCTTCGCCACTCTCGCCGAGGAGCTGGACGTCGCTTTGCTCGTCGCTGCCGAAGAGAGCCTCCGCCGGGGTGGGCTCGCGGATTTGGACGAAGCGGATGTCAGCGGCGCTGGACGCGATTGTGGAGAAGTTGTCTACGATTCCCGATTTGTCGGGTCTCGGCGATATCATTGAAGCGATCAGAGCCGCATATGATGTCGATCACGTCTATTATTACGCGCTTTCGCTCGGGCTTAATGTTCCGGTTTTTCGCGACACGCGTGGTGGCGGACTGACGCGTGACGCCGGAATCTGGCGGCGCGACGGGCGCTCGATCGGGGCGCTTTCCTACTCCGCCGACTGGATTCATCGCTATTTCGAGGCGCGATTCGACGCCATCGACCCGGTGATGCGCGGCGCGGGGGCCAGTTTCGCACCGGTGGACTGGGCCGAGCTGGACTGGTCGGACGGCGGCCATCGGCGGTTCTTCCAGGAGGCGCATGATCACGGCGTCGGCAATCAGGGCTATACGGTTCCGGTGCGCGGGCCGAACGGGCAGTTCGCCGTATTCACCGTGAACAAGACCTGCTCGGCCGCGACATGGAGCAACCTTCTCAACGTCTATCGCACGGATTTCATGCTGCTTGCGCATTACACACATCAGCAGGCGCTGCGCCTCGCCGGCGATGAAACGCCGGAAGGCGAACGGCCGCTCTCCGCCAGGGAGCGGGACGCGTTGCGCCTGATCGCTGATGGGTTGAGCCGGGCGCAGGCCGCGCACCGGCTGGGTATCTCGGAGAACACCTTCCGGGTCTATGTCGACAGCGCGCGCCACAAGCTCGGCGCGCTCAACATCCCGCACGCGGTCGCGCTGGCGGCCTATCGCGGAGTCATCACGCCCCAGTAAAAACATGGAAACGATAAAGTAAAATTTTACGAGTATTCTGTATGACGCTCCCTCAGATAATTCTGAAGGAGAGAACGATGCCGTTTACCCTGGTGTATGGTGACGACCTTCACGACTTCCCCCGCCTCGGCGATGAGATGCTTCGCGAACGCGGCGCACAGTTCAAGGAGAAGCTGGGCTGGGCGCTGCATATCGATGAAGCCGGGCGCGAAACTGACGAATATGACCGTCTGAACCCGCTCTATATCGTTCTCAGCGACGATGAGGGCCAGCATATCGGCTCCACCCGGCTGATGCCTTCGACTGGCCCGACGATGATCGCCGATCATTTCGCGCACCTGACTGATGGCGTCGCAATTTCTTCATCGACGATCTGGGAGGTGACGCGGTTCTTCGTCTCTGACCGCGCAAACCGCCGCGCCGCACCGGCGCTGATGTGGGCCGGGTGCGATTTCGCGCTGCGCGCGGGCGTTGAGTTCTTTGTTGGCGTCACCGGCGCGCATATGGTGCGGGTGTTCTCCGCCTGCGGATGGTCGCCGGAGGTGATCGGCCGCGCAGATAGCCCGGATGGCGAGATCTGCGCCTGTCTTTGGGAAGTTTCGGAAGCGCTTTCCGACAAGCTGCGCGCCCGGGCCGGGATTTCGCCGAACGCGGCGCGGCTCACGGTCCACCGCCCCGTAAGGGAGTTTTCGGCTCTCGCCGCATAACTTCCGCAATCAAGCCCGCCGCCCTCCTCATCGCGAGGAAGCGGCGCGGCCGCGTCGAACTTTCAGAGCGATCCCTCTGAAATCTCTGGTCAAGCCCGGGTCGCGGCGGCATTGTCCCCGCCATGGGGTATTCTCTCTTCTCGATCCTGCGCGAAGGCCTGACCGGCGGCCGGGGCTGGAAGCCGCTCTGGCGGGAGCCGGCGCCAAAGCCCGCCTATGACGTCATCATCATTGGCGGCGGCGGGCATGGGCTGGCCACCGCCTGGTATCTCGCGCGCAATCACGCAATCACGAATGTCGCGGTGCTGGAGAAAGGGTATCTCGGCTCCGGCAATATTGGCCGCAACACGACGATCATACGCTCGAACTACCTGCTGCCCGGCAATGAGCCGTTCTACGAGCATTCGCTGAAGCTCTGGGAAGGGCTGGAGCAGGACATCAACTACAACGCCATGGTCTCTCAGCGGGGAGTGCTCAATCTTTGCCATTCCGATTCCCAGCGCGACAGTTATGCGCGGCGCGGCAACGCCATGCTGATGGCCGGCGCGGATGCGGAGTTGCTGGACCGGGACGCCGTGAAGAAGGACTATCCTTATCTGAATTTCGACGATGAGCGGTTCCCCATCACCGGCGCGCTCCTGCAACGGCGGGGCGGCACGGTGCGCCATGACGCCGTCGCCTGGGGCTTCGCCCGCGCCGCCGATGCGCGCGGCGTCGATTTGATCCAGAACTGCGAAGTGACCGGCATCCGCCGCGAAGGCGGACGGGTGGTCGGGGTGGAAACGACGCGGGGTTATATCGGCGCGAACAGGATCGCGATGGCCGCAGCCGGGCGCGCGGGGCAGGTGGCGGCGATGGCGGGGCTGAGGCTGCCACTTGAAAGCCATGTCTTGCAGGCCTTCGTCTCAGAAGGGCTGAAGCCAATCGTACCCGGCGTCATCACCTTCGGCGCCGGACATTTCTATGTCAGCCAGTCCGACAAGGGCGGGTTGGTCTTTGGCGGCGATATCGACGGCTATAATTCCTACGCCCAGCGCGGCGCGCTTCCCGTCGTACAGGATGTCTGCGAGGGCGCGATGGCGGTCATGCCGATGCTCGGGCGGGCGAAGATCCTCCGCTCCTGGGGCGGAATCATGGATATGTCGATGGATGGCTCGCCGATCATCGACCGCACGCCGCTGGACGGGCTCTTCCTGAATTGCGGCTGGTGTTATGGCGGCTTCAAGGCGACGCCCGCGTCCGGCTGGTGCTTCGCGCATCTGATCGCGACGGGCGAGCCGCATGACACGGCGCGCGAGATGCGGCTGGACCGGTTCGAACGCGGCTACGCCATCGACGAGCGGGGCGCAGGCCCCCAGCCGAACCTGCATTGAAGGCCATGCGCCCCATCATGTCAGACCTTTCAGCGGCCCACAAATCCACGCAGCGCGATCGCGCCCAGCAGGAACGTCACCGAAGCCGGCAGCGGTGCGGCCGTCGTCGGCGCGGCGAGGCCGGTGATCGTGGCCGAAAAGGTGAACCCGTCATCGAAGCGGCGGCCGCGCCGTTGCCGGCGACGGTCGTCCCGCTGGGAGACACCAGCCCGCCCGGGGTCAGCGGGCAGGGCGGCGGAGGGGAGCGCGCGCGTGAAGAGGGCAAACCCGGCGACTGCGGCTTTTTTCAAAAACAGTATGAGGTCGGATCCTTTCGAGTATATGCCACAAGTTGCGAACGACGCCAAAACTATCGCCTGTGCTGCGGCGCCGCCGTGACCTGCCGCGCATCCAACGTGAATTCAGGCGCGATTCGAGCCAAAAAGAGGGACAAGAGGTGAGAATTAATTGCCCCTTCTGCGGTCAGCGCGTGGTTGAGGAATATGTCTATCTGGGCGACGCCAAGCTGACGAGACGCCCCGAGGGCGGCTCCGATCACGACCATGTCTATCTTCGCGACAACCCCACGGGACGCCACCGCGAGCTTTGGCGGCACGAGGGCGGTTGCGGCGCCTGGTTGGTCGTGGAACGCGATGTCACCAGCCATCGGATATTTTCCGTCATGCTCGCCGATAGGGGACAGAATGCAAATTGATCGGCTTTCTTCGGGCGGGCTGATCGACCGGTCCTCGCCGCTCGGGTTCGATTTCGACGGCGTGCGTTACGAAGGCTTCGCGGGCGATACGCTCGCCTCCGCGCTGATCGCCAATGGCGTGCGGCTGATGGGCCGGTCTTTCAAATATCACCGCCCGCGCGGCCCGCTTTCAGCCGGCCCGGAGGAGCCTAACGCGCTGATGACGCTCGGCGCCGGGGCGAAAAGCGACCCGAACGTTCGCGCCACCACGCAAGAACTTTTCGACGGGCTGGAGGCGCGCAGCCAGAACCATCTCGGTGGCCTTCGGCGCGACCTGCTCGCGGTGAACGATGTGTTCCACCGGTTTCTGGGGGCCGGTTTTTACTACAAGACCTTCATGTGGCCTTCGGCGTTCTGGGAGCGGATCTACGAGCCGCTGATCCGCCGCGCCGCCGGGCTTGGCGCATTATCGGGAGAGCCTGACCCCGACGAATACGAACATGCGCATCTTCATTGCGATATCCTCATCATCGGGGCGGGTCCGGCCGGGCTTATGGCGGCGCTGACCGCCGGGCGGTCCGGCGCGCGCGTCGCCCTCGCAGATGAGGATTTCCGTCTTGGCGGACGGCTCAACGCCGAAAGCCATCAGGTTGGGGGCGGCGGCGCGGCCGACTGGGCGGCGGCGGCGGCGGCTGAACTCGCTACGCTGCTCAACGTGACGCTACTGCCCCGCACCACGGTTTTCGGCGTTTATGATGGCGGGATCTACGGTGCGCTGGAACGGCTGGCCGACCATATCGCGGCGCCGGCCGCCGGGGCGCCGCGCCAACGGCTCTGGAAGGTCGTCGCGAAGCGCGCGATCCTGGCCGCCGGCGCGATCGAAAGGCCGATCGCGTTCGAGAACAACGACCGGCCCGGGATCATGCTCGCCGGCGCGGCGCGAACCTGGATCAACCGTTACGCGGCGCTGCCGGGACGGCGCGCGGTGGTCTTCACCTGCAATGACGATGGCTGGCGAACCGCGCGCGATCTTCAGACGGCCGGCGCGGAGGTGACCCTGGTGGACAGCCGCGCCGGTCAGGCGAAAGCGGAGGGGTTTCGCACGATCCCTGGCGGCGCGCTGGTCGATACGGGCGGGCGGCGGCGTGTCTCCCATGTCTCGATCCGTCATGCGGACGGGACGGTCGACAGAGTTGCGGCGGACATGATCGCGGTCTCGGGCGGCTGGTCGCCGACGCTGCACCTGACCTGCCATCTCGGTGGCAGGCCGATCTGGGACGAAACCCTCGCCGCCTTTATCCCAGGCCCGAACCCGCCGCCCGGACTTTCGGTCGCGGGGGCGGCCCGGGGGGTCTGTTCGACCGCGGCTTGCCTGAAGGACGGCGCGCAAAAGGCCGTCGCCGCGCTCGGCGACATCGGCGTCACCGCGCCGCCGGCCGGGGCGCCGGCGGCGGAGGATGGCCCGGTTTCGATCGCGCCGTTCTGGTTTGTCGAGGGCGCCAAGCGCGCCTGGATCGACCTTCAGAACGATGTGACGCTAAAGGATCTGCAGCTCGCGCATCAGGAAGGCTTTCGCTCCGTCGAGCATATGAAGCGCTATACGACGCTCGGCATGGCGACCGATCAGGGCAAGACGGCGAATGTCATCGCCATCGCCGCGATCGCCGCGCTGACCGGGCGCAGCGTCGAAGAAACCGGAACCACCAGTTTTCGCCCCCCCTATACGCCGGTTCCGATCGCCGCCTTCGCCGGGCGCCATCGCGGCGGAGAGTTTCGCCCAACGCGCCTCACCCCCAGCCATGATTGGGCGGCGGCGCAGGGGACGGATTTTGTCGAAGCCGGGCTCTGGATGCGGGCGCAGTGGTTTCGCCGGGATGGCGAAGCCGGTTGGCGAGACAGTGTCGACCGGGAGGTGAAGACGACGCGAAGCGCGGCCGGGATCGTGGACGTCACCACCCTCGGCAAAATTGACGTGAAGGGACCGGACGCAGGCGCATTTCTCGACCGGCTCTACCAGAACAGCTTTTCCACCCTCGCCATCGGGCGCTGCCGTTATGGACTGATGCTGCGAGAGGACGGGATCGTCTTCGATGACGGAACGGCGGCGCGACTTGGCGCGGAGCATTTCCTTGTGACCACCACCACGGCGAAGGCCGTGGAGGTGATGCGGCATATGGAGTTTTGCCGTCAATGCCTCTGGCCCGAACTCGACGTCTCGCTTGTCTCCGTGACCGAGCAATGGGCGCAGTACGCCGCCACCGGTCCACGGGCGCGGGATCTTCTGCGCAAAATCGTCGACGCGGAGCATGACCTTGGCGACGCGGCCTTTCCCTACATGGCCTGCGCGGCGGTGAGCGTTTGCGGCGGTGTTCCGGCGCGGCTCTTCCGGCTCTCGTTTTCGGGGGAGCTTGGTTATGAGATCGCGATTCCGGCGCGCTACGGGCACGATCTGGTCGATGTTCTGGTCCGGGCCGGCGCCGAATGGGGCGCGGCCCCTTATGGCGTTGAGGCGCTAGGCGTCATGCGAGTTGAAAAAGGCCATCCGGCCGGGAGCGAACTGGATGGGCGCACCACCGCCGCCGATCTCGGCATGGCGCGGCTCGGCGCGAAAAAGGCCACCGGCTTCATTGGCCGCGAGATGGCGCGGCGCGAAGGCCTGACGCGGCCGGACCGCGAAACCATGGTAGGGCTTCGCCCCGTCGACCCCCAGGCGAAGCTTTCCTCCGGCGCGCATTTCATCGAAATCGGCGCTGAGCCGACGCTCGCCAACGATCTGGGCTGGATGGCCTCCGCCGTCTGGTCGCCAGAGCTGGAAAGCTATATCGGCCTTGGTTTCGTCAGGGGCGGCGGCCAGCGGATGGGCGACCGGATCAGAGCGTGGGACGGAATCAGGGGCGCCGATATCGTGGTCGAGATCGTCAGCCCGCATTTCGTGGATCCTGAAGGAGAACGGCTTCGTGGCTGAATTCATACTCAGCGCCCGATCCGCGTTCGGGGGCGCCCCGGCGCGGGTGGAAGCGCCAGGCGTGACATTCGACGAGGCGGGGCCGCGCGGCCTCGTCCATCTTGCAGCGCGGCGCGGTCTTGGCGCGGCGCTCGAAGCCGAAATAGCCGGCCTCCTCCCCCTTCCCGGCGCGGGTCGGAGCGCGGAGGCGGACGGGTTCTGCGCCGTCGCCCTCGCGCCCGGCCAATGGCTGATCACCGGGCCGCAGGAGGGTCTCGAAACGCATATCGCCATGCTGGCGGCGAGCGGGGCCGTCACCGACCTTTCCGACGCCTATGTCTCCTTTCGCCTCGAGGGCCCCGGCGCCCGCGCCGTGCTGGCCCGGCTCTCCAGCCTCGATTTCGAAGAAACCGCGTTCCCCGTGGGCGCCGCTGCGCGAACCATCATGGCCCATATCGGTGTGATCATTCGCCGCCTGCCGGACGCCGACGGCCCGGCATATGCGCTGGAGACCGCGCGCTCGACCGCGCGGAGCTTTGCGCACGATGTCGCTCAGGCGATTCGCGCCATGGCGGCGAGTGGGCGCTGAAGCGCTGAGAATCGGAAGGAGCGGCGCCGCTCCGGGAGGGGTTTCATGCGTTCAAGCTATGACGTGATCATCATCGGCGGCGGCATGATCGGCTCCGCCTGCGCGTTCTTTCTATCGGATTGCGCGGGGTTCGATGGCTCTGTGCTGGTGATCGAGCGTGATCCGACGCTGGAATTCTCTTCCACCAGCCGCTCCGCGAGCTCGATTCGTCAGCAATACACCACCGAGATCAATATCCGGATCTCGCAATTCGCCGCCGAGCATATCCACAACTTCCGCGAGGCGACGGGGGGAGACCCCGAAGCGCCGACGATCAGGATCGACAGTTTCGGCTATCTTTTCCTCGCCTCTGAAGCCGGCGTCAAAACGCTGCGGGCGGCGGCGGCGCTGCAACAGGCGGCGGGCGTGCCGACGCGGCTTCTCTCTCCGGGGGACCTCGCGGCCGCCTTTCCCGCGATCAGCGCCGAGGGGATCTCCCTCGCCTCCCACAACGCCCGCGACGAAGGCTATTTCGATGGCGACGGCATGCATCCCTGGTGGCGGCGGCAGGCGAAGCGCCGGGGCGTGGAGTTTCTGACGGGCGAGATCACGTCGATCGAACGCGGCGGCGGCCGCGTCGCCGGCGTGACGTTGAAGTCCGGCGCGCGCATCGGGGCCGGGCATGTGGTCAACGCCGCCGGCCCGCGCGCCGCCCATGTCGCGGCGATGGCGGGGCTTCCCCTGCCGGTCGAGCCACGCAAGCGCTTTTGCTGGATGATCGCCCCGGCGGCGCGCCCGGAAGGGCCGTTTCCGCTCCTGATCGATCCGTCGGGCGTTTACGTCTATCCGCGTGGCGCAGGCTTTCACGCCGGCTGCGCGCCGCAAAGGGACGCTGCGGTCGATCCCGACGATTTCGAGATGGACCGGGATATTTTTCATGATTTCGTCTGGCCGACACTCGCCGCGCGTGTTCCCGCGTTCGAAGCGCTCCGCATCACATCCGAGTGGGTCGGCCACTACGCCTATAACACGCTTGACCAGAACGCGGTGATCGGGCCGGCGCCGACGCTCGCCAACTTCCTGTTCGTCAACGGCTTTTCGGGGCACGGCCTGCAGCAGGCGCCGGCGATGGGGCGGGGCGTCGCCGAGCTGATCGCTTATGGAGAATTTCGTAAACTCGATCTTGGCGTCCTCGGTTATGAACGCATCGTCTCCGGGCGGCCTTTTCTGGAAAAAGCCGTGATCTGATCCGGGTTTCCGCCTTGCGCCGCCAGATGATATCACGCTTACTTCGATACGCGAAAGAACTGGAAGGATGCGCGGTGAGCGGTCAACCCACGCTCATAGCCGAGAATATTTACAAGTCCTTCGGCGAGCTGGAGGTGCTGAAAGGCGTTTCGGTCTCCGCGCGTCAGGGCGACGTCATCTCCATCCTCGGCTCTTCCGGCTCCGGCAAATCCACTTTCCTTCGCTGCATCAACTTTCTCGAGACGCCGGACAGCGGCCGCATAATACTCGACGGGGAGGAGATCAGAGTGCGCTTTGACGCCAGCGGGCGGCCGATCGGCGGCGATGCGAAGCAGATCGCGCGGCTTCGCTCGCAGCTTGGCATGGTGTTTCAACAGTTCAATCTTTGGGCGCATATGACCGTGCTTCAGAATGTGGCCGAAGGGCCGATCCAGGTGCAGCGGCGCAAACCGGCCGAAGCGCGCGAGGAAGCGATGGCGGTTCTTGAAAAAGTCGGCATCGCCGACAAGGCCGGCGCTTTTCCGGCCCAACTTTCGGGCGGCCAGCAACAGCGGGTCGCGATCGCGCGCGCCCTGGCCATGCGGCCCAAGGCGCTGCTCTTCGACGAGCCGACCTCCTCGCTCGACCCGGAGCTGGTCGGCGAGGTGCTGCGCGTCATGCGCGCGCTGGCCGGCGAGGGACGCACCATGCTCGTCGTCACGCATGAAATGGGGTTTGCGCGGGAAGTGTCATCCAAAGTGGTGTTCCTGCACAAAGGCGTCGTGGAGGAGGAGGGGTCCCCGCACGATGTATTCACGAATCCTCGGTCAGAACGGTGCCGGGCGTTTCTATCCAGCGCCTTTTGACCACCAGAAGAAAATGGGAGCGCATGAAATGAAGCACACGCTGACAATCGCTGCGGTCGCCGCGGCCGGATCGTTGATCGCCGGGGGCGTTTTCGCTGAAACTGTCCGAATGGGGACTGAGGGGGCATACCCGCCCTACAATTTCATCAACGACAAGGGTGAGGTCGACGGTCTGGATCGCGAGGTCGGCGACGAAGTCTGCAAACGCGCCGCGCTGGATTGTACGTGGGTCACGAATGACTGGGACAGCATCATCCCCAACCTCCTGTCGGGCAATTACGACACCATCATAGCAGGCATGTCGATCACCGCGGAGCGCGATGAGGTGATCGACTTCACACAAGCCTATTTCCCGCCGGATCCGTCCGCCTATGTCGCGCTCAAAGGCGCGGGCGACGAGGTGACCTCGGGCGTCGTCGCGGCGCAGGTCTCCACCATTCAGGCTGGCCATGTCGCCTCATCCGGCGCCACGCTGGTGGAGTTTTCCACGCCCGACGATACGCTGGCGGCGATGAAGAACGGTGAAGCCGACGCGGTGCTGGCTGACAGGGGGTTTCTTGAAGACATTGTCAACGAGAGCGGCGGCGAGCTGGTTTTCGTCGGCAAGGAGGTCATGCTCGGAGAGGGTATCGGCATCGGCATCCGTGAGAGCGATGGCGAGCTCAAGAGCAAGCTCGACGCCGCAATCGCCTCCATGAAAGCTGACGGTACGCTGAATGCGATGATCTCGAAATGGTTTGAAGGGCGTGAGAACGCGTTCTGACCGATATGGCGCCGCCTGTTCGGGGCCGCACCTTCAAGATTGCAGCCTTACATGGTAGAGGGCGCTTCGGCTCGCCTTTCTGCAAGTGGTATCGGGTATGAAAATGAACATGATCTGTCAGATGAAGTCAGGATTCAGGGGCGCCGTAATCGCGGGCGCGCTCATATGTACGGCTGGCGGCGCATCAGCGGAGCTGGTGCGCATGGGCGTGGAGGCGGCTTATCCGCCCTTCAGTTTCATCAACGAAGACGGTGAGGTCGACGGTTTCGAGCGCGATCTCGGTGACGAGATCTGCCGACGCGCCGAACTGGACTGCGTCTGGGTCACGAATGATTGGGAATCCATCATCCCGAATCTGGTTTCCGGCAATTACGACGCGATCATCGCCGCCATGACCATCACGCCCGAGCGCGATGAAGTCATCGATTTCACCCAGGAATATTATCCGCCTGACCCGTCTTCCTATATCGCTCTCGCGGGCGCGGGCGAAGAGGTCAGAACCGGCGTGATCGCCGCGGCGGTCTCTTCCGTTCAGGCCCATTATATCGTCGATTCCGGCGCGACGCTGGTCGAATTTCCAAGCTGGGACGACACGATCGCCGCAGTGAAGAACGGCGAGGTCGACTCGGTTCTCGCCGACAGGGGCTTCCTCGAGGATATCGTGAATGAAAGCGGCGATGATATCGTCTTCGTCGGCGACGACACGACAATCGGCGGCGGCCTCGGCATCGGAGTCCGCGAAAGCGACGGAGAACTCAAGGACAAGCTGGACGCCGCGATCGCGGCGATGAAAGACGACGGCGCCTTGAACGCCTTGATCTCGAAATGGTTCGAGGGGCGTGAGAACGTCTACTAACTCCTGAGCGTATCGGGCCGGGTGAACCACACAGCGGATCGAAGATAGAGGGAGGGCGGCCATGATGACTTGCGCCGAACCGTCCTCCCTCGTCGGGATCGACTGGTGGGCCTGCTACCTGACTACTGGCAAGCATCTGAGTTTTTACGGCTCTTTCGGCACAGTGTTGATGCTTCTGGCCTTGGCGGCGCCACTGATCCTTCTGCTGGGGATCGCTGGCGCGCTGGCGCGGAACGCACGCGCCGCGCCGCTTCGCTGGATCGGAACCGGCTACACGTCGATGGTGCGTGGCGTCCCGGACATTGTTTTCTTTCTCTTCGTGCCGATCGCTCTCGACCAGCTTTTTGAGTATTTCCGCCACCGCGTGCTTTGCCCGCAGGCGACAGGCCCGGTCTGGCAGGGCAACGACTTCATCGTCTGCGCGGAAGCGAAGCTGCCGCTTTCCTCAGCGCCGCAATCGATTCACGATCTGTACGGATTCGCCCTCGCGCTCATCGCTTTCACCGTTGTCTTCGGCGCCTTCGCCGCCAATATCATTCATGGCGGGCTGAACGCCGTGCCCAAGGGACAGCTGGAGGCGGGCGAAGCGGTGGGGATGAGCCGGGCCCAGATTTTGCGCCGCATCCACCTGCCGCAGATGTGGCGTTATGCGCTGCCGGGCCTATCCAATCTCTGGATGATTCTGATCAAGGCGACGCCGCTGCTCTTTCTGCTCGGCGTGGAGGATATCGTTTACTGGGCGAAGGAGCTCGGCGGCGCCAAGACCTCTCGCTACGCATACCCGCACGGCGATTGGCGGCTCGGTTATTTCATTGCGCTTCTCGCATTCTATCTGTTGCTCACCTGGCTCAGCGAGCAGGTGTTCGCCCGTCTGACACGGCGCTTCAGCGCGGGGCTGGCGCGGTGAGCTGCCTCGAGAGCCTTTCGTCCTACGGGCTTCGCGCCCTCGGAGTTGGAGAGCGGTTGCTGCCGCGCAGCGACATCACGATCTGCGATCAGGTCGTGCTGATCGGCTCGGGCATGATGTGGAACATCTATTTCACCGTGCTGGCGATGGCGTTCGGCTTCGGATTGGCGACCGTGGTCGCACTCGGCAAGGCGAGCCCGAACCGCTGGCTCTCTGCGCCGGCCAACGCGTTCATCTTCATTTTCCGCGGCTCGCCTCTCTTCATCCAGTTCTTTCTCTTTTACGAGGCTTTCGTGCTTTTGCCGAAGCTCGCCGGTGCGGTCGATCTGGGTTTCGTCGAGATCACGCTGGACACGCGCTGGTTCACCCGCGCCTGGCTCGGCGCGCTGATCGTGCTCTTTCTGAACACATCCGCCTATTCGGCGGAAATCTTCTACGGCGCGCTCCGCAATGCGCCCAAGGGAGAGAGCGAGGCCGCGGACGCGATCGGGATGACGGGGTTTCGGAAATTCCGCCGCATCGTCTGGCCGACCATGCTACGCCTCGCCTGGCCCGCCTACACGAACGAGGCGATCTTCATGGGCCACGCCACGGCGCTGGTGTTCTTTTCCGGTTTCCCGGCATGGCGGCAGGAGGGCGACGCGCTCTATTACGCCAAGTATTTCGCTGAAAACACTTATAACCCGTTCATAGCCTATCCGATCGTGGCGGCCTATTTCATGCTGCTGACGCTGGCGCTGATCGCGATCTTCGGGGCGGTGAACCGGCGGCTCAACCGCCACCTTGCGCCTGCGGCGCGCGCGCGGCTGACCTTCCGCCCGCAACTGATCCGCTGAGGAGCCTCAGTTCCGCTCATCGGCGCCCATACGCCGCTCCAGCCACCGCACACCGGCGGAAATGATCAGCACCAGCACCAGATATTCGACGATCAGGAAGGAATAGAGCTCAAGCGGCCGGTATTCGGTCACGGACAGCTCATTGGCCCGCCGCGTCAGTTCCTGCACCCCGATGACGGAGGCGAAGGCGCTCATCTTCACGATATAGATGAACTGGTTGGCGAGCGGCGGCAGGATGCGCCGGATCGCCTGCGGCAGAATCACATAGGCCATGGTCTGGCCGGGGCTGAGGCCGATGGTCTGCGCCGCCTCGGTCTGGCCGCGCCCGATGGACTGGATGCCGGCGCGGTAGATCTCGGCGGTGAAGGCGCTGTCCGAGATTGCGAGCGTGACGACCGCCCCCCAGAACGGGTCGATGGGCATCGTGATCCCCATCGCCTTGAAAAGCAGTGGCATGCCATAGAAAACCCAGAACAGCATCGGCAACAACGGGATCGAGCGGACGAACTCGACATAGACGCGGTTGAGGATCCGAAGGCTCCGGCGTTCCGAAAGCGCGGGCAGGGCCACGAGAAGCCCGAGCGAGGCCGATATCGCCGCAGCGATCAGCGAAATCAGAATCGTGGTCTGAAAGCCGCCGATCAGGAAATTGATGTTTGTCTGGCCCTGCGTGGTCGTCGGATCGATTACATACCAACCCCAACCGGATGACGCCGCGCAGCCGGAGAGGAGCGCGAGCGCGGCGAATCCCGCCGCAAGGCGCAGCACACGGGTCAATGCGCCAGAATCCGGTCAAGGAAATCACGGCAGCGCCGTGATTTCGGCGCGGCGAAGAATTCCGCCGGCGGACCTGTCTCGACGATTTCTCCAGCGTCCATGAACACCATCTTGTCGGCGACCTTGCGCGCGAAACCCATCTCGTGCGTCACGACGATCATCGTCATGCCCTCTTCGGCCAGCCCGACCATAACTTCCAGCACCTCGGCGATCATCTCCGGGTCCAGCGCGGAGGTCGGCTCATCAAACAGCATGATCTTCGGCTCCATGCAGAGCGAGCGCGCGATGGCGACACGTTGCTGTTGGCCGCCGGAAAGCCGGCCCGGGCGTTTACCGGCCTGTTCGGGAATGCGCACCCGCTCCAGATAATGCATCGCACGTTCGGTCGCGGCGGCGCGGGACAGGCCGCGCACCTTCATCGGGCCGAGGATCAGGTTCTCCAACACGCTCAGATGAGGGAAAAGGTTGAATTGCTGGAAGACCATGCCAACCTCGGCGCGGATCGCCTCGATGCTTTCGCGTGTGTCGGTCAGTTCGACCCCATCCACCGCGATGCGGCCGGACTGATGCCGCTCCAGCCGGTTGACGCAGCGCACCGCTGTCGATTTGCCTGAGCCGGACGGGCCGCAGATCACCACCCGCTCACCCGTTGCGACATCCAGGTCGAAATCTTTCAGAACATGGAAGTCGCCGAACCATTTATTCACGCCAGCCATCGAAATGGCAGGTGTCGCCGCCTTGCCCGTCATGCTTCGTCCTCGGCTGAAATCAGCTTCGCGCTATAGCGATCATCAGGGTAAAGCGCCAATTAGCGGTGGAACAGCCCGGCGAGAGGGTTTTTAATCAGCTCAACGCAGATGTGAGCCGCGCCCCCGCTCGCCAAAGGAGCCTGACCCATGAAAACCGCCTTCGCCGCCATGATCGCGGCCACGCTCAGCTTCATATACGCGGCTCCCGTCATGGCGCAGTCGGCGCTCAATGAAATTCTCTCCGGCGGCGTGCTGAAGGTCGGCACCACCGGCGACTGGAACCCGATGAGCGTGCGCGACCCCGCGACCAACAGCTACAAGGGTTACGATGTCGACGTGATGGAGGCGTTGGCCGCCGATCTCGGCGTCACGCTGGAATTCGTGCCGACCGATTGGAAGACCCTGGTGAACGGCGTCACAGCGGGCGCCTATCACCTGACCGGTTCGGCTTCGATCAGCCCGGCGCGGATGAAGGTCGCCGGATTTTCGGAAAGCTATGTGCTGGTGGAGATTTACCCCTTCACAACCGAAGACAAGGCCGACCGCTTCGACGGCTGGGAGTCGATCAACCAGCCCGGCGTGAAAGTCGCGACCGAGCTTGGCACGACCTTCGAAAAGCAGGCGAAGAAGTGGTTCCCGAACGCCGAGATCACCGTGGTGGAGGCGCCGGCCCGCGGCTATCAGGAAGTGATCTCGGGGCGCGCGGACGTGTTCGTCACTTCGAACATCGAAGGCGCGACGCTCGGCGAGAAGTTCCCCATCGCCCGTGTCGCGGGCGCCGAGGCGCGTGAGCCGGCGCCGATCGCGATGATCTTGCCGCAGGACGATCAGGTCTGGATCAATTACGTCAACAACTGGGTGAAACTGAAGAAGCTCAGCGGTTTCTTCGATGCGACCTCCGCGAAATGGGGATTGTCGGAATAGGCGCGGATCGGGACGCCGCGCGCCTTTCGCCTCTCTCGATGATGGGGATCTAGCCGCGAATGACGGCGCTGATGGACAATGCGCGGGCCCGGCGGCTATTCCTGCATCGGCACGCGCTCGCCGATGCGCCGACCGGCAAACAGTCGGACGCTGATCTGCTCGCGCTGATCGAGCGGCTGGGGTTCGTTCAGCTCGACAGCATCCGCTGGGTGGAGCGGGCCCATCACATGATCCTCTTCGCCCGCAACCAGACCTATCGGCCAGAAGCGCTGAAAAGGTTGATCGAGCGCGAACGCGCCCTTTTTGAGAACTGGACCCATGACGCCTCGGTGATTCCGACCCGGCTTTTCCCCTATTGGCGCGCGGCGATGGAGGAAAAAGCCCCCATTGTCGCCGCCCGCTGGGAAGGGTACGGCCGCACCGGATTTCAGGAGCAGGCGGAGGAAATACTGGCGGAAATCGCCCGGCGAGGCCCCTGCCTCTCAAGGGAGATGGGCGCTGACGAGGTCCGCTCGTCCGGCGGGTGGTGGGACTGGAATCCTTCGAAAATCGCGCTTGAGTTTCTCTGGCGAAGCGGGCGGCTTTGCATCGCGCGGCGCGAGGGCTTCCAGAAGGTTTATGACCTGACCGAGAATGTGATCCCCGGCCACCACCACGGGCCTGCGCCGAACCGCGCCGAGCTGGTCGAATGGGCCTGCGCCGCGGCGCTGGAGCGGCTCGGCTTCGCGACCACGGGTGAGCTTGCGGCGTTCTGGGCGCTCGTCTCGCCGGCGGAAGCCAGGGACTGGGCGACGGCGAATGGGCAAGCGGGGCGAGCCGAGT
>JBBDTD010000138.1:0-7209 GCA_040904645.1 Paracoccaceae bacterium
GCGCCGGGAAACGGCGCAGACCAAACTTGAAATCGCCCGCTTGCGCGCAGACACCCGGGTGCAGATTGGCGAGGAATTGCAACGCGTCAACGCCGAGGCCGGGGTGCAGGCGTCGATCATGCGCGGCCGGTCCGACCAACTCGAACGTCTGGTGTTTCGCGCGCCGATGCGGGGGATCGTCAAGGACATCGCGGTCACCACCATCGGCGGAGTCATTGCGCCCGGTGGGCAGCTCATGACTATCGTGCCAATGGACGATCAGCTATTGATCGAAGCGCGCATTTCGCCCCGCGACATCGCTTTCATCCATCCGGGGCAGAAGGCGCTGGTCAAGGTCTCGGCCTATGATTACGCGATCTTCGGCGGCCTGTCCGGCGAGGTGGTGACGATTTCGCCGAACACCGTGCGCGATGAGGTCAAACCCGACCAAGTCTATTACCGGGTCTACATCCGGACCCGCGAAGATTACCTCGTCAATGACGCCGGAGCCCGGTTTCCGATCGGGCCCGGCATGATCGCGACCGTCGACATCCGGACCGGCGAAAAGACCATCTGGCAATATCTTGTCAAACCGTTCAACCGGGCGGGAGAAGCGCTTCGTGAACGATGACCGCGCACTCCCCCCCCCCCGCCCGACGGCTTCTCGCCCTGTTTCCCATGACCGATACGAGGTTCTCGACATGACACGATGGTTTGGCGGGCTTCGCGCCCTTTTGACGCTGACCCTGGTGGCTCTCCTTCCGTTCGGCCCCGCCGAGGCTCAGGAGAGCGACCAGCTCAACCGGGTGGATCCCCAAGTGGAGTTCTTGTCGGTGTCTCGGGCATATTCCGACATGGATGCGCAGTACGCCCGGGTCGGCGTCCGGCGCGAGATCGCCGAAATTCGCCGCATAGCGATCGGCCAGTCGCAGAGCGACGTTCAAGCGGTGCTGGGCCGCCCAGCGGCTGGGTATGACGACGGCTCCCTTGAATTTCATCTGTCCTTGCCGCTGACCGCGCGAGACCGGCTGATTTGTCAGTATCGCGTGTTCCTTGACGGCGAAGGCGGGGTCGCGCGCGCGGTCTGGCGGCGCCCGCAATGCGCCGAACTGGCTCTCGGGCGGCCAAACTGAACCGCAAATGAATTATACGCGACCGATCCGGAAAAGAGAAAACAGTTGCTGGCGCAGCGCCACGGCTGTCGCCGCCTGCGTGTTGCTCGCGGGGTGCGCAGGCTTGCCCGGCCCAGGCGTAACCGAAGCGGCGATCAGCGAGAGAGCCGAACGGCTAACCACGCTGACCGCGGCCAGCGGCCACGATGTAACGAGCGTCGCCCGGAACGGCCTGCTGCTTAGCCCTTCGGTGCGCGAAGCCGCCAGTCTCGTTTCGGCCAGCGCCGACGAGGTTCGAGTGCAGCGCGCGGCGCTTTTTCCCGGCCTGCGCCTTTCGGCATATGGCGGGGTCGGCTCGTCGGGCAGCGCCGACCCATCGATCGAGCTGACAGGATCGCAGTTGCTGTTCGATGGCGACGACAGCCAGCGCGCGGTCAGCATGGCCGACTTCAATCTGCAGATCAGCTACATCGCGTTCCAGAAAGCGGTAGATGACGCGGTGCTTGAAGTTCTGAAAACCTATGACGACGTGCAGATGCAGAGCGAATTGTTCGAGGTCTACAAAAATCAGCTTGCTGCGTTGCGCGAACTGAGATCCCTCGTGGCTGCGCGCGCCACAAGCGGAGCGGCCCCGTCCACAGATGTTCTGGAGGCCCGCAAACGTACGCAATCCGCGGCGTTCCTGGTGAACGACACGGAACTGGCGCTGGCCGAGGCGCGGGACCGTCTGATCCTGTTGAGCGGTCAGTCGCAGGGCGGGCATGTACGGATTTTTCCCGCGACCTGCGCGGCTCGCGGCGAAACCGATAGCGTTCGCACGGCCCGGCTGGAGCTGTCGCGTGCGCAGGTCGCATTGGCAAGGGCTGAAAACGCACTTACCCCACGGGTGTTTCTGAAGCCGGTCGTGGGAGGAAAACTGAGCTTCAACGAGTTTCCGATCGGGATCAATATCGACATTCAGTCCGACCTGCTGCAAGGAGGCGCGCTCACAGCGAAGGCGAACGCCGCGCGCAACAACCTTGCCGCAGCAGAGGCGAATCTGGAGGTCGTCAGTCTCGAAGACGACCTCGCGGGGCGCGGCTTGCTTCGCTCGCTCACCGCCGGCGACCGAAAGACCGACATGCTGGAGCGGCAGATCGATCTCCTGTCGGAAACGCGCGCGCTCTATCGCAACCAATATTTCGATATGGGAACCCGGCAGATTTCCGAGCTTCTCGACAATGAAGAGGAATACTACGGTCGCCAGGCCGAACTCGTCGAACTGCGCGCCGAACTTGCGGCAGACAGGCTCGATTGCGCGGTCCGAAATCGCGTGCTGCGGAGAGAGTTGGAGCTGGAGAGCAACAGTATTTACGGATATCCCCTGGCCTCCAAGTCGATCTGAACCGGGCTTCCCAGAGTGTGTTCGAGAAGGGGCTTGTGCGAAGCCGCTGGCGCGGCGTGAGAGGCTAGGTCGCGGGAATCGCCTCCTGCCTGAGAGGATCGCGGGTGTTGCAGCCCAACGCTCAGACAGGAGGTTTCCAGATGGTCGAACTCTGCCCCCTTCGTCGCCGCATGATCGAGGACATGACCGTCCGCAATCTGTCGCCGGCTACGCAGCGATCCTGTGTGCATGCGGTCTCGAAGTTCGAGCCGATACTGCGGTCGCTCGCCGGATCGGCTCGATCTGGACGATGTCCGCAACTTTCAGGTTCATCTCGTCGCCCAGGGCGTCTCGTGGGGATCGCTCAACCAGATCGTCTGCGCGCTGCGGTTCTTCTACGGCGTGACGCTGGACGAGGCGACGCTCCCGCCTGACCTGCTTCCCAGAAATGTCAGCGGACCGAGGTTGGTCTGTTCTCCAGCGAAGGAGACGGACATCGCACGAGTTGATACCCGAGTGATACCCAAAGGCCCCCAATGGGAAGCGTCACGCCAGGATAAAACGCGTAATCTTATGAATATCATGGGAGAAATTGGTAGCGGAGGAGGGACTTGAACCCCCGACACGCGGATTATGATTCCGCTGCTCTAACCAGCTGAGCTACTCCGCCACACGCGACGCCTTCTAGGCATGGCTTTGGCACGCGTCAAGCGGTGAAAGCCGCCCACGGCCGCGGCGCTTCGTGCTTGCGGCCGCGTCACGGCTTTCTCTCATCCTTCAGGCGAGATCCGCGCCCATGGCCCGGTGTTCGACCGTGCCTTGCACGATGCGAAGTCAGCGGCGCGTCTCCCGATCTTCGCGCCGAAGGACGCGCGTTTGACTGTCGCTTCGCTCCACGAATATCGTGCGCGGCGCGGGGTGGAGTTCAGGCGCGGCGTCTGGAGGTGATGCGAATGACTGACGCGAAAGGCGCGGCCAATGGCCATACGACCGAAACTGCGGGCGGCGCAATCTTCACTCGGTTGAAAGCGCTTGGCGTCGACTATATTTTCGCCAATTCTGGCACTGATTTTCCACCCATCATCGAAGGGCTGGCGGAGGCTGCGGCCGAAGGGCGCGCTCTGCCGCGCGCCGTGGTGATCCCGCATGAGCACGCGGCCCTGGGCATGGCGCATGGTTATTATCTCATGAACGGTTCCCCCCAGGCGGTGATGCTTCACACCAATGTCGGGCTTTCGAACGGGGCGACCGGGGCGATCAACGCGGCATGTGAGCATGTGCCGATGATCCTGATGTCCGGGCGCACGCCCGTGACCGAGAAAGACCGCTTCGGCGCCCGCGCCGTGCCGATTGGTTGGGGTCAGGAGATGCGGGATCAGACCGCGTTGGTGCGCGAAGCCTGCAAATGGGATTATGAGCTTCGCTTCCCCGAACAGATCGCGGAACTGCTGGACAGGGCGCTCGCCATCGCGCAGTCGACGCCGAAAGGCCCGGTCTATATCTCGCTCCCGCGCGAAGCGCTCTGCGAGAAGATCGACGGCGCCGGGCTCGACACGCCGACGTCGATGCGCCCGACAACCGGTGCGCCCAACCTCGCTGACATCGCGGCCGCCGCTTCGTGGCTCGCGGCGGCGAAGCGCCCACTGGTCATCGCCCAGCGCGGGGCCGGCGACAGCGAAAGCTTCGCCGCCTTCGCCGACTGGGCGGAGGATTGGGGAATCGCGGTCTGCTCCTGGTGGGCGACGCATCTCGCGATCTCGACCGAGCATCCTTGTCATGTCGGCCCCGATCCGGAGGCCTGGCTGGCCGTGGCGGATGTTGTGCTGGTGCTCGACTGCCTGGCGCCGTGGATGCCGGATCAACACGCGCTTCGCCCGGGCGCCCGCGTGATCAACATGGGGCCGGATCCGCTCTTCAGCCGCTTCCCGGTGCGGAACTTTCGCTCGGATCTTTCGATCGCGGGCGAGAGCGCCCTGACAATCCCGGCGCTGATCCGCGCCATGACCGATCTGCCGCGCGACGCCGATATGATCGTCGCGCGCCGGCGCAACGTGGCCAAGGCCGCTGAGGCGAGCCGCGCCCGGTTGCGCGCCCAGGCGGCGTCGCGGAACGATCAGGGCGTCACGAAGGACTGGTTCAGTCTTCGTCTGGGCCATGCGCTCGAAGGGCGAAATTCCTCGGTGTTTTCCGAACTTGGGACCACGCTTGGCGTTCTCTCCCGCCGTGATCACAAATCGTGGTTTCAGGAGCCGCACTCAGGCGGCCTGGGGTGGAGCTTTCCCGCCGCGCTCGGCGCGCAACTCGCCGAGCCGGACCGCATCTGCGTCGCGACCATGGGAGATGGCTCCTACATGTTCGCGAACCCGACCGTCTGCCACCAGATCGCGGAGGCGCTGGAACTGCCGGTGCTTGTCGTCGTGCTCAATAACGAGGAATGGGGGGCTGTGCGCGCCTCCGTCATCTCGCTGTATCCCGATGGCCATGCGGCGCGCGCGAACCAGATGCCGCTGACGGCGCTGAAGCCGTCCCCCGATTTTCTGAAGACCGCCGAAGCCAGCCGGGCCTGGGCGCAGCGCGTCAGCCGCGCGGACGAAGTAGACGCGGCCATCGAGGCGGCCCTGCGGGTGGTCACGGAAGAGCGGCGCCCGGCGCTGCTGGAGGTCAGCACCCTGCCAGGCTGACCGCGCGGCGCGTCTGGCGCCGCGGATGTCGCCTCCGGCGACGCGCTCCGGCTTGCCTTTCGACCCGTCAGGCGCTACGCCGCGCGCCTGATCGCCGGAAGGACCGCGATGATGACCAACCGCCCATTCATCCTCGGCGTCGCCGCCATGGCGGCGACCGTCATCGTCTCGAACATCCTGGTCCAGCACCTCCTGGGGGACTGGCTGACCTGGGGCGCCTTCACCTATCCGATCGCCTTTCTGGTGACCGACCTCACCAATCGCGCGCTTGGTTCCGCCGCTGCGCGCAAGGTGGTCATCACCGGGTTCGCTGTTGGGGTCGTCTGTTCGCTGATCGCCAGCCAGATCGGCAACGAATATGGCGATCCGCTGGTCACCTTGCGCATCGCGCTCGGCTCCGGGCTCGCTTTTCTTACGGCGCAGCTTGTCGACGTGGCGATTTTCGACCGGCTGCGCGCCGGTTCGTGGTGGCGCGCGCCGCTTTTTTCCTCGCTTGCCGGCTCCGCGCTCGACACCGCGATCTTCTTCAGCATCGCCTTTTCCGCCGCTTTCGTGTTCCTTGATCCCGCAGATCCGAACGGCTGGGCGCGGGAAGTCATCCCGCTCTTCGGCTTCGGCCCGGCGGCCCCGCTCTGGGCCTCGCTGGCCATCGCGGATTTCGGCGTCAAACTGGCGCTCGCCGCCCTCGCCCTCATCCCCTTCAGGGCGCTCAGCCTCCGCCGCGCGTAAGTGCTTGCGTTTCTCTCAGGTCGTGGCATCATCCTTGCAGTCGCAACAACTGAAAGGAGGTGGTCTGATGAATCATGGGATCGTCGGGACGTCGGACGGGTCGCAGCGTGCTGACGGGAAGGGGCAGCCCTCTTTCAGGTGATGCGCGCGCGGCGCGCGGGGGAAACCCCGCACCGGCCGACGCTCGGGATACTCAGGGGGGCCGCCTCAACGGGCGGCCCCTTTGCTATGGGAGACGTCAATGATCCGCGTGACCGATGAGATCGAGATCGCCGAATGGGAACTGACGGAGAGCTTCATGCGCGCCTCCGGGCCGGGCGGGCAGAACGTCAACAAGGTCTCGACCGCAGTCGAACTCCGCTTCGAGGCCGCCCGCTCCCCCAACCTGCCGGTGCAGGTCAAGTCCCGGCTTCGCCGTCTCGCCGGCCGGCGTTGGACGGGAGAGGGCGCGTTGATCATAACCGCCTCGACCCATCGCCTCCAGAGCCGCAATCGCGATGAGGCGCTTGAAAAGCTGATCACCCTGATCGCCGCCGCCGCCGAGCGCCCGAAACCGCGGATCAAGACCCGCCCGACCCTCGGCTCTCGCCGCCGGCGGCTGGAGGCGAAGACCCAGCGCGGCGCGGTCAAACAACTGCGCACGCGCCCGGAATCGGAGGGCTGACACCATGCGGGGCCGGAAAGCGCGCGTATGCGCCGGGCCGCGCGCGGCAAACCGCCGGGCCGGGGCCTGACCCACATGAGCGACCCGACCGGGGCGATCTGCGTCCACGCCTTTTATCCCGATGTGTTCGAAGAGATCCTCTCGCGCATCGCCGCGCTCGACATGACGGAAGAGATATTCGTCTCCTGCCCGCGCGAGCGCGAAAGCGAAACCCGACGGCTGCTTGACGCCGCGGGGCTGGATGCGCGCATCCTGATCGTCGACAACCTGGGAATGGATATCCTGCCGTTCCTCAGGACGGTCCGCGAGTTCGGCCTCACAGACCGCGCGCGGGTGCTCAAGCTCCACACCAAGAACCCCTCGCGGCGCGGGCGCATGCACATGGGCCTGATGCTGAACGCCGCGCTCGGCGACCAGCGGCTTGCAGAGCAGGTGCGCGCCGCCTTCGCGCAGAACCCGCGCCTCGCCCAGATCGGCGCGGAGCTCCTTTACCGCCCGAGCGATCTTTCGGCGCATGGCAATCGCCGCTTGATGGGTGAGATCCTGCAAGACGTCCTTGGGCGCCCCGCAGCGCTTCAAAGCGGTTTCTTCGTCGGATCGACCTTCTGGAGCGCCGGCTCCGCGCTCGCTCCACTGCTCGCCGGGCTTGACCGCCTTGAAGCCATGGCGCGGGAGGAGCCC
>JBBDTD010000139.1:0-7208 GCA_040904645.1 Paracoccaceae bacterium
CCGGCGGCGCCGGCGATCCGCCGCCGACCGCAGCCGAGGGCGAGCCGGAGCAAGGCCCCGGCCTCGCCGATTACGGCGTGGTTGCGGAGACGTTCGAGCGCGAATCCGCGCTCGAGATGACCCAGCAGAAGGTCGGCGTCTTCCGCCAGAAGGCGCGGCGGATATTCGGCGCCGCCGGCGATTACTTCACACGCATCGACACCGCGCTGAAGAAAGCGAGCCCGAACGGCGAATCCACCTATTTCCTTGGCGTCGCGCTTTTCACCGTCATCCTCCTCGCCATCGGCCGGGCCGGATCGATGATCTTCGCGCTCTATCTCGCGCTGCCGATCATGCGGCGGCTGCAAAAGCCGAATCCCGTCGGGATGGTCGAAAAGCTGCCGGTTCTGGCGGCGCGGGTCGGGCTGCAGTTCTGCGGCGTCGTCATCATGCTCCTGATCGCGGTCGCGGTCGGCTCCGGCTTCTACCAGGATGAGGAATCGACGCTGAAGACGGTGCTCGTCATCGCGTTGGCCTTCGCCATGATCCAGCTGATCGATGTGCTCTGGCGCATGGTCCTCTCTCCCTATCTCCCCGATTACCGGGTTCCGGCGTTGTCCGACGCCGCCGCGCGGCGGCTTTACCGCTGGCTGGCCGCGGGCGCGACCTTCGGCGTCGTCTCGATCTGCCTCGGCAGCTGGCTGCAGGAGATGGACGTCGACGAAGAGGTGCTGGCGCTGACCAATATCGGCGGCAGCACCATCTCGCTGGCGATCTTTTTCGGTCTGATCTGGCGCAATGGCCGGTCGATCACCTCCGCGCTTCTCGGCGGCGCGCGGCTGAAGGAGGCGACCTGGGTCGCGGCGGCGGCGGCGGTGCTCTGGGTCCCGGCGGCGATCGCCTACATGATGTTCGGCTGGGGCGAGGTGTCCTACCGCGTCATCATGGGGCTGGAGCTGGGCGCGCCGCTTCTCGGCGGCGCTTTCGTGGTCCTGCTGGTGGGGCTCGTCGTCTACGCCTTCACCATCTACATGATCGAGCAGGTGTTCCGCCGCGCCCGCGCCATCCGCGCCGCGAACGAGGCCGCCGCCCGCGCCGGCTTCGCAGAAGAGGCGGAGGAGACCCTCGCCATCCGGGATGCGCTTCGCGATGTCGACGATGGCGACAATGGCGACGATGGCGACGATGGCGATGAGGGCGGCGGCGCCGGCCCGGTCGGCGTCGCACCGCCCCTGGCGCCCGCGCGGCGGGGCATGCGAACCTTCGAGGATCTCGCGCACCGGGTCGCCAGCCTTTTCGCGCTTGGCGCCGGCGTCTACGCCCTGTTCAGGATCTGGCTCGGGCCGGAAGCCTTCGCCGAGGAGAGCATCCTCGACCGGGCGCAGGGCCTGATCGATGTCGTCTTTATCGGCTATATCACCTATCACGCCGCCCGCATCTGGATGGACCGCAAGATCGAGCAGGAGGGCGGCTACGAAGTCGCAGCCGAGCCGGGCGACGAAGGCGGCGCGGTCGCCGCCGCCTCCCGGCTGGCGACGATCCTGCCGCTTTTCCGCTCTTTCGTGCTGATGGTCATCATTGTCGCGGCGCTCCTCCTCGTTCTGACTGAGGTCGGCGTCAACATCGCGCCGCTGGTCGGCGGCGCCGGCGTCGTCGGCCTCGCCATCGGCTTCGGCGCGCAATCGCTGGTGCGCGATATCCTCTCCGGCGTCTTCTTCCTCTCGGACGACGCCTTCCGTAAGGGCGAATATATCGACATCGGCGGCGTAAAAGGCACGGTGGAGAAAATCTCGCTCCGCTCCTTCCAACTCCGCCACCATCTCGGCGCGCTCAACACCGTACCCTTCGGCGAAATCCAGCACCTGACCAATTACAGCCGCGACTGGGTGATGATGAAGCTGCCGTTCCGCCTCACTTACGACACCGATGTCGACAAGGTGCGCAAGCTGATCAAGAATCTGGGCATAAAGTTGATGGAGCACCCGACGGAGGGCAAGAAATTCGTCCAGCCGCTGAAATCGCAGGGCGTCTACATGATGGAGGACAGCGCGATGATCTTCCGGGTCAAGTTCATGACCCGGCCCGGCGATCAGTGGACCACCCGCAAACTGGTCTACCAGGAGATCCGCACGCTCTTCGCGAAGGAGGGGGTCAAGTTCGCGCATAAGGAAGTCACGGTGCGGATACCCGGCCATGACGACCCCGCGCACGACCAGAAACTGACCGCGGATGAGCGCCAGGCCGTCGGCGCCGCCGCCCGCCGCGCGATCGACGAAGAGCAGCCGCCGAAAGTTCTCGCCGACGACCGTTGAGGCGGCTTTCCTTCGTCAGGGATATTTGCAGCCATAAACAAGGGGGAGTTTCGCGCCGTGCGCGGCGCTATTCGATCGTCGTGCGCTGCAGAACAAGGTTTTGTGGACAACGGGTTAAGCGCTCCAAGTCAGTCGGCGAGCTTGTCAGCGAACGGATCGAAGATTGCTCTGGCGCCGTGAACCGCGGCTCGACCGCGCCCGCGTTCAGATACTGTTTGATGGTGTTACGCGACATTCCGCTCCGCCGCGCAATCTCGCGGATCGGTGACTTCTCTCGCAACGACATAGGTCGAATGATCTTCAAACGTCCCACGTGCGTCTCTCCATTGTCCCCCGCCGCGCATCCCGCCGCGCAAGCGGGCGCATGGGGCGATTCTCAATGGAAATCAGGCCGCTACCCGGGGCGCTTCCGCGTGGAAACCAGCAGCGGCGAGGAACGCCTCTATCATTCCGCCGCTTCCAGCTTCTCCTGCGCCGCGAGCCAGAGCGCTTCGGCCCGCTCGAGCCCGTTGACGATCTCGGCGCGCTTCTTCTGAAGCTGTTCAAACTTGTGCTTGGGTTGCGAGATGTAGAGGTCGGGGTCGGCCAATGTCTCGTCGATCTTCGCTTTCATCGCCTCGATCTTGGCGATGCGCGCCTCCGCCGCTTTGGCTTCGGCGCGGAGCGCGGAGAGGCTGGCGCGATCCGTCTGCGTTTTCTTCGCGGGCTTCGGCTTCTCGGCCTTTTCCTTTTCACGCCGCACGCCGCCGCGCTCGGAGAGCAGGAGCTCGCGATAATCGTCCATATCGCCAGCGAACGGCTTCACCGCGCCGTCTCGCACCAGCCAGAGCCGGTCCGCGCAGGCGCCGACCAGCTCCGCGTCATGCGCGATCAGGATCACCGCGCCGTCATAATCGGCCAGCGCATGGGCCAGCGCCTCGCGGCTCTCGATATCGAGATGGTTGGTCGGCTCGTCGAGGATCAGAAGTTGCGGCTGGTGAACGGTCATCAGCGCCAGTAGAAGCCGCGCTTTCTGCCCGCCGGAGAGGCTGGCGACCTTGTTGGTGGCGATGTCCGCGCCGATCCCGACCGAGCCGAGCCGGCCGCGCAGCTTGGCCTCCGGCTGGTCGGGCAGGAGGCGGCGGATATGCTGCACCGGCGTCTCGTCGTCATGGAGCTCATCGGTCTGGTGCTGGGCGAAATAGCCGATGCGGAGCTTGGCCGCGCGCGTCTCGTCGCCCGCCATCGGCGCCAGTCGTTCGGAAATCAGCTTCGCCAGCGTGGATTTGCCCTGACCGTTTGCGCCGAGGAGCGCGATGCGGTCGTCCGGGTCGATCCTGAGCGAGATGTCGCGCAGGATCGGCTTGCTGTCATAACCGACCGTGACCTTGTCGAAGGCGATGATCGGCGGCGAAAGCTCTTCCCCGCAATGGAAGCGGAAGGGCGCGACAGCGCCTTCCTCTACGCCGTGGATCGGTTGCATGCGCGACAGCATCTTGAGCCGGGACTGCGCCTGCTTGGCCTTGGAAGCCTTGTAACGGAATCGGTCGACGAAGCTCTGGATATGCGCGCGCTCGCGGGTCTGCTTGGCGATCGCCGCTTCGGTCTGGGCGGCATCGGCGCGGCGCTTGTTGTCAAAGGATTCGTAATTGCCGGCGTAGAGCGTCAGTTTCCGGCCCGTCAGGTGCAGGATCCGGTCGACCGAACGGTTCAGAAGGCCGCGGTCATGGCTGATGATCATCGCAGTGGCGGGATAGCGGGCGAGAAACGCCTCCAGCCAGACAGCGCCTTCGAGGTCAAGATAGTTGGTCGGCTCATCAAGGAGGAGGAGGTCGGGGGCCGAGAAGAGCACCGAGGCGAGCGCGACTCGCATCCGCCATCCGCCGGAAAACTCCGCCGCCGCGCGGGCCTGCGCCTCGGCGTCGAACCCGAGGCCCGAGAGGATGGACGCGGCGCGCGCCTCCGCCGAGTGCGCCTCAATATCGGCGAGCCGGAGTTGGATGTCTGCGATCCGCGTCGGATCGGTCGCCCATTCCGCCTCCGCCAGAAGGCTCGCGCGCTCCCGGTCCGCGGCGAGGACGATGTCGAGCAGCGGTTCCGGCCCGGCGGGCACTTCCTGCTTCACGCCGCCGATTCGCGCGCCCCGGCGCAGGTCGATGGTTCCGCCGTCGGCGGCGTACTCGCCCTCGATCAGCTTGAAGAGTGTGGTCTTGCCGGTGCCGTTCCGCCCGACAAGGCCGATCCGCGCACGATCGGGCGCGCGCATGGAGGCACCATCGAACAGGCGATGGCCGCCAAGGTTGAACGTGAGATCGTTGATTGTAAGCATAGCGCGGGAGGGGTGGCCGAGCGCGGGCGTGAAGTCAATGCGGGCGTGCTGACAAACCACACCTCAGGCCGGTCACGGTCAAGGTTGCGCCCGCGATCGCGGCGATTTGGGCGCAGCTCGACCGAGTTCAGCGCGTCGCCGCCGCAATCACCCAGTCGATGCGGTCATTACCGAAATGCATCTCATCGCCGACATAGAATGTCGGCGCGCCGAAAGCCCCGCGCGCCACGGCTTCTTCGGTCGTCGCCTTCAGCTTCGCCTTCACGCCTTCATCGGTCATCTGCGCCAGGATCGGCTTCGATTCGAGCCCTGCGGCTTTCAGCGCGCCGCCCAGCACCTTCGGGTCGGAGATGTCTTCGCCGCGCCCGAAAATCGCCTCATAGACCGCCGTGACATAGGTGGTGAATCGGGGGTCGCCCTCCAGCGCCGCCGCGCCGCGCATCGGCGCGATGGTGTTGAGCGGAAAGCCCCGGGGGAATTTCAGCGGCGCGCTATAGCGCGCGGCCCAGCGGCCGAGATCCTCATTCATCCACTTGCTCTTGGCCGGGATGACCACGGGCGAGGCGTTGCCGGTGGCCTTGAAAACGCCGCCGAGCAGGAAAGGCCGCAGCGCCACTTCGCCTGCGGCTTCGAGCCGGGAAAGCTGGGTCCAGGCGAGATAGGCGGCGGGGCTGCCGAAATCGAAGAAGAACTCGATCTTCATGTCAGAAACTCTCCATCCATGGCCTGAGGTCCATCTCATGTGTCCACGCATCTCTCGGCTGATTATGCAGCATCCAGTACGTGTCCGCGATGCTTTCAGGGTTCAGAATGCCATCTTCGGACTTGAGCGCGTAACGTTCGGGGAAATTATCTCGAATGAAGGCGGTGTCGATTCCGCCGTCGATGACGACATGCGCGACATGGATTCCCATTGGCGCAAGCTCCCGCGCCATCGACTGCGCCATGCCGCGGAGCGCGAACTTGGCGGCGGCGAAAGCGGCGCCCTGCGCATATCCCCTGGTGCTGGCGGAAGCGCCGGTGAGGATGATCGTCCCACGCCCGCGCGCCGCCATGCGGATCGCGGCCTGTCGGCAGCAGAGATATCCGGCATAGGCCGCCATCTCCCAGATCTTGCGAAACTTGCGTTCTTCCAGTTCCAGAAACGGAAATCGGGCGTTTGCGCCGATGTTGAAGACGCAGACATCGACGGGCGCGACATCTCGCTCAACTGTTTCGAACAGCGCGACAACTTCGGCTTCGACACGCGCATCCACGCCGAACGGGCGGCAACGCCCGCCCGCCGCTTCGATTTCCGCGATCAGGGGAGCCAGGGCTTCGGCGTTCCGTCGCACGGGGCAGGCGATGTAGCCTCCCCGTGCGAAACGTCGCGCGACGGCGCCTCCGGTCGCGTCCCCCGCGCCGATGACCACCGCCGCGCGGTCAATCATTCCTCGACGCCCTCGATCACCATAAACTGGCCTTCACCAGCGTCTTCGCGGAATTTCTTCGCACTTTGGTAGATGTCTGATTCATAGCAGTCCGTCGCTGCCTGGTAGGACGGGAACTCGATGATTACGGTGCGCCGCGTTTCCGCCTCGCCCTCGACGATTACGTTCTTGCCGCCACGGATGATGAACTTTCCATCGAAGGCGGCGATGGCGTCGGGGCTGAGCGCCATGTATTTCTTGTATTGTTCCATATCGTCCACCCGGACGCGTGCGATGATATAACCCTTGGCCATGTCGTTTCCCTTCGTAAGATTCACGTTTTAGCAGGCTTCTCTCAACTGTCCTCGTCAAACCACAGGCGTCGCTCTGCAAACTCGAGCGAATTGCCCGCTGGATCGCGAAAGTAAAGCGAGCGCGCGCCGTTTGGCCATCTAAAGTCCGCTTCGATGGCGACGCCATGCGCCAGCAACCGCGTGCGCCAGCTCTCGATCTCTTCTGCAGTCGCGGAAAAGCACAGATGCGACGCGCCCTTCCCGCCATGCGGCGGAACCGGCGGATAACCGCCGCCTTGTTTCGCCGTGGAAGCAGGGTCGAAGATCAACAGGATCACGCCGCCACAGCGATAGAACACATGCGCGCCTGGCGCGCGCAGCACCTGTTCGAGGCCAAGGATGTCGCCATAAAACGCCTCCGCCGCGCCGAGGTCGTCCGTATAGAGCGCGGCTTCGAGCAAGCCGGATATCGCCGCCGGGCCGCTCACGTGCCTTGCCGCTGAAAGAACATCAGGTCGAGCGGCGGCGCCTCCGCCCCGGCGGCGGTCAGCATCTGATGGCACTGGCCGCGATGGTGGGTCTGGTGGTTGAAGAAATGCGCGAGCGCGGGGGCTAATTTAGCTGTGAGCTCCTCGGGGGAGGAGGTCCTCGTATAGGTGAAATCGGCGTTCAGCGCATCTTCGTCCGACCGGGATATGAACCCGGCGATCCGGGCGTCCAACGCTCTCCTCGCCGCGCCCAGCGCGCTGAATTCCGCATAGGGAACGTCGTCGAGCCGCTCATGATTTTCGCCCTCGCCGGTGAAACGGCGCATCCAGATGCGGTCCGCGACGACGAGATGATTGAGCGTATTGTGGAGCGAGCCGAAGAACGCCCCCGCCGGCGCGGCGCGCGCAGCGCAGGAAAG
>JBBDTD010000140.1:0-7173 GCA_040904645.1 Paracoccaceae bacterium
GCGGTCATTCTCGTCATGGTCGGCCTGGTTTCCTATACGCAGCTTCCCGTGGAACAGTACCCGGAGATCGCGCCGCCTTCGATCGTGGTGCGCGCCTCCTATCCCGGCGCCGACGCCGCCACCGTCGCCGCGACAGTCGCGACGCCGCTGGAGCAGGAGATCAACGGCGTGGAGGGGATGCTTTATCTCTCCTCCTATTCGACCTCCGACGGCTCCATGAGCGTGACGGTCACGTTCAAACTCGGCACCGATCTCGACACCGCGCAGGTGCTTGTACAGAACCGCGTGGCCATCGCGGAACCGCGCCTGCCGCAGGAGGTGCGCGCGCTCGGCGTCACCACCACGAAATCTTCGCCAGACCTGATGATGGTCGTCCACATGCTGTCGCCCGATGACAGTTTCGACCAGCTTTATGTCTCCAACTATACGCGCGCGCGGGTTCGCGACCGGCTGATACGGCTCGACGGGGTCGGCGACATCACCATTTTCGGCGAGCGCGAATTTTCGGCGCGCATCTGGCTCGATCCGGACCGGCTCGCCTCTCTGGGGCTGACCGCCAGCGACGTGGTGGATGCGCTGCGCGAGCAGAACGTGCAGGTCTCGGGCGGCTCGCTGGGCGCGCCGCCCAACACTTCGGGCCGCCCGTTCCAAGTGACCGTGACCACCGAAGGGCGCCTTGAGAGCGAGAAGGGATTCGGAGCCGTGATCGTGCGCTCCTCGTCCGACGGGCGCATCGTACGTGTGAGCGACGTTGCGCGGGTGGAGATCGGCGCGCGGAGCTACACCAACAATTCATATCTCAACAACAAGCCCGCGGTCGCGCTCGGCATTTTCCAGCGCCCAGGCTCCAACGCCCTCGCCTCCGCCGAGGACATCATCGCAGAGATGGAGGTCCTGAAGGAGGGTTTTCCCAAAGGGCTGGAGTACCGGATCGTCTATAACCCGACCGAGTTCATCGAAAGCTCGGTCGACGCGGTCTATGAGACGATTTTCGAAGCGGTGGTGCTGGTCGTCGTCGTCGTCATCGTCTTCCTGCAAAACTGGCGCTCGGCGATCATTCCGCTGGTCGCCATCCCGGTCTCGCTGATCGGCACGTTCGCGGTGATGCTGGCGCTGGGGTTCACACTGAACCTCCTGACGCTGTTCGGCCTCATTCTCGCCATCGGCATCGTCGTCGACGACGCCATCGTCGTGGTGGAGAATGTCGAGCGAAACATCGCCAATGGGCTCTCCCCCAAAGAGGCGTCACGCCGGACCATGGACGAGGTTTCGAGCGCCGTGATCGGCATTACGCTGGTGCTGGTCGCAGTCTTCGCGCCGACGATCTTCGTGCCCGGCATAACCGGACAGTTCTACACGCAGTTCGCGGTGACCATCTCGGTCGCGACGGTGATTTCAGCGTTGAACTCGCTGTCGCTCTCTCCTGCGCTGGCGGCGATTCTCTTGCGCCCGCACGGCGAAGCACCGCCCCGCAATCCGCTCTCCCGGCTCGGTGCGGGGATGGCGGGCGCGTTCAACCGCGGGTTTGACCGCCTTTCCAACGGCTATGCGCGGCTTATCGGCCTGCTGACCGGATCCATCGCCGCGATCCTGCTGATGTTCGGGGTCTTCGCCGCGCTGATTGGCGCCACAGCCTGGATGGCGACGACCGTGCCGACCGGCTTCATCCCCGAGAGCGACCAGGGCTACGCCATCGTCGTGGTGCAGCTTCCCGAGGGCGCCGCGCTCGACCGGACCGACGCAGTGATGCGCAAGGCGTCGGATATCGTGAAGGCGACGCCTGGGGTCGCCAACGCGGTAGCCTTCGCGGGGTTTTCCGGCGCGACCTTCACCAACGCCTCCAATCAGGGGGTGATCTTCGCACCCTTCGCCAGCTTCGAAGAGCGTGGCGAAGCCGGGCAGACGCAGGCGTCGATCATCGGCGATCTTTTCGGGCGGCTTCAGAGCCTCCGCGAAGCCTTCATCATCGCCATTGCGCCGCCTTCGGTGCGCGGCGTCGGCGCCAGTGGCGGCTTCAAGCTGCAATTGAAGGACAATGAAGGCGCCGATATCGGCCGGGTGCTTTCAACCGCCTACGCGGTGATGGGCGCAGCGGCCCAATCGGACAAGGTAAGCGGCGTTTTCACCACGTTTTCCGCCGGCTCGCCGCAGGTGTTTCTGGAAATCGACCGGGTGCGCGCGCAGATGCTGAATGTGCCGATCGGCGCGATCTTCGACGCGCTCGCGATCAATCTCGGCTCATCTTATGTCAACGACTACAACGCCTACGGCCGGCTTTTTCAGGTGCGCGCACAGGCCGATCAGCCGTTCCGATTGGATCGAGACGACATCACCGCGCTGAAGGTGCGCTCGGCCACTGGCGCGCTGGTGCCGCTCGGCACACTGATCACCATCCACGACACCGCCGGGCCGATCCTGGTGCAGCGTTATAACCAGCAGGTCTCCGTCCCGCTGCAAGGCGCGGCCGCGGCCGGGGTCTCCAGCGGCGAAGCGCTGCTGGAGATGGAGCAGCTGGCGACTTCGGTCGCGCCGCCGGGCGTCGATTTCGAGTGGACGGAGCTTGCGCTTCAGGAACGCTCGCAGGGCGACACCGCGCTTTATGTCTTCGCCTTCTCCATCGTCTTCGCGTTCCTGTTTCTCGCCGCGCTATATGAAAGCTGGGCGCTGCCTTTCGCCATCATCATGATTGTGCCGCTGGCGGTGCTCGGCGCGCTGATCGGGGTCAGCCTGCGGGGGATGGACAATAACATTCTCACACAGGTCGGCCTGATCGTGCTGGTCGGGCTGGCGGCGAAGAACGCGATCCTGATCGTCGAATTCGCCAAGCAGGCTGAGGCGGACCGCGGCCTCGCCCCGGCGGCGGCGGCGATAGAATCGGCGCGGCTGCGGCTGCGGCCGATCCTGATGACGTCGTTCGCTTTCATCCTCGGGGTGCTGCCGCTGGCCATCGCCACCGGGCCAGGGGCGGAGATGCGCCAGGCGATCGGCACCGCCGTCTTCTCCGGCATGATCGGTGTGACGTTTTTCGGGTTGATCCTGACGCCGGTGTTCTATGTCGCGCTAAGGCGGCTTTTTCCGGGCCGCGCGCCAAGGCTGGAGCCAGTCAGTTCAGCGCCGCGCGCTGGCCCGGATGGGGCGGCGCATCGCCCTGATCCAGAATCCACTGGTTGACGTCGAGCCCATCGAGCTCGATCCGCGCGAGGTGGCGGCCGTATTGCCGTGTTTATTGTTGATTTCTACACCGAAACAACCCGGGTAGCAGTATGATTTACATTGAGAATTGCCCCATGCGGCCGTTCCCGCGGCGGGAGACAACGGAGCGCCGCGCATGGGTCTTTTGAATATCCTCCGCAAGCGCCGGGTCTGACCGCCCTGTGGTGCGGTGTGTATCGGCTCCGTCCGATGCGGTTTCAGATACTCAGGCGTCGAAGCGCCAGCCAGCGGGGCTTGTCGCAGACGCCGCCCCGGCTGACGCTCAGCTTCGCGTTGGGATCGATCATCTTCCTGCGCTCCCTCTCGTGACATTGCTGCGCAATGCACTGCCGGGCGGCGGGACAACAGACCCGCCTTTCCGAGCGCGCCGGACAAAGAATCGTTCGTGAGCGTCAGCTCTCCGATCTTCGCATGCCGGGCCCTTGCATCGATGGTCGGCTCCGGCTCGGCCTTCGGGGCTTCCCCGAACACCCCGGTCGCGCCCTCAAGCAACTGGCCGCGCCACTGCCTGATCCGGTTCGGATGAATGAACGTCGAACTCCTGCGCCAGCTCGATCAGCGTCTTCTCGCCCTTGATCGCCGCCACCGCCACTCAAGACCGGAGAGGCATTTCGATGAACACGCTCAGTATTATTCACGACAGATCACCTATCTATCGTATCACTCCCCACAGGTTGTCTCTAATGCCGCACATCACTTGCGCTGTGACTTTGGCATGTACACCCTGCCCTTTGGTCCTGTGGACAAGCATTCGCAGGGCATACTGAGGCCAAGGTCCGTTCGCCCGCCGAGCGGCAATTTAGCGCGAACGCAACAAACGACGGCAAGCCGCCGCCAGTGATGAGGGTGCGCGCGGACGGAACCGCCCACAATCGGGTTGGCGGCTTCCCCCCCCCCTAATCCAGTTCCAGCAGCTCCGCCCAGAGCCGGCGCTGCGCGTCGGCGTCGTTCAGGCGGCGGGCGAGGGTTGCGCCGGCTGTCGCCATCGCTTCGGTTGCGGGGCGGTCGGCGATCAGCGCGTTCAGCGCGGTGCGCCAGGCCAAGGGATCGGGGGGGAGCGCCCTGCCCCCTCCGGCCTCCTCCGCCAACGCGGCGCCGGGCCAGTGATCAGCGTAGAGGCCTGCGGCGCCCGTCAGGCCATGTTCGATCAGCTTGTTCAGCGAACGCGCGGCGTTGAAGGGGGTTTTCGCCAGCGGATAGAGCGCGACATGCGGGCGCAGGGTGGGCAGCGCGGCGCGCCAGTCCCGCCAGTTCAGCGCGCCGAGATCGCGGGCGCGTTCGTGCCCGACCATCGCGCCGTGGCCGCCGCCGACGATCAGCTCCGCCTCCGGCCAGGCGTCGAGGAAGTCGTGGAGCATGGGCGCGAGGGGCGCGAAATCCGGTCCATGCACCTGACTGCCGAGATAGGCGACGCGAAACGGGCCCGGCGCGCGGTGATGCGTGAGATCGGAGAATTCCACCGCCCAGTAGGGATCGAGCCGGCGCATATCGGCGCCCGGCGCCTGGGCGCGGATCATCGCCTCCAGCCCCGGCGAGGAGACGACGACGGCGACCGCGCCGGGCAGGTAGAGCGCGGCGGCCGCCCGCTCCACATGGTCGAGCTTGAAACGCCAGTAGCGCGAGAGCGCGGCGTCCGCGCCTTCGAGGTGGATGGCGTCGTCGATCAGGTAGACATGGCGCGCCCGGCGGCTATCGCGGCCCGCCCGGCCGTCATGGCGGATCACCAGCCGCGTGGTGCGAGAGGCGAAAACCGTGGGCGCGTAGCGGCGCACGCGCCCTTCCGCGAGCCAGTCCGCACAGGCGTCGGCGAAATAGAGATCGGCCGTGGGCGAGTTCAGCGTCGTCAGCGCACGGGTAAAAAAGCGCCGTAGCATCGGGCGCCTAGCGGCGATCCTTGACGTTGTAGGCGATCATCACCAGCACCACCCAGCCCATGAAGAGGAACGCCGTCGCCAGCGCGCCGAGCATGTAGCGTTCGGGATAGGCGGGGGTTTCGGCCAGCGTCGGCTCCACATGCGCGGAGAGATAGCGCTGCTGGCGGCGGGCTTCGGATTTCGCGTTCTCGAAGGAGGCGAGTGCGACGCCGTAGGCCCGCTCCGCCAGTTCGCGGTCGACGGTCAGCTCCTCGAAGCGGCCGACTGTCGCGGAGAGGGTGTCGCCATCGCCGCCAGAGGCGAGCTTCGCGCGCTCCGTCACGATGGCGGTGCGCAGCGATTCAATCCGCCGCTCAGCGGTGATGACGCGGGAATCGTCCGACGCGGCGAAGGCCCGGAGTTGCTCCAGCCGAAGCTCCTCCTTCGTGAGGGCGGCCTCAAGCTCTCCGATGCGTCCCATCAGCGCGGCGACGTCCAGCGTCGGATCGACGCGCTGCTCGGAGGCGCGCAGGTCGCTGAGTTCGAGGCGCACGGTGCGGAGTTTCTCGATGGATTCCTCAAGGAACAGGCGCGCGTCGCGGAGCGCGTCCTCGCGCGCTTCGGCGGAGAGGCGGTTGATGAGGTCGGTGCTGTCGCTCAGCACCGCGAGGGCGATGTCCTGGGCGTCGCGCGGATCGAACGCGCGCACCTCCACCTCCACGATGCCCGCGTTGAAGGACACCAGCACCATGCTTTTCCAGTAATCGGCCAGCGCCTCGATCGAGGGATCGTCGCCGAGGGCGAACCACCAGTCCTCGGGATAGGCCTTGTTGAAGCGCGCGCGCAGGCCGAGTTCGTGCTCCAGCTTCTCCACCAGATTCTGGCTCTGGATGAAGCCATAGAGCACTTCCGCGTCGTCGGCGGCGCCGCCGCTCGTGGAGCCGAAGATCGCGCCCAGAGTGCTGAGGGCCGGGCCGTCATCGGACTGGATGGTGAAGGAAAGCTGCGAAGCGTACTGATCCGCGGCGCGGGCGTGGAGATACCAGTTGGCGTAGCCGGCCGGGATCAGGACGCAGAGGATGAAGCTGATCAGGAGCAGCCAGTGCCGCGTGCGGAACCGTGCCTCGGTGCGGTTGAGGGGCCGGCGGCGCGGTCCTCCGGGACGGCGAGCGATGGCGCGGCCGCCGCCTCCGCCGGGCAGCGTCTCCACCCGCGTGGCGGGATTCGGCTTCGCGGCGGGCTTGGGATTGGGCGTGACGGCGCGGAGCGCGCGCGTCGCGCTGCCGGCGCTCATCGCGCGCTTTTCGGGGCCGTTCGGCGGCTCCGCGTCAGCGAAACTTGCGTCGGCGCCGGACCTTGCGGCGCCCGGCTCGATCCGCCCGGCGGCCCCTGGTTTTGCGGTCTTGTCGATCATCTGCTGGCCCTCGCCGCGCTGCGCGTTCACGGGATCGCGCCGGGGTGATATGCTCGCATCTGACAGTTTTTGCAACGCGGGGCCGTTGCGGCGCGTTACGCCGCTTTGACAATCGCCGCCGCACTCTCTAGCGCTTACGACTTATACGCCGTAGGAAAGCGGCGCAAAATCCCCGCGAAATGGTCCTGCGATGCCGAGTTTCGTCAATATCCGCGTCATCATAGCGATGATGATGCGTGAAATGTCCACAAGATACGGCCGCTCCGCTGGCGGCTATATCTGGGCGATCATCGAACCTGCAGGCATGATCGCGGTGATGTCGGTGGCGTTCAGCTTCGCGATGCGCAGCCCCGCGCTCGGCGGGAGCTTTCCGCTGTTTTTCGCCACCGGCTATCTCGCCTTCCAGTTCTATAGCGAGCTGTCGCAGTTTTCGTCCAGCGCGGTGCTGATGAACAAGCCGCTGCTGACCTATCCGCGCGTCACGCCGATCGACGCGATTCTGGCGCGGTTTCTCCTGCAGTTCATGACGCTCTGCGTGGCTTCGGCTGTAATTCTCGCCGGGATCATCATCATCGAGGACATCCACACGATCTATAACTTCATGGAAATCATCAAGGCGATCATCCTCGCCTCCTTGCTGGGCCTGGGTTTCGGGGCCACGAACACGGTGATCTTCTCCTTCGCGCCGACCTA
>JBBDTD010000141.1:0-8577 GCA_040904645.1 Paracoccaceae bacterium
CCCCCCCCCGCCGCGCGCGGCGCCGGCACGGAGGTCGAGCTGCGCGACCTCTTTTACGCGACCCCGGCGCGGCTCAAGTTCCTGCGCTCGGACCGGGCGGAAACCCAGGCGATCACCGAGGCGGTGAAGCGGCTCGCGATGGCGGCGCCGGGCGCCGCGTTCACGTTGACCGACGTTTCGGACGGCGCGCCGCGCGTCCTCTTTCGCGCCGAGGCCGAACAGGGGGAGCTATTTGGCGCCCGCCTCGCCCGGCTTCGCCGCGTGCTCGGGGCAGAATTCGCCGAAAACGCGCTCGCCATCGACGCGGAGCGCGAAGGGTTGCGCCTGACCGGCTGGGCGGCCTTGCCGACCTATTCGCGCGGCTCTTCGCGCCAGCAGTTCCTCTTCGTCAACGCAAGACCGGTGGCGGACCGGCTGCTGATCGGCGCGCTCCGCGCCGCCTATTCCGATCTTCTTTCCCGCGACCGGCACCCCGCCGCCGCGCTCTTCTTCGCGGTGGAGCCGGAGCGGGTCGACGTGAACGTCCACCCGGCCAAGACCGAGGTGCGCTTTCGCGAGCCGGCGTTGGCGCGCGGGCTTGTCGTCTCCGCGCTCCGCCACACGCTGGCGGAGGCCGGGCACCGCACTTCGGCCACGGTCGGGGCGGAGGCGCTCCGCGCCTTTGCGCCGGGCGCGCTCGGGCGGTCGCCCGCCTCGCCCCCGGTCGCCTATCAGCGCGACTACGGGTCTTCGCCGGGGCTTCGCGAAGCCGCGTTCCGCTTTCAGGGACCGGCGGAGGAAGGGCCCCAAGACCTCGACGCGCCCTCCGCCCGCGCGGAGGCGGCGTTCGATGAAGCGGCGGCCGCGCACCCGCTCGGCGCGGCGCGCGCGCAGGTTCACGAGAATTACATCGTCGCCCAGACCGAGGCGGGCATGGTCATCGTCGACCAGCACGCCGCGCACGAGCGGCTGGTTTATGAGCGGCTGAAAACCGCGCTCGACGAGGGCGGGGCGGCGGGGCAGACCCTGCTTCTGCCCGAGATCGTCGACCTGAGCGCCGAAGACGCGGAACGCGTGCTCGATATCGCGGCGGATCTCTCCCGCCTTGGCCTTGCTATCGAACCCTTCGGCGGCGGCGCGCTCTGCGTGCGGGCGACCCCGGCGATCCTCGGCCCCTGCGACGCCGCTCGCCTCGTGCGGGATATCGCGGACGAGTTGGCGGAGGGCGGAGGCGCCCGCTCCCTCGGGACGAAGATCGCCGCGGTGCTTTCACGCATCGCCTGCCACGGGTCGGTCAGGTCTGGCAGGCGGCTGAACGTCGAGGAGATGAACGCGCTTTTGCGCGAAATGGAGGCGACACCAAATTCCGGCCAGTGCAACCATGGCCGGCCCACCTCCATCTCCCTCAGCCTCGCTGATATCGAAAAGCTGTTCGGGCGCCGGTGATGGACAGGATCGCCCTGATGGACCCGCTTCAGCTCGCGCTTGTCGGCGGCGGTTGCCTGACGCTCATCATCCTCCTGATGCTGATCTTTTCGATCGGCGCGGCGCGGCGCGGCGCACGGGCGGCGGAACCGTTGGCGGCCGCGCTGGCGGAGCTTGGCGGCGCGGTCCGCTCACTCGATCAGGGGCAGCACCAACTCGCCGGCGGGCTCAAGCATGTGTCCGAAGCGCAGGCCGCCGCGCAGGCCCGCATGATCGAGACGATGGAGCGGCGGCTGGAGGCGGTGCAGAAATCCATGGGCGAATCGCTCCATGGAACCTCGCAGAAGACGACGCGGAGCCTGACCGAATTGCAGGAGCGTCTCTCCGTCATCGACAAGGCGCAAACCAATATCGAGAAACTTTCGGGCGATGTGCTCTCCTTGCAGGACATCCTCTCCAACAAGCAGGCGCGGGGCGCGTTCGGGGAAATCCAGCTCTCGGAGATTGTCTCGAAGGCGTTGCCGCCCGACGCTTACGCGTTTCAGGCGACGCTTTCGAACGGCAAACGCGCCGATTGCCTCATCCACCTGCCGAACCCGCCCGGCCCCATCGTCATCGACGCGAAATTCCCGCTCGAAGCTTATGAAGCGCTCCGCGCGGCGCAGACCGAGCGCGCCAGGCTGGAGGCCGCGCGGGCGTTCAGGACCGCCGTCCAGACCCATATCCGCGCCATCGCCGAGCGCTATATCGTGCCGGAAGAGACCGCCGACGGCGCGCTGATGTTCCTGCCCTCCGAAGCCGTCTACGCCGAGTTGCACTCCAGCTTCGGCGACGTGGTGCGCGAGGGGTTCGCGCGCCGGGTCTGGATCGTCTCGCCCACCACGTGCATGGCGACGCTGAACACCATGCGGGCGATTCTGAAAGATTCGCGCATGCGCGAGCAGGCCGGCGCGATCCGGCGCGAACTTTCCCTGCTGACCAAGGACATGGACCGGCTGGCGGAGCGGGTCGGCTCGCTCGACCGGCATTTCGAGCAGGCGCGCCAGGACGTCGAGAAGATCAAGATCAGCGCGTCCAAAGCCGGGAGCCGCGCGGAGAAACTGGAAAGCTTCGAGTTCGACGAAGCCGCGCCTGCGCTGGCGCCCGCAAAAGCGGCCGCGACACAAGGCCCTTAGCCGAGCTCGCGCGCCAGATAGCGGACCGTCTTGCCCCGCCCTTCCAGCCGGGCCTCGCCGACCGTTTCAAACCCGAGCCGTTCGTGAAACGCGTCCGAGGCCGGGTTTGGCGGGTCGCTGTTCACCTCCGCCACAATGCGCTCATCGCCGCGCGCGGCCGCGAATGCGAAGAGATCGTTGTAGAGAAGCGCCGCCAATCCGCGCCGGCGATGGGTTTCGGCAACGGCGATGCGGTCAACATAAAGAAACGTCTCGAACCGCGCGCGATGCCAGAGGAAATTCGGGCTGTCGTAAACCGCCGACTGATCGAAGGCGATGAGGAACGCGCCGCCATCAGCGGTGTGCGCGTAGGTAGCGCCCCCGACCAGCGCCGCCAGCGCTCCGGGCGTCAGCTGCGAAAGTTCGACCTCATGCGCCTTGTTCAGCGCATGAACCCAGCCGAGATCTTCGGCGCTGACGGGAAGAATGGGGCCGGTCAGAGCCCTTGCTCCTTCATCAGCGCGCCGAGATCGCCTTCGGGGCGCGCGCCGATATGGCCGATCACTTCGCCCGCCGCGACGCAGCCCATGGAGGCGCAATGCGTGAGTCCACGCCCCTGCGCCATGCCGGCCAGGAATCCGGCGGCGAAGAGATCGCCCGCGCCGGTCGCATCAACCACTTTGGTCGCCGCGGCTGGCGCCAGCGCGGTTTCCGTGGGCGTGACGACATAGGCGCCCTTCGCGCCGACAGTGATCGCGGCGATGGGAACGTCATCCTTCACCCGTTTCAGCGCCGCCTGAAGGTCGTCGGTCTCATAAAGCGCCATCAGCTCATGCTCGTTGGCGAAGAGAAGATCGGTGTGATCGGCGATCAGTTTGCGGAACGCGTCGCGATGTCGATGAACGCAGAACGGATCGGAAAGCGTGATCGAGACGCTGCCGCCCGCACCTTTCGTCGCCTTGATCGCCTTGTCGAACGCCGCGACGGAGGCGGCGCCGTCGAAGCGATACCCTTCAAGATAAAGCCAGTCGGTCTGCGCCATCATCGCAGGGTCGATATCATCCGGCCCCAGCGCCTCGGAGACACCGAGATAGGTGGACATCGAGCGCTCGCCATCTGGCGACACCAACACCATGCAGCGGCCGGTCTCATGCTCCACGGATTTCGGGGCGAGCGGCGTCAGGTATGTCGCGCCCATCGCCCGCATGTCATGCGCGAAGATCGCGCCGAGCTGGTCGTCCTTCACCTTGCCGACATAGGCGGTGCGCACGCCCAGCATGGCCGCGCCGGCGATGGTGTTGGCGGCCGAGCCGCCGGAGATTTCCTGCGCCGGGCCCATCGCGCCGTAGAGTTCAACCGCGCGCGGCGCGTCGACAAGGGTCATGACGCCCTTTTCCACCCGGTTTTCGGCCAGAAAACTCTCCTCGACATGGCACAAGATATCGACCAGCGCGTTGCCGACCCCGACGACGTCATAGGTTTTCATATGGTCTTCTCCTCAAACTGGCAGAGATCTGAAATCAGGCAATCGGGGCAGCGGGGCTTGCGCGCCGTGCAGATATAGCGGCCGTGCAGGATCATCCAGTGATGGGCGTGACGTTGAAATTCCGCCGGCACGCGGTCTTCGACGGCGCGCTCCACCACGTTCACATCCTTGCCCGGAGCAAGGCCGGCCCGGTTGCCGAGCCTGAAGATGTGCGTGTCCACCGCCTGCGCCGGCAGACCCCACCACATGTTGAGCACGACATTGGCTGTCTTGCGCCCGACGCCGGGCAGCGATTGCAGCGCCTCGCGCGACGACGGCACTTCGCCGTCATGCTCGTCGACCAGTATCCGGCTGAGGCGGATGACGTTCCTGGCCTTGTTGCGAAAGAGACCGATGGTCTTGATATGCTCGATCAGGCCGTCTTCGCCCAGCGCCAGCATCTTTTCCGGCGTATCGGCGAGGGAAAACAGCGCGGCGGTCGCCCGGTTCACGCCTTTGTCGGTCGCCTGCGCGGAAAGCGCGACCGCGACGAGCAGAGTATAGGCGTTGGTATGATCGAGCTCGCCTTTCGGCGCCGCTTCGGCGGCGCGGAATCGGCTGAACGCCTCGTGAATCTCGGCATAGGTCATCGGGCGCTGCATCTGCGGCTTATGACAAGCGGCGGGAGCGCGCGCAATGGCCGGGCTTGCGGCGCACCCGCGCATCGCGGATAGCATGCGGATGCCGCGCCCCGCCCACCTCGCAAGATGACCTCCTGGCTGCATGAGGAGCGGCTCGACGCCGTGATGGCCGCCATCCGGGACACGGGCGCGCGATCGGTGCTCGATCTCGGCTGCGGCGACGGCGATCTGCTGCTTCGCCTGGCGTCGGAGCCGCGTGTCGAGCGGATCACCGGCGTTGATCTTTCGCTCCCCGCGATCGAGCGGCTTCGGTCCAGTCTCCGCGCCCTGCCCGCCGGTCCGAAGATCGACCTGATCCACGGCTCGATGATCGAGCCGGACCCGGCGCTCGCGGGGTTCGACTGCGCGGCGCTGGTCGAAACGATCGAGCATCTGGAACCGGCGCGCCTTTCCAAGCTGGAGCGGGCGCTTTTCGGCGTCTTTCGCCCCGGGGCGGTGATCGTCACCACCCCGAACGCGGAGTTCAACACCCTGCTCGGCGTGCCGCCGGGCCGGTTTCGCCGCAATGACCATATGTTCGAGTGGGACCGGGCGCGTTTTCGCCGCTGGGCGAAGGCTGCGGCGACGGCAGGCGGTTATGAGGTTGCGTTCGCTGATATCGGCGGCCGGCACCATGCGTTGGGAGGCGCAAGCCAGATGGCTGTCTTCCACCGTCAGTCGGGGTAGCGGACCCTCATCAGGTAAAGCCCGTCAGGCGGCGCGACCGGCCCGCAGGCGGCGCGGTCCCGCGCCTCCAGCGCCGCGCCGACATCGCCGGGCGCCCACGCCCCTCCCCCTACCCGCTCCAGCGTGCCCACAAAACTGCGAACCTGCGAATGGAGGAAACTGCGCGCACGGACATGGATGGATATCTCGTCGCCAGCCGACTCGACGCGGATCTCATCCACGGTTTTCACCGGCGATCTGGCCTGGCAGAGCGCGGCGCGGAATGTGGTGAAGTCATGCCGGCCGATCAGATGCGCCGCGCCCGCGCGCATTGCGCCCGCATCCAGATTCCGCCGAACCACCCAGACCTTGCCCCGCTCCAGCGTCGCCGGGGCGCGGCGGTTCACGATGCGATAGAGATATTCGCGCTCCACCGCGTCAAATCGCGCGTGAAACCCGTCAGAAACCGCCGCCGCCGCCACAACCGCGACCGGCGCCGGGCGAAGATGATGGTTCAACGCCTCCGCCAGCCGAAACGGCGGCCACTCCCGCTCCAGATCGAGATGCGCCACCTGACCCAGCGCATGAACGCCTGCATCGGTCCGGCCCGCGCCTTGCACCTGCGCCGCAGCGCCGGTCAGCGCTTCAACCGCCTCCTCCAGCGTTTGCTGGACGGAGGGTTGATCCGTCTGGCGCTGCCAGCCGCAAAACGGCGCGCCGTCATATTCGAGCGTGAGGCGATAGCGGGGCATCACCGCCCGATAGCGCGTCTTGGCGTTCCGGAAAAGGGGCGCCCCTTTTCCCAAGCGCCGGCAAGATCATATAAGGGCCGCAGAGGGAGAGCCGCGTGGGCATCACGGACATCGCCGACGACATCATCCGCTACGCGGAGGAAGCGCGCGACGGCGCGGCGGAAATGCTGTTCGAGCCGCGCCTCCGTCTGGGCGTGACCGGGCTTTCGCGCGCCGGCAAGACCGTCTTCATCACCTCGCTGATCGCCAATCTCCTGGCGCGCGGGCGCATGACGCAGCTGAAGGCGGCCGCCGAAGGGCGGCTTACCGTCGCGACCGTCACGCCGCATCCGGACCGGGAGACGCCGCGCTTCGATTACGAGTCGCATCTCGCCTCGCTTTCCGCCCATCCCGGCCGGTGGCCGGAGAGCACGCGGCGGATCAGCCAGATCCGCGTCTCGCTCCGCTACCAGCGGACCGGATTCTTCGCGGGGCTGAGCGGGCCCGGCGTGCTTCACCTCGATATCGTCGATTACCCCGGCGAATGGCTGCTGGACCTGGCCTTGCTCGATCTTGATTTCGTGGCCTGGTCCGCCCGCGCGCTTCAGGCGGCGCAAAGGCCGGAGCGCGCGGCGCACGCCGCTGAATGGCGCGCGGCGCTGAACGCGCGTGATGCGAGTGCGCCCTTCGAGGAGGCGGCGGCGAAGCCCCTCGCCGCCACGTTCACCGCCTATCTCGGCGCCTGCCGGCGGGCCGGGCTTTCCGGCCTCGCGCCGGGGCGGTTCCTGATGCCGGGGGATATGGAGGGCTCGCCCGCCCTCGCCTTCTGCCCGCTGCCGGCGGCTGATGGCCGCGATCCGCTCCACGCCGAATTCGCGCGGCGGTTCGAGGCCTATAAACGCAGCGTCGTGAAACCCTTCTTTCGCGATCATTTCGCAAAGCTCGACCGGCAGATCGTTCTGGTTGACCTGATGACTGCGCTGAACGACGGCCCCGCCGCCGTCGCCGATCTTTCCGGCGCGATGACGGAGATCCTCTCCGCCTTCAGGCCGGGGCGGAATTCATGGCTTTCCTCCATCCTCGGGCGGCGGATCGACCGCATCCTGTTCGCCGCGACCAAGGCTGATCATCTGCATCACTCCGAACACGGGCGGCTGACCGCGATCCTGTCCGCGCTTCTCTCCGACAGCGTCGCGCGCGCCGCGTTTCAGGGGGCGCAGACCCACGCCATGGCCATCGCCGCCCTTCGCGCCACAGTGGAGCAGGACGGCGCCGGGCTTCGCGCGGTGCGCGGCCGGCTGGAGGCGACCGGCAAGGAAGCCGCGCTCGACCCCGGCGAGCTGCCCGCCGACCCGGCGCCGGTGCTGGCGGCGGCGCGGGCCGCCGCAGCCGGTCAGGCGAGCGGCGCGGGCTGGCTCGACGGCGAGTTTCAGGTGATGAATTTCGCGCCGCCCGTTCTGACAAAAGGCGAAGGGCTGCCCCATATACGTCTCGACCGCGCGCTCGACTTCCTGATCGGAGACCGGCTGACATGACCGAAGAGCGCAGAAGAGGGCCACGCCTGATCGAAGACGGGCTCGAAGACCTGCCGCCCGCGCCCGCCGGCCCGGACGACGCGCCGCCGATCGATGATGAGGCGCCGCCCGCCGCCCGCGCGGCGCTTCGCGCATCATCGCCCGGCGGCGGGCTGGCGCGGCTTTTCTGGGCGGCGTTCGGCGGGCTTTTCATCATGGCGCTCGGCCTCTGGTTCTGGGAGGTGGTGGACGCGCTGCTCGCGCGCAATCTGTGGCTCGGACGCGTCGCGCTCGCGCTGGCGCTGCTGGCTGGGACGGCGCTGAGTCTCATCGCGCTGCGGGAGCTGTCCGGCCTTGCGCGGCTCCGGCGGATCGACGGGCTCCGGGAGGCGGCGGAGCATGCGCGGGCCGCGCGCGACAGGGGCGCGGCGATGAGGACGCTCTCTTCTCTCGATGCGCTTTATCGCAGCCGGGCTGAACTCGCCGCGCCGCGCGCCGAAATCGCCGCCCGCAAGGCGGATATGGTCGATGGCGATGCGCTGATCGACCTCGCGGAACGCTGGTTGCTGACGCCGCTCGACGCCGCCGCCGCTTCGGCGGTGAAGCGCGGCGCGCGCGACGTGGCGACGGCGACGGCCTTGATCCCCCTTGCGATCGTCGACGTGCTGGCGGCGCTGGCGATAAATTTGCGAATGATCCGCGCCGTCGCGGCGATCTATGGCGGACGCGCCGGCTGGCTTGGCTCCTGGCGGCTTTTCCGCGCGGTGGCCGCGCATCTGGCGGCCGCCGGCCTCATCGCGGTTGGCGACGATCTGATCGGCCCGGCGCTTGGCGGCGGCGTGATGGCGAAGCTTTCGCGCCGCTTCGGAGAGGGCGTCGCCAACGGCGCGCTTACCGCGCGCATCGGCGTCGCGGCCATCGACGTTTGCCGGCCGCTGCCTTTCAGCGCGCTCCCGCGTCCGC
>JBBDTD010000141.1:8587-18704 GCA_040904645.1 Paracoccaceae bacterium
GCCGCCGTCCTGCTGGGCGGCGCGCTGCAGGGTGTCTGGCCGAAAGAATAGCGGAACTCCCTGCGGCCCCGCCTCTCGCGAGCGAGGTTTGTTAACGATTTGGCTGTTAACTTCCCCTGCCAAGACGCGCAGGGACCCATCATGAAGCATTTCGACCGGACGAAGGCCAAAACGGCGGCGCAGCCCTGCCAATCATCTGTCGACCTCAGCGTGCTGCTTCACGCGGCGAAGACCCGCCCGCTGGCGCAGGCGATCATCGACAGCCTCGGGCCCGGCCTGATCTTTTGCGACGCCAGGGGCGGCCCCGAGATGGCCAACGCGCAGGCAGCGGCGCTTCTGGATCTGGAACGTATCGGCGCTGACATTCCCGACTGGAAGTCCGAACTGATGCGCCTCGCCGAAAACAGCGGCGACCTGAAGCCAGAGCGAAAGAGCGAGGCCGAAAAACAGATAGCCGCCCGCGTCGCGGTCCGGTTTCAATTGACGACGTCGACCGGGCGCATCCTGATGGCCGATATTCACCCCCGCCCCGATGGCGGCCATACGATCATGCTGACCGACGTGACCGCCTTTCGCAGGCGAGAGGAGTCGCTGGCCGCCGACAAGGCCCGCGCCGAAAAGATGGAGCGCAAGCTCGGCGTGGAACTGGCGCGCCTCAATCTGGAGAAGGCGCGCGTCGAGTCGCGGCAGGAGGAATTGCAGCGGCTCAGCCTCGTCGCGGCGCACGCCAAGGACCTGATCGTCATCACCGATCCGACCAACAGGATCGTCTGGGTGAACGAGGCGTTCCGGCGCCATAACGGCCTCGACCCTGAAATGGATCTGCTCGGGCGGTCCGGGCGCGACGTCCTCAGCGGACCGGAAAGCGACCCGGAGAAACTGTCGCTGATCGACGAGGCCGTGCGAAACCGCCAATCGGTGACGCTGGAGTTGATCTGCCATCGGCGAAACGGCCCACCCTACTGGATGGAGCAGGAGATTATCCCGGTCTTCAACGACGTCGGCGCGCACACCAATTTCATCATCGTCGGCCGCGATGTCTCCGACCGCAAACACGCCGAGGCCGCCGCCGCCGAAGCGCGTCGCTTCGAAGAGATGAAGCGCACCGAATCGCGGATGCTGGCGGAATTCAACGAATGGCTGCAATCGAGCGACACGCTCGATGAGTTGTTTATCGTCGTCAGCTCGTTCCTCTCCAAGCTGCTGCCGGGATCGAGCGGCGCCGTCTACACCTATGGGGCGGCCCGCGACGTGCTGCAGCGGGCCTGCGCCTGGGGCGAAAGCCGGCAGATCGAGGAGTTCGAGCCGTCGGATTGCTGGGCGCTTCGCCGTGGCCGGCCCTATTTCCACGGCGACAACACGATCGACATCGCTTGCGATCATGTGATGGCCGGGCGTGTCGGGCCGCCCCCGGTGAGGCAATATTGCCTGCCGATCATCGCGCATGGCGATACGGTCGGGCTTCTCAGCGTCGAGCTGGACATCACCGCCGGGCTGGACACGCAGAAGCTGGTGAATTTCTGCGCCGAACATATCAGCCTCGCCATCGCCAATGTGAAGATGCGCGACCTCCTGCGCGAGCAATCGACACGCGACCCGTTGACCGGCCTCTATAATCGCCGCTTCTTTCTCGATTACGCGCGGCGCGAGCTGACGCGCTGCGCGGCGCAGTCGAAGCCGGCGGCGCTGATCTCGCTCGATGTCGATCACTTCAAGGCGTTCAACGACAATCATGGCCACGAAGCGGGGGATTCGGTGCTGAAAGCGCTGGCCGGCGTGCTTCAGGCCATGTTCCGTCAAGCTGACGTCTCATGCCGCCTCGGCGGAGAGGAATTCGTGGTGATGCTGCCCGGTTGCGGCGCCGAGCGGGCGATGGAGCGCGCCGAGCAGCTTCGACAGGCGATCGAGGCGATGCAGCTCCGCCATCGGAGCGAGGTGCTGAACGTCACCGTCTCCGCCGGGCTCGCGGTGCTCACAGAGGCGTCGGAAAGCCTGCAGGAACTTTTGCACCGGGCGGACGAAGCGCTCTATTCGGCCAAGGCCTCAGGCCGGAACCGGGTGATGGCCGCCACCTGAAATCCTCTCCCGGACATCTTTTTGGCGCCTTCGCAGCGTAGCAGTAGCGCTTGGAACGCTTCGCCGTTAATCAGACGCGCGTCAGGCATGGAGGCGCGCGATGTCCGAACCCGGAACTCCCCCCGAGTCGCAGTCCGAACGCGCCGCAGAAGCCTACGCGCTTGGCGGGGCGGTGATCGACGGCGTTCTCGATGCGCTTGAAGCCGGCGACGTCAGCTTCGTCCGCGAGCTTGTCGCAGAAATTCACATCGCCGACCTCGCCGACCTTCTGGAGCAGATCGATTCGTACGACCGGGAAGCGCTGATCCGCGCCCTCGGCGACACGCTCGACGCCGAGGTCCTGTCGGAACTCGACGAATCGGTTCGCGACGAAGTCCTCAGCTACATCGACCCCACCGTCCTCGCCGCCGCGGTCAAGGAGCTGAACAGCGACGACGTCGTCTATCTGGTCGAAGACCTGGAAGACGAACAGAAGGCCCGGGTCCTCGAGGCGCTCGACGCCGACGAACGCGTCATCGTCGAGCAATCGCTCGCCTATCCGGAATATTCCGCCGGCCGGATGATGCAGCGCGAACTGGTCAAGGCGCCGCCCTTCTGGACCGTCGGCCAGATCATCGACTTCATGCGCGAGGCCGATGAACTCCCTGACCCGTTTTACGAGGTCATCATCATAGACCCCGCGATGAAACCCATCGGCACCATCCCCGTGGGCCGGATCATGGGCGCGACCCGCCCGGTCCTGCTCTCGGAAATCATGTCCGCGGATTTTCGCGCGATACCCGCGACGCAGGAATCGCACGATGTCGCCTATGCGTTCAGCCAATATCACCTCGTCTCTGCGCCCGTGGTGGATGAGGATGGCCGGCTGGTCGGCGTCATCACCATCGACGACGCGGTCGAGGCGATGGACGACGAAGCCGAGGAAGACATGCTGCGCCTCGGCGGCGTCGGCGATGAGAGCCTCGCGGACCGCGTCTGGGACATCACGAAATCCCGGTTTCCCTGGCTGGCGGTCAACCTCGTCACAGCGATCCTCGCAAGCCTGGTGATCCAGATATTCGACGAGGTGATCGCAAACTATGTCGCGCTTGCGGTGCTGATGCCGATTGTCGCGTCGATGGGCGGCAACGCCGGCACGCAATCGCTGACCGTCGCAGTCAGGGCGCTGGCGACGCGCGACCTCACGGCCGCGAACATGTGGCGCGTCATCCTGCGTGAGGTTCTGGTCGGACTGGTCAACGGCGTCGCCTTCGCGGCCTTGATCGGCGTGATCGGCGTTCTCTGGTTTGGGGAGCCGATGCTCGGCGTCGTCCTGGCTATCGCGATGATCGGCAACCTCCTTGTCGCCGGATTGGCCGGGATAGCGATTCCAATCACGCTGGACCGCTTCGGCGCCGACCCGGCCCTTGCATCGGGCACCTTTGTGACGACCGTGACCGATATCGTCGGCTTTTTCCTTTTCCTCGGCGTCGGCGGCGCATTGCTGCTTTGACGCCCCGAGACTTGAAATCCCGCGTCCGAGGGCTTCCATTGCCCCCACGCAGACCGATGAGGCCCCATGACCGCCCTACCCCGCTCGATAGATGAGACCCGCACGCTGCTCGCCGGGGCGGATTATGTCTGCGGCCGCGCTCTTGCGACGGTGACTTATCTCGCGCTCACGCTCGGCAAGCCGCTTTTCCTTGAGGGCGAGCCGGGTACCGGCAAGACCGAGATCGCGAAGGCGCTCTCCGCCGCGCTGGGCCGGAAGCTGATCCGGCTGCAATGTTATGAAGGCCTCGACGCCGCTTCTGCGGTCTATGAATGGAATTTCGCCGCCCAGATGATCGCGATCCGCACTGCTGAGGCGGTGGGAGACAGGGACCGCGACACCCTCGCCTCAGATCTGTTTTCCGAGCGCTATCTGAGCGAGCGCCCGCTGCTCGCAGCGATGCGCCCGCAGCCGGGCGGCGCCCCGATCCTGCTGATCGACGAATTGGATCGCACGGACGAGCCTTTCGAGGCGTTTCTGCTGGAAGCTCTCAGCGATTTTCAGGTGACGATTCCCGAGCTCGGCACAGTGAAAGCGCCCGAGCCGCCCATCGTCATCATCACGTCGAACCGGACGCGCGAGGTGCATGACGCACTTAAGCGGCGGTGTCTTTACCACTGGGTCGGCTATCCCGATTTCGACCGGGAGATGGAGATTCTTCGCGCCCGCGCCCCTGAAGCGACAGAAACGTTGAGCCGCGAAGTCGTCGCCTTCGTCCAGCAGCTTCGCTCAGAGGATCTTTTCAAACGCCCCGGCGTCGCTGAGACCATCGACTGGGCGAAATGCCTGATCGCCCTCGACGCCATCGCGCTCAGCCCGGAGGTCATCTCTGACACGCTCGGCGCGATCCTGAAATATCAGGACGATATCGCCGCGATGCAGGGCTCGGAGGCCAGACGCATCCTCGACAAGGCCAAGACACGGCTCGAAGCGGTCTGATGGCCCGCTACGCCGATCTTCCGGCGCAGACCGAAGGCAAGCTCGCAGCCAATATCACGCATTTTGCGCGCGCGCTGCGCCGCGCCGGGCTGCCGGTCGGCCCGGGGCGGGTGATCGACGCGGTCCGGGCGGTGGAGGTGGCGGGGTTTTCGTCGCGCGATGATTTCTACTGGACGCTTCACGCCTGTTTCGTCACTCGGCCCGAGCATAGGGAACTGTTCGGCCAGACATTCCGGCTTTTCTGGCGCGACCCGCAATTCCTCGAACACATGATGTCGATGCTGATGCCGCAGATGCGCGGCACGCAGGAAGAGCATGTGCCGGACGCCGCCGAAAAGCGCGCGGCGGAAGCGCTGCTGGACGATGTGGAGCGCCCGGAGACGCCGGAGCCCGACGGCGAGAAGGAAGAGATCGAGATTGACGCCGCGCTCACCTTTTCAGCCGACGAGAAGCTGAAGAGCCAGGATTTCGAGCAGATGACCCTCGCCGAACAAGCGGAGGCCCTGCGCGCCATCGCCCGGCTCAAGCTTCCCATCAAACCGCTCGCCTCACGCCGCACAAAGGCGTCGCCCCGGGGGCCGAAGATCGACGCGCGGCGCACGCTCCGCGCCGCGATGCGGACCGGCGGCGATATTCACGCGCTGGAGATGCGTGAGCGGCGGGAGCGCATGCCGGCGCTGGTCGCGCTCTGCGATATTTCAGGCTCGATGTCGGGCTATAGCCGGATGCTGCTGCATTTCCTGCACGCCGCCTCGAACGCCAAGGGGGCGGGTTGGTCCGCCGTCCACGCCTTCACTTTCGGCACCAGGCTCACCAACATCACCCGGCACCTGAAGCTGCGCGATGTGGACAGCGCCCTGAAGCGCGCCGGGCGCGAGGCGGAGGATTGGGAGGGCGGCACCAAGATCGGCGCTTGCCTGCATCGTTTCAACCGCGACTGGTCGCGGCGCGTGCTCGGCCAGGGGGCGGTGGTGATCCTGATCACCGACGGGCTGGACCGGGACGATCCGGGCAGCCTCGGCAAGGAGATGGAGCGGCTGCGTCTTTCCTGCAAGAAACTGATCTGGCTCAACCCGCTGCTGCGCTGGGACGGGTTCGCGCCGAAAGCGCGGGGCGTGAAGGCCATGCTGCCGCATGTCGACAGTTTTCGCGCCTCGCACTCCATCGCCAGCCTCGAAGAGTTTTCCGCCGCCTTGAGCCGCGCGGATGACGGCGGGGACAAGGCGCGGCTGATGCGGCTGATCAACCAGCCGGCGGCGCCTGCAACCACGGCGATAACGCCAGGCCCCGCCCCGGGCTCCGCCCGCGTCACCGACCCAAGGCGCGCTCGACCGGGGGGGTGAGCGGCGGGCTGAGCGGCAGGTCGATCTCGAACTCCGCGCCGACGCCCTGCGCATCGCTTAGCCGAACGGCGCCGTCATGCGCCTCCACCAGCGCGCGCACGATAGGCAGGCCCATGCCGGTTCCACCCTCCGCGCGTCTTGTGGTGAAGAACGGATCAAAAAGCTTGCCACGATTGGCGGCGGAGATTCCGGTTCCATCGTCCGCCACCCGGATCAGCGCCCGCCCGGCGGCGACGCGTACGCCGATCTCCAGCCGCCGCGCGCCATGGCGCGCGGCGTTGTCGGCGAGATGGGTGAGAATGGCGGAGAGTTTATCCACCCGGATCGCCAGCGCGGAATCGGCGTCGCCCAGGAGCACGACCTCAGCCGGTTGTGTCAGCCCCGCCGCCGCTTCGCGCAACGTGGCGGCGCCCGGCGCATCCGCCGTCGCCTCCGCCCGCGCGAGGTCAAGGAGACGGCGGACCAGAAGCGCCATGCGCTCCGCGTCGGCCACGATATTGTCGAGGAAGCCGCGGCGCGTCTGCGCGCTCATCTCCGCGTCCGCGTCGCGCACCAGTTCCGCCGCGCCCTGAATAGAGGTCAGCGGCGATTTCAGCTCATGCGCGACATGCGCCGCAAACGCCGAGAGGCTTTCCGAGCGGTCATGAAGCTTGAGCGCCGTCCGGAGCGACAACTCCGAAAGCTCCGCCACCTCGCGGGTGCCGTGATAGCGGAGCGGGCGCATGGCCGCCCGTTCCCCCGCCGCGATCCGCCTTGTCCGCCGCGTCAGCGCGCGAATCGGCCCGGTGATGGCGCGGGTCGCGACGAACGCGAGCGCGCTGATTGCGATCAGCGTCGCCAACGCCGCGAGCGCGAGCGACCGCCGCTCCGCATAGGCCACCTGAAGCACATGCGCGGGCGTGCGCGAGGCGTAGATCACCCCCGCGACACGGCCCCGGTCGATCACCGGAAAAGCGGTGAAGACCCTGAGGCTCGCGCCCTTGGTGAGGTAATAGACAAGTGGCGTGGGGCGCGCCCGAAGCCGGGTGCGAAGCTGACGCGCGAGCCGGCCCTCCATCGCTTCGGCGACTTCCGGCACATGCGCGAGAGAGAGGCCGGCCTCGGCCCCGGTCAGAACGACGCCGTGGGGGTCGAGCGCCTGAAGCCCGGCCAGCGTGCGAAGGCGCGTCTCTTCGATCAGCGGCTCCATCAACGCCCCGATGGCGCGATAGCCCGCCGCCGCCGGCGGGGCGGGGAGCGCTGGCGCGCGGGGCGGCGACACCGGATCGGAGGCGAGATCGAGCGACGCGCCGGTGGGCGCGAACGCCGCGAGATAGCCCGCCTTCACCTCCTCCGGCGCCAGCGCTCCCAACAGTTCGATCGGCAGGATCGCCGCATCCTGATGCATCGCTGCGGCGAGGGCGGCGGATTGCGCGATCAGCTCCGCCTCCGTCTTGCGGATAAGCTGGTTTTCAAAGACGCGAAAGAAGAAGAGGCCGACCATCGGCGTCGCCACCGCGATCAGCAGCATCAAAACGACGATAGCCCGTATCGGCGGACGAAACTTGCGTCGTTCGGCGCTCAACCGCCGGTGCCGACGGGTCGACACGGCCCGATGCGAAACCCGAGGCCGTGCACGGTTTCGATAGCGGCGCCTGCGCCAGCCTCGGTCAGTTTCTGCCTGATATTGCGGACATGGCTGTCGATGGTCCGGCCGGAGACATGAACATTGAACCGATATGCCGCCGCCGCGATTTCATCGCGCGTCACCACCCGGTCGCGGCGCCGGATCAGCGTGGCCAGCATCGCGAATTCAAGCGGGGTCAGCTTCAGGGAGGCGCCGTTGAATTCGGCCTCATGAGGGCCGGGCCGCAGCTCCAGCGCGCCGTGGGCGAGCGTCTCCTCCTCCGGCTCCGGCGCGGGGGCCGCGCGCTTCAGGATCGCCTTGACCCGCGCGACCAACTCACGCGGGGAGAACGGTTTGCCGACATAATCGTCGCCGCCGATCTCCAGCCCCAGAACTCTGTCGATCTCCTCATCGCGGGCTGAGAGAAAGAGGACCGGCGTGCGGTGGGTCCGCCGGATCTCGCGGCAGACATCAAGCCCGTCCGCCTCCGGCATCCCGACGTCGAGGATCACCAGATCGGGGGTATGAGCGGCGAAAAGCGCCAGCGCCTCCGCGCCGTCCCTGGCTTCGATCACCGCATGCCCTTCGCGGGCCAGCGCGAAGCGGATGACCTCGCGGATATGCGCGTCGTCGTCGGCGATAAGTATCTGTGCGCCCATATCCGGACTATGCGGCGGAATGGGCTCCCGGTCGAGATGGACAAAGACGGCGGAAGCCATGTTGGTGTCCTTTCCTGGGGGCGCGCGGCCCCGCGACCTGATGGGGTGACAGGGTGGGGATTCGCGATGCGGGCCGCGCACTACGTAGATAAGCGCCATTCAGGTGGCGCGCAGGGTTGTTTAGTGCGGGTTTTGCTCCAACTTCAGCATTTTTCGCGCAGATCGCTCACTTCAGCATTTTTCGCGCAGATCGCTCACGGTCGCCGCCAGTTGATGAGTGCGACCCCGGCAAGGGCCGCCCCCAGCCCAAGAAGGACTGTCGGCGTCGGCTGCTCGCCCAGGAAAACAACGCCGAGCATCACCCCGAGGCCGGCGCGCAGATAGGCCTGGCTGGCGACACCAAGCGAGCCGAGCGTACGGATCAGCCGGAAATAGATCATCAGCGCGCACCCGGTGCAGAGCAACCCGAGCGCGCCCGCCGCCCCCAGCGCCCCCGGCGAGGGCGTGAGCGCCCAGGGACGGTCGATGATCAACGCCGCCGGCGCCACCACGACAAAGGCGCAAAGCATGGTCCCCGCCGCCGCCGCCGTCGGCGCCAGATGCGCGAGACGGTGGCCGTGGATCGCGGCGCCGGCGTAGAGCGCGGCGCTTGCGAGCGCCGCGAGTTGCCCCGCGACATTTTCGCCCAGGCCCGACAGCGCCTCCACCCCCACGATCAGCGCGACGCCGGCGACGCCGAGCAGCGCGCCGATCAGCCGGATCGGCGTCATCGCTTCGTGGCGCGTGATCGCCAAGGTCAGCAAAAAGACGAAAAGCGGTGAAGTCGAGTTCAGCACCGCCGCGACACCGCTGTCGATATGCTGCTGCCCCCAGGCCAGAAGCGTCCACGCCAGGCTGGCGTTCAGCAGCGATTGGACGCCGAGGCGCCGCCATGTCCGCGAATCGCGCGGCAGCCGCACGTTCTGAAGCCGAAGCATCAGCAGGAGAAACAGCGCGGCGACGCCGATGCGGACCGAAATCAGGCTGAGCGGCGGGATCTCCGCCACCGCGACGCCGATGAAAAGATAGGACGAACCCCAAAGCAGCGCGAGAAGCCCGAGAAGGGCGAACTCCCGCGCGCGGCCCTCAGCCATGCAGCGCGCGGCTGTCCTCCGGCGCCTCCGCCCGTTCCTGCATGCCGTAGTCGCGGATAACCGACGCGATGCGCAGGCGATAATCCGCGAACATCCGCTCACGCCCCGCCTTCTGCGCGCGGCGATGCCCCGTCAGCCGGCGCCACTCATCCAGCGCCGCTTCATCGCGAAAAAAAGACACTGAAAGCAGCTTGCCGGGCGTCGTCAGGCTTTCGAAGCGCTCGACGGAAATAAACCCGTCGATCTCGTCAACCAGCGGGCGCATCTCCGCCGCCATGGCGAGGTAGGCGTCCTTCATCCCGGCTTTGGGCGTAACTTCGAAAATGACGGCGATCATGACTGACTCTCCGGTTTGGCGGCGAAGGCGCCCCTGGTGCGAACTGCGAAGCTCATCGCCGCGCCTGATCCGCCACCGGCAGGCTTGCCGAATCGATGCGACCTCAGCATTATGTTCTTGATATGTTCGAAATACCACCCCTCGCCAACCTCCAACCCGGCCATGTGATCGCGCGCGGCGTCTGCCGTTTCCTGATCGACGCCGGACACGCGCCGCTGACGGAATTCATCCCCGCCTCCGGGCTACGGGTCGATATCGCCGCGCTTGGGCGCAGTGGGGAGGTCTGGGTGATCGAATGCAAATCCTGCCTCGCCGACTTCCGCGCCGATCGAAAGTGGGGTGGCTATCTCGACTGGTGTGATCGGTTCTTCTTCGCCGTGCCCGAAGATTTCCCGGATGAGGTCCTGCCGCATGACGAAGGATTGATCCGCGCCGATGGTTTCGGCGCCGCGATCGTCAGGGATGCGCCGCGCCGGCGCCCACCCCCCCCCCC
>JBBDTD010000141.1:18714-39295 GCA_040904645.1 Paracoccaceae bacterium
GGGGGGGGGGGGGGGGGGGGGGGGGCGGCGGGCGCTGACCTTGCGCATGGGACGCGCCGCCGCGCATCGGCTGCGCGCGGCGATCGACCCCAGACCAATGCGATGAGGATCATGGCGCGGGCCGGCAGACCAATCTCGCGACGAAACCCGCGCCCGGCGCAGTGCTGATATCAAGCCGTGCGCCCATCTCTTCGGCGAGCGTCGCGGCGTTCGATAACCCCAGCCCGCCAGCGCGCCGCCCCGGCGCCCGCCCACGCCCGAAGGGGCGCAAGGCGCGGGCCAGCGCGGCTTCATCCATGCCCGGTCCATCATCGCTCACCTCGATCGAAGGCTCCTCTCCGCCCTGCCCGACCGCGACTGTCAGCCGGATCGCCCCGCCCGGCCGCCTGCCATGTTCGATAGCGTTCGCGAGCAGGTTGCCGACGATGCGGTGCGCCGCGCTTTCATCGCCCATCGCGGTCGCCGACGCTGAGCCGCCTACATTGAGCGTAAGCCCCGCGGCGCGAGTGGCCGGGTGGTGGAGGCGCGCCGCCTCCTCCGCCACGCGGCGCAGGTCCAGCGCCGGCCGCGCGCCCGCAGCCTCCGCTCCGAGGGCGACCAGCGCCTCCACCAGTTCAAGCATGCGCTGGCTCGCCGTCTGGATATCCGCGAGGTAGCCGGCCCGCCGCGCGCTATCCATCGAATCGCCCGACATCGCCATGAATTCCGCAAAACCCTGGATCGCAGTCAGCGGGGACCGCAGATCATGCGCGAGCCGGGCCATGCCTGATGTGTCCACTTCCGCCGGGGCGGACGTGGCGGGCAGATCCAGCGTCTCGACGAACTCGGCCAGAATCGCAGCTCCGCCTGTCGCAGGATCGCGCATCCGGCGAAGGGTGACCCTGTGCGCCGCCGCGCCATAGGCGCAATTCAACCTTGCCCGCCCGCTATGGCCGCCGGCCGCCATCGCGGCTTCGAGCGCGGCGCGAGCTTCCTCCGGCTGCAGATAGCGATCCGCCAGCGCACCGCCCTGCGCAGGGAAAGCCCGCCGATCAGCGGCATTGCGCGCCAGAACCCCGCCATCCGGGGAAATGATCGCCAGCGGTCGCGGCGCGGCCTCGAATCCGGCGCGCATAAGGGCCAGCTCCGAATCGTCGGGCGCGCCGACGCCTTCGAGCGCGACGCGAAGCCGCGCCCTTCCGTCCGGGCCAGGCTCGATCCGGCAGCGCGCCCGGGCCGATAGCGGCGCCGCGCCCGGGCTGATGAAGAGAACGCCGTCGCCCGAGCCGCCATCCTCGATCGCCGCCATTCGTTCGGCCAAGACGCGCGCGGCGTCTTCTTCCGGCGCGAAACTGCGTTCCTTCAACGCTTCTAGGCTTTCCTCGCCCCAGAAGCGCATGCCCGCGTCATTCGCCCAATCCAACCGCAGGCGCGCCGGATCCCAGACGAATTCCGGCCGCGACCCGGAGGCGAGTTCCTGAAAAGCGGCCTTCGCGTCGCCGGCGCCGATGTTCACTTTCGCGCCTTGCCGCCCTTGCCACGCTTCTTCGCGCCGGCGGCGCGCGCCTGCTGGGCGGACGCTCGCAGCTCCTCGGCGATCTCCTCAGCTTCCTCCGGTTCGAAATCCATCGAAACCTCCTTGCCGGAGCTTTCAACATAGACCCGCACCATGCCGAGCGTCGTCGGCCCGATCTGAAGGTTTGCGTCTTCGTCGGATTCTCTGTCGATTCCCATACTCTCGCCTCCTTGATCCGCCTTGATGGCGCAGCCCCGGGCGGGGTTGCAAGCGCGCATCGCGACCGTCTTGCAAATTGTCGCCCGGGCGGCTAGACGATGCGCGTCCGAAGGGTCCGAGAGGCCGTTCTGCGCCGGCGTAGCTCAGTTGGTTAGAGCACTAGATTGTGGATCTAGGGGTCCCCCGTTCGAGCCGGGGCGCTGGTACCACCCCATCCTTGCCCTTCGCGATGATCGCGCGCGCCATGCGGCGCTCAGTCGGGCTCGCCCGCGTCGAAGCCCGTCTCAGGCTCGCCTTTCCCGGCGGAGGACGGACGGCGCCCTGCATCGCGCCGCGCCGTCAACGCCTTTTCCAGCGGACCGAGAGCGCGGATATGCAGATCGCGCTGCGGATACGGTGATCGGCCCGCGTTCCACCAACTGCGCGCTCTTGGGGCGTGTCGAAGCGGCGCCGAAACTCGGCGCCCGCCACAAGATAGAGGGAGGCTGCCGCAAGATAGAGCGAGGCTATCAATACGCCGGGCCATGACGACAGGCGCCGCACCGCCGGAGTGAGCCTAAGCTCCGCTTTCCTCTTCAAACACTTGCGGAAGATCAGCCGGCGCGCGCGAAAGAAACTCGGGCGGCGGCAGATTCTTCGATGCGAGGAAATCGGCGTTGTAGAGCTGCGACTGATAGCGCGTGCCGTAGTCGCAGAGCACGGTTATGATCATCCGCCCCGGCCCCATTTCCTTCGCCATCCGAACGGCGCCGGCCACATTGACGCCGGACGAGCCGCCAACGCAAAGCCCCTCCTCCGCCAGAAGCCGGAAGGCCAGCGGGATCGCCTCCTGATCGGGGATCTGGAAGGGCATGTCGACTTTCAGCCCTTCAAGATTGGCGGTGATCCGGCCCTGACCGATGCCTTCGGTGATGGACGAGCCTTCAGCCTTCAGCTCGCCATGCTTGTAATAGTTGTAAAGCGCGGCGCCCATCGGATCAGCCAGACCGATCTTCACATCGGGCTTTCGGTCCCTGAGCGCCGCCGCGACCCCGGCGAGCGTGCCGCCGGAGCCGACCGCGCAGATGAAGCCGTCCACCGCGCCGCCGGTTTGCTCCCATATCTCCGGCCCGGTGGTGTCGATATGCGCTTGCCGGTTGGCGACATTATCGAACTGGTTGGCCCAGATGGCGCCGTTCGGCTCCGACTTCGCCAGGGCGGCCGCGAGCCGGCCGGAGTAGCGGACGAAATTATTCGGGTCGCGATAGGGCTTGGCCGGAACCTGCACGAGTTCCGCCCCCGCGAGGCGGATCATGTCCTTCTTTTCCTGGCTTTGCGTCTCGGGGATGACGATTACGGTCCGGAACCCCATCGCCGCGCCGACGAGCGCGAGCCCGATGCCGGTGTTGCCCGCCGTCCCTTCGACGATCACGCCGCCGGGGCGGAGCTCGCCCGAGGCGACCGCGTGGCGGATGATGGAGAGCGCCGCCCGGTCCTTGACCGACTGGCCCGGATTCATGAACTCCGCCTTGCCGTAAATCTCGCACCCGGTCTCTTCCGACGCGCGGCGCAGGCGGATCAGCGGCGTGTTGCCGACGGCGTCCGGCAGATCTTTGTACATTTCTTTCACGTGATTTTCCCGGCAGACTGGCGTTAGAGGCGTAGTATTGGGGGCGCGACGGCGCTGCGCAAGGGCGGGGTCTGCGCGCCTTGCCCAGCGCCCGGCAAGCCTTACATTCAGCCACGCGCAGGCGAACACGCCCATCTTCGGAGGAGACCGCCATGAACATCAACCGTCGCGCCCTGATCGGCGGGATCAGCGCCGGGCTTCTGGCGCCCGCTGGGCGGCTCATGGCGAGCGATGGGGGCCAGCGACGCTTCACGGTTTACCGCGACGGCGCGAAGATCGGCTCACAGGTGATCGATGTCCGCCCCGGCGCGGGGGGCGGGGTTCAGGTCGCGATCGACATTGAATTGAAGATCAAGGTGCTCGGGATCACGGCCTATGTCTACACGATGAACAATCGCGAAACATGGCAGGGCGGCCGATTGACGACGATGGACAGCGTCACCGACGATGATGGCGACCGAGATTACGCCAAGGCGCGCGCGGCGGGCGACATGCTTGAAATCGACGGCTCCGACTTTCAGGGCGTGGTTTCCGGCGAGGCGGTCTCCACCACGTATTGGTCGATGGCGTTTCTTGATCGTCGCATATGGATCAACACGCAGACCGGCGTGCCGATCGAGGTGGCGACCGCCAGGCTCGGCGCGGGCGAAGTCGCAGGCGACGAAGGCCCGATCGCGACCGAGCGCTGGTCGGCGAAGGGTGAGAATCTCGACATCGTCCTGCATTACGCGGCGGGCGAATGGGTTTCGGTGGAGTTTGACGCAGGGGGGGAGCTTGCGCTCTTTCGGCCCCAGACGCCTACGCCGGACTTCGCTACGGTATGGGCCGACGCTTCTTGAGCGTCTGGTCGAAACGCATGCGCCCGGCGGATGGCGCGGTCTGGATCACCGGCGCCTCCGCCGGCATCGGCCGCGCCCTCGCTCTCAGGCTGGCTGACGAAGGCTGGACCGTCTGGGCCACGGCGCGGGGTGCGGACGCGCTTGCTGCGCTTGCCGCTGAACGACCGGGCAAGATCCGCCCGCTGCCCTGCGATGTGACCGACCGTGAGGGCATGGCCGCCGCCGTCTCCACGATCGCGGCGGACGGGCCGATCGCGCTCGCCGTGCTTAACGCCGGGCTCTATATCCCGATGCGCGCGCAGGAATTCGACGCCGCGAAGGCCGCCCAAAGCTTCAATGTGAACCTGAACGGCGTCGCGAACGCGCTCGACCCGGTGCTGAAGCACATGATCGGCCGACGCGACGGGCATGTCGCTATCACCGCCTCCGTCGCCGGGTTTCGTGGCCTGCCCCGCGCCGCCGCCTATGGCGCGACGAAATCGGCGCTGATGCGCATGGCGGAATCGCTGGCCTTCGACCTGATCGACCTGAATGTGCGCATTTCAGTCATCAATCCCGGCTTCGTCGACACCGAGGCGACTGCGGTGAACGATTTCGACATGCCGTTCGTAATTTCACCGGAGGCGGCTGCGCGCAGAATCGTCGGCGGGCTGAAATCTCCAGGATTCGAGATCGCATTTCCCCGGCGTTTCGTATTTATTCTCAAGCTGCTGGGGTTCCTGCCAAACCGGGTGTATTTCGCAGTGATGCGGCGGCTGATGGGGTGGGATGAGACAGTGAAATGATCCGCGCCGCGCTCGCGCCTTTCAATCGCCGCGAATTTTCGGCCTGATGCCCTACTCACAAAGACCTGATTCTGTCAGGAGCCGCCGCCGGGGAAACCGCCATGACCGCATTCAGCTACAAGACCGTCGCCGCGCCGCGCCGCCCGAAAAAGGCGCGGGGCGTGAAAGGGCCGGACGCCCTGCTCGCCCACGCCATGGATGAATTGATCGCCGCGGAAAGCGCTTCGGGATGGGAGTATCTTCGCACCGACAGCCTGCCGGTAGAGGAAGGCGGGGGCATGTTTTCCCGCCCCACCACCATATGGCGGGCGCTGCTGGTGTTTCGTCGCCCCGCCGCCGGGCGGGCCGAGCGCGCCGCGCCGCCGCCGGCCAGTCCGGCCCCGGAGTTCGAGCCGCGCAATCCCGCCGCCCCGCGCGAGCCGTTCATGAAAGTCGCGACCGCCTCCCCCGCCTCCCCCAGTTACGAGGCGCCCCGGCCGGGTCTTGGCGGCGCACGGCGAGATTGACGTTCAGTCCACCACCGCGTCCACAGCCCCGACCGTAAGGTCGACCGCGCCGCCGACGACCGTGGTCGTCGCGTCGACCGCCGCGCCGGCGACCGTGGTGACGACGCAACCGCCCAACACCAACGTCAGGAGAATGATCACGGCGGCGCCCCCGACTTTCATGGCGCGGAGAGGTCCAGCGCCAGCGCGTGGACCGGCCCGGCCAGTTCCTCGGCCAGCGCGGCGTGCACCGCGCGGCTGCGCGCGACCCGGCTCATGCCGGAAAAGGCGGCGGCGCGCATCCGCACCTTGAAATGTGTCTCTCCGCCCTCGCGCCAGCCGCCATGTCCACGGTGCTGTTCGCTTTCGTCGATAACTTCCAACGCCTCAGGAGCGAAGGTCAGATTGAGCTTTTCGGTCATCCGCGTCGATACGCTCATGTCATTTCCCGCTTTTTTTGTCGCTTCAAACTTGGCCCGGCCGATCCATAGGGTAAACTCACCGGCCGACTCGCAACAGGGAAATATGGCGCATGTCCGCCCGTAAGGCGCTCGACTTTGATATCTCCGTCTCCGCTGACAAGCGGCGGCGCGCCCGTGCGCGTGGCCAAAGCGGCGAAACGGCGGCGGAGGCGCGCAAGTGCGAATGGGCGGGTTGCTCGAATCCCGGCCTTTACCGCGCGCCCAAATCGCGTGAGGAACTAAACGAGTTTCGCTGGTTCTGTCATGACCACATCCGCGATTTCAATAAATCCTGGAACTATTACGCTGACTGGAGCGTGGACCAGATGGAGGCCCAGCGCCGCGCCGACATCGCGTGGGAGCGCCCGACCTGGAAACTTGGCCAGCGGGCGCCCCGCTCCGAAACCCACGCCGACGGTCGCGCCTGGGCGCGGTTCGGGTTCAGCGACCCTATGGAGGTTCTGGGCGAAAATGCGACGATCAATCCCGGCGGCAAGGGTGAAACCGAGCGACGCCGCTCGCGGCTTTTGCCGAAAAACGAGCAAAGCGCCATCGACATTCTCGGCTGCACCGCCGAAACGCCGAAGGTCGACATCCGGAAACGCTATCGCGAACTGGTGAAGGACCTCCACCCCGACATGAAGGCCGGCAGCCGGGAGGACGAGGACCGCCTGCGCGACGTGGTCTGGGCGTGGGATCAGCTCAAGGGCTCACGGAGCTTTCGCTAGAGCGGCGCGCATTCACGCGCTCCGCCCGTCTTGCGCCGCCCCTTTTCGGCCCTTAAACACGTCCCGACAAAATCGGCCGCGCACCAGGTTGCGGGCATAATCACTGAAGGAAACCCACATGGCGGATGGCGGGGCCAAGCTGGCGGAAGCGCCCAACACCGAGATCGACGCGAAGAAGGTCTTCGGGTTCGATGTGAAAATGCCCATCCGGGGATTTTCACAGCGCACTGATCGGGTGCCCGAAATCGACCAGAATTACGTGTTCGACCACGACACCACGCTCGCCATTCTCGCCGGCTTCGTTTTCAATCGCCGCGTCATGATTCAGGGCTATCACGGCACCGGGAAATCGACGCATATCGAGCAGGTCGCCGCGCGGCTCAACTGGCCCTGCGTGCGCGTCAACCTCGACAGCCACATCTCGCGCATCGATCTGATCGGCAAGGACGCGATCCGGCTGGTGGACGGCGTGCAGGTGACAGAATTCAAGGAAGGCATCCTTCCCTGGGCGCTTCGGAACGCGACCGCCCTCGTCTTCGACGAATATGACGCCGGCCGGCCCGACGTCATGTTCGTGATCCAGCGCGTGCTGGAAGTAGACGGCAAGCTGACGCTGCTCGATCAGAATGAAGTGATTCACCCGCATCCGTCTTTCCGGCTTTTCGCCACCGCCAACACGGTCGGCCTCGGCGACACCACCGGACTTTACCACGGCACGCAGCAGATCAATCAGGGCCAGATGGACCGCTGGTCTCTCGTCTCCACGCTGAACTATCTGCCGCACCCCCAGGAAGTCGCGATCGTGCATGCGAAATGCCCGATGACCGATCCGAAGGTGATCGGCCGGATGGTGACGGTGGCGGAGCTTACCCGCAGCGCCTTCATGAACGGCGACATTTCCACGGTCATGAGCCCGCGCACCGTCATCGCCTGGGCGGACAACGCCGCCATCTTCCACGATGTCGGCTTCGCCTTCCGGGTGACGTTCCTCAACAAATGCGACGAGTTGGAGCGCCAGACGGTGGCGGAGTTCTATCAGCGCTGCTTCGGCGAGGAACTGCCGGAAAGCGCCGCGTCGCTCAGCCTCGGCTGAGTGACACGATGCATATCGGCTTGATCGGCGGAATCGGGGTCGCGGCGACGGTCGTCTATTATCAGCGCCTGACCGCGACGATGAGCGCGCGCGGGAAGCGGCTGGAGCTGACGATCGCGCACGCCCAGACCGGCGATCTTGTCCGTAACAACAATGCCGACAACCGGGTCGCCCAAGCCGAAATCTACGCCCGTCTGATCGACCGGTTGCGGGCCGCCGGCGCCGAATGCGCCGCGATCACTTCGCTCGGCGGGCATTTCTGCTTCGAGGAGACGAAGAAAATCTCCTCTCTGCCGCTCGTCTCCGCCGTGGCGCCGCTCGACGACTATTTCGCGGCCGAGGGGCTGGGCCGGGTCGGGCTCCTGGGGACCAAGGTGGTGATGCGCACGAAGCTCTACGGCCAGTTGAAGAAGACCGAAGCCGTCGCGATTGAAGACGAGATCGAGACGCTGGGCCAGAGCTATCAGGACATGGCGATCGCCGGCCAGTGCGACGACGCGCTCCGCGCGCTGTTTCTTGACGCCGGAAGACGGCTCTCCGAAGATCAGGGTGCGGAGGCCGTGATCCTCGCCGGCACTGATCTCAACCTCGCATTCGATGGGCGTGAGACCGGCTATCGGGTGATCGACGCGCTCGACATCCATGTCGCTCTCCTTGCCCGGATCGCCGCAGGCGAAGCGCCCCTCGATACGGCGGAGGCCGCCTGATGAGCACCACCAAGACCGACAATCCAGCAGAGCCGTTCAAGAAAGCCCTCGGCGAAGCCACGCGCGCGCTCGCGGCGCAACCCGAACTGACGGTGACCTATTCCGTCGACCCGCCGGGCATCTCCAATGAGGCCCTGCGCCTGCCGCAGATCTCGCGTCGCATGACGCGCCAGGAAGTCATGCTGGCGCGCGGCGCCGGCGACGCCTCGGCGCTGAAGCTCCGTTTTCACAGCCCCGGCGCCCATAGCCGCTACGCGCCGGAGGGCGAAATGGCGCGCGGCATCTACGAAGCGATGGAGACGGCGCGCTGCGAGGCGCTGGGCGCGCGGGCCATGCCGGGCGTCGCCGACAACCTCGACGCGCGGCTGGCGGATGACGCCGCCCGGCGCGGCCTCGGCGATATTCGTGAGCAGGCGGACGCGCCGCTGGCGGACGCGGCGGCCATGCTGCTGCGCTGCGCCGCGACCGGGCGCGAGGCGCCCGCCGGCATGCGCAACGTGCTCGACCTCTGGCGCGAGCGGCTGGAGGGCGATGCGTCCGAGGCGATGGCGGAGCTGACCGCCGCGCTCGACGATCAGACCGCCTTCGCCAAGCAGGCGCGGCGGCTGATTTCAGACCTCGGCTATGGCGACCAGCTCGGCGACGACCCGGACGCCCCCCAGGATGATGAGCAGGATAGCGAGGACGCGCCTCAAGAGGACGAGTCAGAGGGCGGTGAGGAAGAAGGCGGCGAAGATCAGGACCCGGAGGAATTCGCCCCCGAGGACAGCGACAGCGCCGAGACTCAGCGCGCCGAAGTCGAGGCCGAACTGGAGGAAACCGACGGCGAGGACAGCGAGGCGCCGACGGACGAGGACGGCTCCCCGCCCGACGCGCCGCCGCAGCTTCCCGATAGCGAGGCGAGCAAGGACTACAAGATCTACAGCCGCGCCCATGACGAGCAGATCACAGCCGAAGACCTTTGTGACGAGGCGGAGCTGGAACGGCTTAGAGGCTATCTCGACAAGCAGCTCGAGCCGCTGAAAGGCGCCGTCGGGCGCCTGGCGAACAAGCTCCAGCGCCGCTTGCAGGCGCAGCAGAACCGCTCGTGGGAGTTCGACCTGGAGGAAGGCGTGCTCGACGCCGGGCGCCTCGCCCGCGTGGTGACGAACCCGATGACGCCGCTCAGCTTCAAGATGGAGCAGGAGACCGAGTTCAAGGATACGGTCGTCAGCCTGCTGATCGACAATTCCGGCTCGATGCGGGGTCGGCCGATCTCCATCGCGGCGATCTCCGCCGATGTTCTGGCGCGGACGCTGGAACGCTGCCACGTGAAGGTGGAGATCCTCGGTTTCACCACCAAGGCCTGGAAGGGCGGGCAGGCGCGGGAGGACTGGCTGAAAAACGGCCGGCCGGCCGGGCCGGGCCGGCTCAACGATCTGCGGCACATCATCTTCAAATCGGCGGACGCGCCCTGGCGGCGCGCGCGGCGCAATCTCGGGCTGATGATGCGCGAGGGGCTGCTGAAGGAGAATATCGACGGCGAGGCGCTGGAATGGGCGCATAAGCGGCTCGTCTCGCGCCCCGAGCAGCGGCGTATCCTGATGGTGATCTCGGATGGCGCGCCGGTGGACGATTCGACGCTGAGCGTGAACCCCTCCAACTATCTGGAGCGCCACCTGCGCGATGTGATCGCGATGATCGAGCGGCGCCGCGCAGTGGAACTGCTGGCCATCGGCATCGGCCACGACGTAACCCGCTATTACGCCCGCGCGGTGACGATCACCGATGTCGAACAGCTGGCCGGGGCGATGACCGAGCAGCTCGCCTCGCTCTTTGAATCCGATCCGCGCGCCCGCGCCCGCGCCGAACGCTCACGCGGCGGCGCGCGGCGGCGCGCGTAGCCGCCACCCTTTCGCGGCTTTACCGGCGCCGGCGCGGGAACATCATCGCCTTGCGCGCCGGCGCCCGCCGCCGGCCGATCACAAAGAAGAAAAGCGACAGCACCGCCGCCAATGCGCAAGCCGGCCAGGTCAGCGCCGGCAGCAGCGCCCAGTCCCAGAGACTGGCGGAAAGATTCGCTTCAACAAATTCGTTGAACCCGATCAGGCTGCTCCGGTGCGCGGCGGCCCAATAATCGGCTGTCGATGTAAAGCTGAGCGGCGCACCCTGCATCGGCCCCTGCATCAGGTCCGCCGAAAGCGCCGCCAAAGCCAGCAGGCCGAAAAGATACCCGAGAAACCGGCGCACGCTGTTCTCCCGCCCAGACGCTCCGACACGGGGGAAAGCTAGCTGGTCGCAGGCCCGCATTCAACCAAGCGACGAATTGCACGCCGGCCGCGCATCCGTTAGCCTCTCCCTGTCACCTGGCGTGAGAGGGAAGCGATATGAAGCGGGCCGTCCTCTGGCTTTGCGCGGCGCTCTTCGCGCTTGGCGGCGCCGAGGCGCAGCCGCGCAGCGACCCCGCCGAACTGGGCTTTTCCGCCACCGGACTTATGGTGCTCGACGCGCGGCTTCAGGCCCGGATCGACAATGGAGACTTTCCCGGCGCGGTGCTGCTGGTGGCGCGGCGCGGCCACATCGCCCATCTGAGCGCGCTCGGCGCCCTGCGCGAGGACGGGCCCGAGATGCCGCAGGACGCGATCTTCCGCATCTATTCGATGACCAAGCCGATAACTTCGGCCGCCGCGATGATGCTGGTGGAAGAAGGGCGGCTCAACCTCGAAGCGCCGGTTCATGACTACCTCCCCTCGTTCAGAAACATGCGCGTCGTCTCCGCCGCAGGAGAGGAGGAGTCGCGCCGGCCGATGACCGTTCTCGACCTTCTGCGACACACCTCGGGGCTGACATACGAGCTTTACGGCGAGGGACCGGCGCGTGCGGCGCTGGCCGCCGAGAATATGGAGGGCGGCGCCCTCAGCAACAGCGAAGTGGCCGATACGCTGGCGCGGCTGCCGTTGGAGCATCACCCCGGCGAAGTCTGGGAGTATGGCAGGTCCACCGACCTGCTCGGCGCGCTGATCGAGACGGTGGAGGGGCGCATGCTCGGCGAAGTGCTCGGGGCGCGCATTTTCGCGCCGCTCGGCATGAAGGACACAGGGTTCGGCCCGGTGGGGCCCGCCGATCGCCACCGACTCGCCGAAGCGAACGCGGACGACATGAATATCGGCGCCTATCCGATGTTCGATCCTGAGAAGCCCCGGGCTTTCCAATCTGGCGGCGGCGGTCTGGTCTCGACCGCGCATGATTACGCCCGCTTCGCGCAAATGCTGATGAATGGCGGAGAGCTGGACGGCGTGCGGCTGCTCTCCCCCGCCAGCGTCGAGATGATGACCACAAACCAGCTTGATGCGGAAATCGGCCCCGGATCGGGCGACATACCCCGGCCCGGCGTCGGGTTCGGCCTCGGATTCAGCGTCCGCACCGGCGAGACGGGAGCCCCCGCGATCGGCTCGATCGGTGAATATTGGTGGGCCGGCGCCACCGGGACCTATTTCTGGGCCGACCCCGAGGAAGAATTGTTCGTCATCTTCCTGATGCAGGCGCCAAGTCAGCGCAACGCGATACCCACCCTGCTGCACGGTCTCGTCTACGGCGCGATGGGCGAATGAGCCACGCGGATCGGCCCGCGCCCCTACCCCGCCTCCGCCAGCCGCGCGACATAGCGGGCGAGGACATCGATCTCCAGATTGACCGCCTGACCTGGCCGCAGCGCGCCGAAGGTGGTCGCGGCGCGGGTGTGCGGGATCAGGTTGACGCCGAAGCTCGCCCCCTCGACCTCGTTCACGGTCAGCGAGGCGCCGTCCATCGCGACCGAACCTTTGGCGGCGATGAAGCGGGCGATGCCGGCCGGCGCGGCGACCGTGACCCGGAGGCTTTCACCCTCATTCCTCAGCCCGCTGATCTCGCCCACGCCGTCGACATGGCCGGTCACGATATGGCCGCCCAGTTCATCGCCAACCTTCAGCGCGCGTTCGAGATTCAGCCGATCCCCCGTCCCGAGCCCGCCAAGCGTGGTCTTCGAAAGCGTCTCCGCCGAAACGTCGGCGGCGAACCAGCAGCCGCGCGCGTCAGGGCCACGGTCCGTCACCGTCAGGCAGACCCCGGCACAGGCGATCGAAGCGCCGATAGCCAGCGTCTCCGCACGGTAATCCGCGGAGATGCGCAGGCGCATGTCGCCGCCGCGCAGCTCCGCCGCCGTGATTTCCCCGACAGAGGTGATTATTCCGGTGAACATCGGCGAACCCCTCGCTATTCAGGCACGAATACCGCCAAGAGGACGCCGCCTCAAGGGCGGCGCAGGAAAGGGTGCCATGCTCCGCTCCCCCGCGCGCCGGGGCGCGGGGGGCGGCTCACGGCGTCTGCCGTCATTCGGTCAATCGAAGGCTTCGGATTCGGTCATCGAGCCATAAACCATGTTCCGCAGCAGTGAGCGCATGCCGACCCGTTCCCGAGGCGACTGCATCATGTAGACGACGAACATCTCCTCCTCGGGATCGGCCCAGTAATAGGTGCCGGCGGCGCCGCCCCAGTTGTATTCGCCCACCGAGCCCATGGCCGCGCCGCCCACCCCGGTCCGCACGCCGAAGCCGAGGCCGAACCCGTAACCCGCCCCCGGCAGATAATATTTGCCCGGCTTGATCCCGCGCGCCGCCATATGGTCGCCGGTCATATAGGCCACCGTGGCGGGGGAGAGCAGCCGCGCCCCATCCAGCTCCCCGCCATTCAGCAGCATCTGCGCGAAGCGGGCGTAGTCATGCGCGGTGGAGACGAGACCGCCGCCGCCGGATTCGAACGCCCTCACGGCCTTGGGGTCGAACATGTCGAGATTGCCGATCTTCATGTCGTCGGCTTTCGCTTCGGCCATACGCACCTGCTGCGCTTTGTCGTCAGACCAGAAGCCGGTGTCGCCCATGCCGAGCGGGGTGAAGATGCGCGCGTCCAGCACTTCGCCAAGCGACTTGCCTTCGACGGTTTCGATCACCGCGCCCAGAAGGTCGGTGGCGCGGCTGTATTCCCAGACCTCGCCCGGATGATGCTCCAGCGGCAGGGAGGCGAGGATGTCGGCGATCTGAAGATTGGTGAAGCCGCCATTCTCCACATTCTTTTCATTGAGCGCGTCACGCGCCGGGCCGGCGCCGAAAAAGCCGTAGGTCAACCCGGCGGTGTGCATCATCAGATCCTGCACCGTCATCGCCCGGCGGGCCGGCTCCGTTCCGCCGTCGGCGGTGACGACCTGCATTTCCTTGAACGCCGGCAGATAAGCGTGGACGGGGAAGGAGAGATCGAGCCGCCCCTCCTCCACCAGCATCATGGCGGCGACCGAAGTGATCGGCTTGGTCATCGAATAGATGCGGAAGATCGAATCCTCCGTCATCGGCTCGCCGCCCTCGGTGCGCGCGCCCATCACGCCGAGATGGGCGATCTTGCCTTCGCGCGCCACCAGCACCACCGCGCCGGGAAACGCGCCCTTGTCGATCTTCGCCTGCACGGCCGCATCGATCGCGGCGAGCTTGCCGGCGTCGAAGCCGAGCGCGCCGGGATCGCCGCGCGCCAGATCCGCCGCGAAGGCCGTGGAGGCCGACAGCGCGAAAAGCCCGGCGAAAAGTCCTGTTGCAATGGAGTTCATCGGATTTCCTCTCATCTGTCTTGTCTTTGGCCGGGTTGCATCGCCCCCGGCGTCAGGAACGCTAGCGAAGCGCCTCTCGCCATGCAATTACCGCGAGCATACGATGGCGACGACTCTCCCAGTCCTGCCCCTCCGAGCGTCGTCGCTGGCCTTTCCCCGCGCCGCGCTGTAATCGGTGCGTTTGACGATCCGAACGGGCGCGACATGACCGAAGAGAGCTTTACTGACGCCATATCTCCCACGGCGGAGATCATTGAAGAGGCGCGCAACGGCCGCATGTTCATCCTCGTCGATCACGAAGATCGCGAGAATGAGGGCGATCTGGTGATCCCCGGCCAGATGGCGACCCCGGACGCGGTGAATTTCATGGCGACCCATGGGCGCGGGCTGATCTGCCTCGCCATGACGGCGGACCGGCTCGACAAGCTCGGGCTCGACCTGATGAGCGCGCAAAACCAGTCCCGCCACGAAACCGCCTTCACCATCTCGATCGAAGCGCGCGAGGGGGTGACGACCGGCATTTCCGCCCATGACCGCGCGCGCACCGTTTCCGTCGCCATCGACCCGGCCTCCGGCGCGCAGGACATCGCGACTCCCGGCCATGTCTTTCCGCTGAGGGCCAAGACCGGCGGCGTGCTCGTGCGCGCCGGGCATACCGAGGCCGCCGTCGATGTCGCCCGGCTGGCCGGGCTGAACCCCTCCGGCGTGATCTGCGAGATCATGAACGATGACGGGACCATGGCCCGTCTGCCCGATCTCGTCTCCTTCTCGCAGCGCCATAATCTGAAGATCGGCACGATCAGCGACCTGATCGCCTGGCGGCGCCGGCATGACAATCTGGTGCGAGAGGTCGCATCGACCGAGATCGAGTCGGAGATCGGCGGGACATGGGCGCTCCGCGTCTTTCGCGACACCGCGAGCGGGACGGAGCATATCGCGCTGGTGAAGGGGGTAATCGGCGGCGCCGCAACCGGCCCGACACTGGTGCGCATGCATCAGCTCGACCCGCTCGAGGACGTGCTCGCCCTTGCGGGCGGGCATTGGCGCCAGGCGCCCTCTGCGATGGCCGCCATCGCGAAGGAGGGGCGCGGCGCGCTCGTGCTCCTGCGCGACATGACGCCGACACTGGTCTCCCAACGCATTCAGAACACCCCGGCCGACGCGCCGAAACGGCTGCGCCAATATGGCGTCGGCGCGCAGATCCTCGCCGCGCTCGGGGTGACGGAAATGACCTTGCTGACCAACTCGCCAAAACCTGAAATCATCGGGCTGGAGGCGTATGGGCTGTCGATCACCGGCGCACGCCCGATCCCGAACTGGAAGGAATAGCCATGGCCGTCCCACATGGACCGAGCCTCGCGCCCCCCGTTTTCAACGACGCGCCCCGGGCGCTGATCGTCGCCGCGCCGTTTTATCGCGGCGTCGCCGACCATCTGATCGCCGGTGCGCGGGACGCGCTCGACGCGGCCGGCGTAAAGCATGATCTGGTGGAAGTGCCGGGCGCGCTGGAGATCGGGACTGCGATTCGCTTCGCGGAGCGGCGCTATTCGGCCTTCGTCGCGCTTGGCTGCGTGATTCGGGGGGAGACGACGCATTATGAGACTGTCTGCAATGATTCGTCCCGCGCGTTGACCCTGCTCGGCGTGGAACGCGGGCTTTGCGTCGGCAACGGAATCCTGACGGTGGAGACCATGGCGCAGGCCGAGGTTCGCGCCGATCCCGCCGCGATGAACAAGGGCGGCGGCGCGGCGGAGGCGGCGCTGCATCTTCTCGCGCTCAAACGTCGCTTCGCGCGGGGGGGCGGCGCAAGCGAGGGCGAAATCCAGATCGCGGGCGATCCGCTGGTGGGCGGCGTATGAGCCCGCGAGAGGTGCGGCCCCCGAAGATTTCCGAAGCGCGGCTGATGCGCTCCGCCGCCCGGCTCGCCGCCGTGCAGGCGCTCTATCAGATGGAGATGTCGGGCCAATCGATGATCAAGGTCCGCGATCAGTTCGAAGCGCACCGGATCGGCGCGGAAATTGACGGCGATCAGTACCGGGAGGCCGATATCGTCCTCTTCCGCCGACTCCTCAAACATGTGCTGGAGCGGCAGGCGGAGATCGACCAGCTGACCGACCGGATTCTGGTCGACAAATGGCCGCTCGGCCGGATCGACGCGACGCTGCGCGCGCTGTTCCGCGCTGCGGGGGCGGAGCTCCTCGAGGAGCTCAAGACCCCCCCGAAGGTGATCATCAGCGAATATGTGGACGTCGCCCGCGCGTTCTTCCCTGAAAGCAAGGAGCCGGGCCTCGTCAACGCGGTGCTGGACGGAATGGCGCGCGAAATCCGGCCGGCGGCGTTCAGTTAATCTTTCAAGGGCGACATGGGTTTACAACTGTCGGTTATCCAATTGCAGGTAAATCGCGACTGGAACGAAATCAAAATTGTATGAAAAACAGGCAGATGGTCGCATGAAAAATATCAACCCATTGTCATGGATTAAAAATTAAACCTGCGAGGGGCGCAGGCGAAATTCATATATGATGCAAAATCAAAGTCAGAAAATGACTGCCTCCCATATTCACAGCGCTATCCACCTGGCTCATGATGTAGTGGATCCTTCTTGATAGCTCTGGACGGCCAGCGTGTATTCGCCTTCGCCGACCGTGCGGGGCGCCTTCAGCGAGCAGGGCGTCTCAGCCGCCGCCCCGAGGAAGAGGGCGAACGCCATCGCCGCCAAAAACCATTTGCCCATGAGACTGCTCCCATGCTTCGAGGCCCGACCTGGCGCATCAGCCGATAGGCGCGGTTCACAATCGCGCCAACGCCACTATGTTGGCGCGTCATGAGCGCCCCGCCCCATGCCGAAGCCGAACTTTACGCGCCGATAAAGGCTTACCTCGAATCTCAAGGGTATGAGGTGAAGGGTGAAGTCGGCCCGTGCGACATCCTCGCCATGCGCGGCGAAGAAGAACCGGTGGCGGTGGAGATCAAGCTCGCCTTCTCGCTTCAGCTTGTCATGCAGGGCGTCGCGCGGCAGGCGCTGTTCGAGAATGTCTATATCGCGGTGCCGGCTTCGGGGCCGCGTGGGTGGAAGTTGCGCTATCGGGACATAACCGCGCTTTGCCGCCGGCTCGGCCTCGGCCTGATCGCGGTCAGGTTCGGGGCGGGCCAGCCAAGCGTCGAGACGCATCTTGATCCCGCGCCCTATGCGCCCCGGCGGAACGCGGCGCGGCGCGGGCGGTTGCTGAGAGAATTCGCCGCCCGCGCGGGCGATCCGAACATCGGGGGGACGACAGGCGTCAAGCGCGTCACCGCCTATCGACAAGACGCGCTCCGCCTCGCGCGGCACATGCATGCGCATGGCCCGACGAAAATCGCGGAAATGGCGCGCGCGACCGGCGCGGCGCGGGCGGGCGCGATCGTGCGCGACAACCATTATGGCTGGTTCGAGCGGGTGGCGCGCGGCGTCTATGGGTTGACGCCGGCGGGCGCGGCCGGCCTCGATGATTTCGCGGACCAGCCCGCGCCCATTGCCGCGCCGCCCGCCGCGCCTATCTGACCATCATGGAAGGATCGCCCAACCCAGCCCGAATCGAGCCGCCGAAAGTCACGGTTGCGACGCGCCCGCTCTCGCTGTTGGAGACGGCGCGCAAGGCCCGACGCAACGTGCTCGAAATCGTCCCCTCCCTCGCCTATCGCCAACCAATGCTTTCCGGCGTGACGGTGAAGCGCTGGCACATGGTGATGGACCCCGGCGCGCTTGAACGAATCCTCAAGGACCGGGTGGAGTTTTACCCGAAATCTCCAGTGACGAAGCGTCTGCTGAAGCCGGCGATCGGGGACAGCCTCTTCAACGCCGAGGGCGCGCATTGGCGCTGGCAGCGCCGCGCCGCCGCGCCGGTTTTCGCCTATCGTCACCTGATCGCGCTCGCCCCGGTGATGACCATGGCGGCCGAACGCTCCGCCGCCCGCATCGGCGAAGAGATGGGCGCGCAGGGCGTCATAGACGCCTATGAACAGATGATCGCGGCCACTTTCGATGTAATCTGCGACGTCGCGCTTTCGGGGCGCGAGACGCTGGACCGTCATGCCGTCTCCCATGCGATCTCCTCCTATATGGAGACGGTCGGCAGGGTCTCGCTCCTCGACGTGATATCGGCGCCGACATGGATTCCGCGCCCGGCGACGCTCTTCCGGCAAAAGTCGTCGGACCTGCGTCCATTGATGGACCGGGTAATCGCGGCGCGGAGCGGACAGCCGCCGCGCGAAGACCTGATGGACCTGATGCGCTTCGCCGAAGACCCTGAAACCGGCCGGAAGATGACCCCGGCCGAGCTGCGCGACAATATGCTCGCCTTCATCGTCGCAGGGCATGAAACCACGGCGCTGGCGCTCTCATGGGCGCTTTATCTGCTGGCGATCGATCCGGCGAGCCAGGATCGGGCGCGGAGGGAGGTCAAGGCCGCCATCGGCGCCGGCCCGGCGGAAGCGGCGCATCTGCCGGCGCTCACATTCACCGGCCAGGTGCTGGAGGAGGCGCTCCGCCTCTATCCGCCCGCCGCCTTCCTCGCCCGGATCGCGCTGGAGCCTGACCGGCTCTGCGGTCGGCCGATCATGGCGGGCGATATCCTCATGCTGCCGATTTACGCGCTGCATCGCCATCGGATGCTCTGGAGCGACCCCGACGCCTTCATCCCCGACCGTTTCGCGCCCGAGGCGGCGAAATCCCGCCATCGCTATCAATATCTGCCTTTCGGCGCCGGGCCGCGCATCTGCATCGGCATGGGTTTCGCGCTGATGGAGGCCAAACTGATTCTCGCCTCCCTGCTGGCCCGCTGGCGCTTTACCGCCACGGGCCCGCCGCCGGAGCCGGCGATGCACCTGACGCTGCGCCCTCGCGGCGGCGTGCGGCTGCTGGTCGAGCCGGCGGCCTGATCCCACCCTTTCCTTCTGAAAGAACGGGAGGGGCGGATGCAAGGTGCGCCACCTGCGCCCGCCCCTCCCGACCGACGGCCTGTCCTGCGCAAGCTCCCACAAGAGAGCGCAGGGAGGGGTCAGGCAGCCCCGACCTTCGTGGAGCGTCGGGAGCGCCATCGAGGGTCGAAGACGGGCGCGCCGTGCGTAAAGCCCCACATGCCCCACATACGCAGCGCCCCCGTCCGAGAACTGGAATAGGCGCATCTCAGCTTACTGTCGGTGCACTATCTCACACGGGTCTGGCGCCGGACGGGTCGTTGTGCATTGTTGCCGCGCAAACCCACCCTCCGCCTGACTGAATCCGGAAACGATCACATGACCATCTCCACCGCCGATCCCGTCGCTGAAAACGACGACCGCGCGAAGCGCAATGTCGTGATTCTGGCGCTGGCGAGCGCGGTGCTTGGCGCGCAGATGCCCGTGCATTTCGTCCTCGGCGGCCTTTCCGGGCAAATTCTGGCGCCCGACAAGGCATTGGCGACGCTGCCGATCTCCGCGACCGTGTTCTGCTAGATGTTCGCAGCGCCGCTGATCGCGTTGCTGATGGGGCGCTATGGGCGCCGGTTCGGGTTCCTTCTTGGCGTGGCGGGCGGTTGCATCGGCGCTTCGCTTTCGGCGCTGGCCCTGATCAGCGGCAGCTTCACGCTCCTGCTCATCGGCGCGGCGTGCACCGGCGTCTATATGGCGGCGCAGGGGCAATACCGGTTCGCCGCGGCGGACACCGCCTCCCCCGGATACCGGCCCAAGGCGATATCGCTGGTGATGGCGGGCGGCCTGGCCGCCGCGGTGATCGGGCCGCAGCTGATTTTGCCGCTGACCCGCGATCTTTTGGCGCCGATTCCCTTCGCCGGTGCCTACGCGACAGCCGCGCTGCTCAATATAGTCGCGGGGCCGCTGATCCTGTTGCTGGATATCCCCCGGCCCCGCCGCCGCGCCAAGGGCGAGCCCTCCGGCAGGCCGCTGGCGGAGATTCTCGCCGTGCCGCGGATTCGCGCGGCGATCATCTGCGCAATGGTCTCCTATGCGCTGATGAACCTGGTGATGACGGCGACGCCGCTCGCCGTGGTCGGCTGCGGCTTTTCACCCGACATGGCGGGAACGGTGGTCATGTTCCATGTGCTGGCGATGTTTGGGCCCTCGTTCTTCACCGGACACCTGATCGCGCGTTTCGGCGCGGAGCGGATCGTCGCGACCGGCCTCATCCTTCTCGGGCTCACCGCGGTCGTCGCGACCGCGGGCGTCACGCCGATGCATTTCTTCGGGGCGCTGGTGCTGCTTGGCGTAGGTTGGAATTTCGGCTTCATCGGCGCGACCGACATGCTGACGTCAGGCCATCGCCCCGAAGAGCGCGCGAAGGTGCAGGGCCTGAACGACTTTCTGGTGTTCGGGCTCGTCACCGTCGCTTCGCTCAGCTCGGGCGCGCTTTTGAACGGGTTCAGCGACGTGAAGGATGGCTGGCGAGCGGTGAACTACGCCGTGGCGCCGTTCCTGGCCCTCGCCGCGCTGACGCTGCTCTGGCTGGCGTTCCGTCGTCGGCGCGCGGCCCAAGCGGCGCGCCCCCGCGCCCCCCGCGAGCCGCCCCCCCCCCCGTCA
>JBBDTD010000142.1:0-7075 GCA_040904645.1 Paracoccaceae bacterium
CGAGTTCATCCCTCAGCCATGCCAGCAGAGCGACGTATTCCGGCCGGCTTTCCATCCCGACAGGACAAACGAAATTGAAATGCGCACCGGTGTCGATGGCCAGGGCGAACGGCGCGACAAGGCGCCCCGAACGCAGATCGGTCGCCGCAAGACTGAGCCGGCCGAGCGCGACGCCGCCGCCGGCCGCCGCCGCCTCGATCGTCTGATCCGCGTTGGAGAATTTGAGCCCGCGCCGCCAGTCCATCTCCACGCCCGCGGCCTTGAGCCAATCGCCCCAATTCGGCGGCTTCTGCATCAGCGCGAGGCTTTCGTCATGCACCAGCGGCATGCCGACAAGGTCCTCCGGCCGCTTCAGCCGCGCCGCGATGGCGGGCGCGCAAATCGGGCTCAGCAGTTCATGTACCAGCACCTCGACATAGCAGCCGGGCTCTTCGTCCTGCCGTGTGAAGCGAATCGCGGCGTCGACTTCATCGTGACTGAAATCGAGCTTCTTCATCGACGCGACAAGCCGCACTTCAATATCCGGCCGCCGTTCGACGAAACGATAGATCCGCGGCGCCAGCCACTTCGCGGTGAAAGCTGGCCCGGCCGTCAGCACGATACCCCGCGTTTCGCGCATTCGGTTCACATTTCGCACCGCGGCTTTCAACGCCTCGAACCCGTCGGTGACGCCCGGCGACAACAGCCGCCCCGCCTCTGTCAACTCGACCGCCCTGTTGAGCCGGCGGAAGAGCGGAACGCCAAGCTCGGTCTCAAGGCTTTTGATCTGATAGGAAAGCGCCGCCGGGGTCACGTAAAGTTCCTCCGCCGCCTTGGCGAAGCTCAGCCGTCGCGCAGCGGCCTCAAACGCGCGGAGCGCGGTGAGCGGGGGGAGGCGATCACTTAAGCCCATTTGAACTGAACCCGGCGAAGAACTGATTTGCTGCGGTGCAACGTAAGGACTATCTATCTGATCATCAAGCAGTGATCCGACGGTGGATCAAAGGAGCCGACAATGAGAAACGAAAACCTCACCGATTATGATCTTGCAGTTTGCCTGGCTCGTGGCCGCCAGCTTCGCTCCGCCGCGGTGCTGGAAAGCTTCAAATGGATAGCCCGCCAGTTCAAGCGGCTTGCCGGCGGCGCCCGCGCGCCGCATCCGACCGCCTGCCCGGCCGAGTGACGCGCGGGGCCGGACCTCTCCCCCGGCAGTCGCAGCGCCCAACGGGTGTGCGAAGGGGCGGCGCCTTCCCGGCGCCGCCCCATTTTCCTGGTTCAGCTCAGTTCAAGTCGACCGAACTCAGGCGAGATACTGGCCGCCATTCGCGGTAAGCGTCGAGCCGGTGATGAAACCTGCATCGTCCGAAGCCAGAAACGCAACGCAGCGCGCGATGTCTTCAGGCTCGCCAAGGCGGCCGACCGGAATCTGCGCGATGATGCTGTCGCGAACCTTCTCCGGCACCGCCATCACCATGTCTGTGGCCACATAGCCGGGGCAGATCACGTTCACGGTGATCCCCTTGAACGCGCCTTCCTGCGCCAGCGCCTTGGTGAAGCCGATGTCCCCGGCCTTCGCGGCGGAGTAGTTGGCCTGCCCCATCTGGCCTTTCTGACCATTGATCGACGAGATCGAGATCACGCGGCCGAAGCCCCGCTCCCGCATCCCGTTCCAGACCTGATGCGTCATGTTGAAGAGGCCGTTGAGGTTAGTGCCGATCACCGCGTCCCACTGATCCTTGGTCATCTTGTGGAACATGCCGTCACGGGTGATGCCGGCGTTGTTCACCAGAATTTCGACCGGACCCACCGCAGCCTCGACTTCCGCGACCCCCGCCTTGCAGGCGTCATAATCGGCGACCGACCATTTGAAGGCCTTGATGCCGGTTTCGGCGGTGAAAGCCGCTGCGGCTTCGTCATTGCCGGCGTAGATGGCCGCGACGCTATAGCCCTCCGCCGCGAGTTTCTTCGAGATCGCCGCGCCTATGCCGCGCGTTCCGCCCGTAACCAGTGCAACCCGTCCCATCCGATTCCTCCTGGATCGTGTGTAATATCCTTTCGTATCGCCAAGAGAGGGCGAACGAAAGTTACTTTTGCCTGGCCCCACCTCTAATCAGCGGGGCCAGCGCGCTCAGCCGCGTTCGACGCACATCGCGACGCCCATGCCGCCGCCGATGCAAAGCGTGGCCAATCCCTTCTTCGCGTTCCGCCGCTTCATTTCGAAAAGCAGCGTGTTGAGGATCCGGCACCCCGACGCCCCGATCGGGTGACCGATGGCGATGGCGCCGCCATTCACGTTCACGATCGACGGATCCCAGCCCATGTCCTTGTTGACCGCGCAGGCCTGCGCGGCGAAGGCTTCGTTCGCCTCGACAAGGTCGAGATCCTCGGCCTTCCAGCCGGCTTTCTCCAGCGCCTTGCGGGACGCGAAGATCGGCCCGGCGCCCATGATCGACGGGTCGAGCCCGACAGTGGCGTAAGAAACGATACGCGCCAGCGGCTCGATCCCGCGGCGCTCGGCTTCGGCGACGCTCATCAGCACGGTCGCCGCTGCGCCGTCATTGAGGCCGGAGGCGTTCGCGGCGGTGACGGAGCCGTCCTTGGAGAACGCCGGGCGGAGCTTCTGCATTGATTCGAGCGTCGCGCCGTGACGGATGTACTCGTCCTGGTCGATCACGATTTCGCCCTTGCGGGTCTTCACAGTGAAGGGCGTGATCTCATCTGCGAAACGGCCGGCCTTCTGCGCCGCTTCCGCCTTGTTTTGGCTGGCGACCGCAAACGCATCCTGCGCTTCACGGCTGATCTGCCATTTCTCGGCGACATTCTCGGCCGTCGTGCCCATGTGATAGCCGTTGAAGGCGTCCCAGAGCCCGTCCTTGATCATGGTGTCGATGAACTTCACGTCGCCCATCTTGGCGCCGGCGCGCATATGCGCGGCGTGGGGGCTGAGGCTCATGCTCTCCTGCCCGCCGGCGACGACGATGCCCGCATCGCCGAGCTGTACATGCTGGGCGCCGATGGCCACGGCGCGCAGGCCGGAGCCGCAGACCTGATTGATGCTCCAGGCCGCGCTTTCGACCGGCAAGCCGGCGTTGATATGCGCCTGGCGCGCCGGGTTCTGCCCCTGGCCAGCCGTCAGCACCTGGCCGAGTATGGTTTCAGACACGTCCGCCGCGTCCACGCCCGCGCGCTCCAGCGCGGCCTTGATCACGGCCGAGCCCAGATCATGCGCGGGCGTCGCGCCGAACGCGCCATTGAAGGAGCCGACCGGAGTGCGCGCGGCGGCGGCGATGACGACATTGGTCATGACATTTCCTCATCAGATTGGCGTTTCAGACGGCGGCTCCGCATCTTGTCGCCACCCCCGAATGCTGCATTGCAGCGTGTACAAGAAACTCAACCCAAAAGGAAGTGAGAGAGCCGCAGCCAAAGCTGGTTCACAGCGTCGTGCCCGACAATCATGCCGACATGGCCTGAATCCGGCCTGATCACCTCGGCGCCCGGCAGAAAGGCCGCGATCGCCTCCGTCGCGGCGGAAGGGGCGATGCGGTCCCGACGGGCGGCGGCGACCAGAACTGGCGCGCCTATAACCGCCGGGTCTACGGCTACGCCGCCGACCCGCCATTCGCCGCGCATCGTCGCGTTATCCAGATGCCAGTCGATCAGCGCCTCTTTCGCCGCGGGGCCGGAAAGCGGCGGGCCGCCATTCAGCCAATCCTCGATCAGGACGAAACGCCGCGCCTCCGGCCCCGATTGGTCGAACGTGGCGAAACGCCGGAATTTTCGCGCGGCCAGCCCCGGATCAAGCTGCGCGAAAAGCGCCTGCAGCGCCCCGACCGGGGCCGCGCCGAACGCGCCCGCAACGCCATCGATCATCTGCGCCAATTGCGCCCGGTCCCCCCGGATCCCGAGAGAGGCCAACGCCCCCAGCATCGGCGTCATGTGGCTGAAATCCCAGGGCGCGCCGATCAGCGCCATGCGCGATATTTCCGCCGCTCTCCGTCCTGCAAGCGCGACTGTCAGCGCGCCCCCCATGCAATAGCCGATCAACGCCAGCTTCCCTCCGGTCAGGCGCGCGGCGGCGTCGAAGGCCGGAATCAACCGCCGTTCGACATAATCGCTGAGGTCGAAGCCCTGCTCCTCCGGACCCGGCGCGCCCCAATCGATGAGAAGCGGCCGCAATCCCCGCGCCGCCAGCCAGCGCATGAGCGACGCGCCCTCGTCGAGGTCGAGAATATGGTGGCCGTTGATCAGCGAGGGCGCGACAAGAACCGGGCGCCCGCCCGGCCCGCCAAAATCCAGAAGCCGCGAAGCGCCCATTCGCCAGATCACCGGCGGGTCGACCAACGTCCGGCGCACCGCGCTCGCCTGGTAGAGCCGCAAGCCCCGAAGCATCGCCGAGAGGCGATCAGCCCCTTCGAGCCTGAGCGCGAGCGCCATCTCCACCTCAGGCGCGGAGGCGACAGCGGCGGCCAGCGCACGCTCCTTCGCGCGCGGCGCGTCCGCCCAGGGAAACCGCGGCGAATCGGCTAGCGGCGCAAGCCGGGCGCCGCTTTCAAATATCTCGACGGCGGAGATCAGATGCAGGATCAACGGCGCTGGCGCGCCGCGCCGGTCCGGTGCGGCGTTCATTCGCTTATCGCCGGGCCGCGCCGCGCGCGCTCGGAGACATGCCGCTCCCACATGTCGAGAAAAGCCGAGGCCTGCTCCCGGGTTTTGGCGCGCGGCCAGGAATTCGCCGGCGCGGTCTCTCCCGCCGCGCCGGCCTCATCCCCGCTTGTAGGCCGATCTTCGTTCATGGAAGCGGAGCCTATCGGCGGCGCAGGCGCCCGTCTATCCGCCACAACGCCATGGCGCCGCGCGGCGTTGCGGCGGCGCGGCAAATTCTGGTTGCAGTGCGGCGCGACGCGGGCATAAGCTGAAGCTACGAACAAAAGGGAGCAGTCCATGGCGGCGGCGAACGACGCGGCGGAATCCGGTGGCGGCAAAGACGAGCCGATCATCATCAAGAAATACGCGAACCGGCGCCTCTACAACACCGCCCGCAGCAGTTATGTGACCCTCGACCACCTCGCCGGCATGGTCCGCGAGGGGCAGAACTTCGTGGTTCGGGACGCAAAGTCGGGCGACGACATCACGCGCTCCGTCCTCACCCAGATCATCTTCGAGGAGGAAGCGAAGGGCGCCTCGATGCTGCCGACCAATTTTCTGCGGCAGATCATCGGCCTCTATGGCGATTCACTCCAGAGCGTTGTGCCGGGCTATCTTGAAGCCTCGATGGAGGCGTTCACGCGCAATCAGGAACAGATGCGTGAAAACGTGACCCGCATGTTCGGCGCCAGACCGGCTATCGAGAATCTCGAGGCGGTCACCCGTCGCAACATGGATCTGTTCAGCCAGGCGATGCGGGTTTTCACCCCCTTCACCGCGGGCGAACCTGGTGCAGCGCCGCACAAACCAGAACCGAAGGAGCGGATGACGCCGGATGAGCTTCATGCGCTGAAGGATCAGCTGGCGCAGATGCAGAATCAGTTGAACAAGCTCTCCCGCAAGTCCTGATCTTCGGTCGCTCAGCCGGCAGCGCCGCGGCCGGCTTCTTCATCCCCGGACCAGACCAGCGACGGTTTGCCGAAGAAGAAACCCTGGAACCCGTCGACGCCCAGCTCACGCAGCGTGCACGCCTCCGCCGCCGTCTCCACGAACTCCGCGATCACGACCATGTCGAACTGCTTGGCTATGGCGACGAGCGCGGAGACCAGCATCTGATTGTCGGCCGAACGGTCGATGCCGCGGATGAAGTCGCCATCGATCTTGACCATGTCGAAGCGGAAATCCCGCAGATGCCGAAACGAGGTCCGCCCGGCGCCAAAATCATCAAGGGCGATCGCAGCGCCGTGGGCTCGGATGGAGGCGAAAAGCCCGCTCGCCGCGCTGGCGCGGGCGATCGCCGCCTCCTCCGTCACCTCGACGATCAGCCGCGTAGCGGAGTCTGGCGCCGCCGCAGCGAGTGTGGCGAAAGCCTCGGGCCAGCGCCGCCGTGCGATCGCGGCGCCCGAGAGATTGACCGAAACGCGCATGGCCGGATCTTTCGCGAGCTCTTCGAAGGCGAGCTGAAGCGCGGCCACGTCCACATCTTCCGTCATGCCCAGCCGTTCCAGTTGCGGCATGAACTGCTGCGCAGGGATTGGCGCGCCGTCCGCCCCATTCACCCGGATCAACGCCTCACGGAACATCAGCCTGCCGGAGGCGTCGGCGGCGACCACAGGCTGTAGAGCGATCGTCGCCTCGCCGGCCCGGATGACATCGAGCGCGCGCCGCGCGCGGCCAAGTTCGTCCCGGTTCGCGGCGTGGTCGAGGACGACAAGCTCAACTTCCGTGCCAGCCGTGCGTGCGCGGTCGAGCGCGCCCAGCGCCGCCGCGACCAGCGCCTCGCCAACACCGGGCGCAAGCACCGGCGCCCACCCGACGCCGAGCCGGGGGTCCACCGACGGGCCCGAAGGCGCATCCGCCATCGCGTCGGCGAGCGCCATCGCCAGCTCATGCGCGTCGGACAGCGACTCCATCGGCGCCAGAAGCGCGAGCTTGGCGCCGGAAAGCCGCGCGACGACAGCGCCCTCGGGCGCGGCTTTGCACAGCCTGTCCGCGACGCCGGCCAAAAGCTGGTCGCCGGCCCCATGACCATAGATTCGGTTGACGCCGGCCAGCGCGCCGACACAGGCGACGATCAGCGCGACCGGCCCGGTCCCGCGCCGCATGCGCCGCAGGAGCGCGTCCCGCTCAATGATCGCGCGGCCGGCCGCCGCCGCCGCCGCGTCGCCGTTTTTCACCGTTTCCAGCACCAGAAGTTTTCCCATCTCCGTCCCCGTTTAGAGAGGTTTTCCGAATCGGTTCAATTCGTTCTATAAATGTTCCTAACACGCAGGACGAAGAGAGAGGTTAACAGCAGCGCCGCCCGAACAACCGCCGCGAAGGACCGCCAAAGGGGCGCCAGGATCCGGCGGCGCGCGGCGCGCCAAGCTTGCGCGACAGGATGTCTTTCCGTTCCAATGGGCCGGAAAACGCACTGGCCGGACGGTGGATTCGCCCCGCCCGGAAAACG
>JBBDTD010000143.1:0-7058 GCA_040904645.1 Paracoccaceae bacterium
CGGAAATCCGCGCAGGGCGCAGCGCCGGAGACGCACCCCGCGCTAGACGCCGCAGCGGGCCACGCCGTGCGCTACTACAAGGATTTCGTGAAGCCGGCGAAGGTCTATCGCGCCGCCGATGCGCGGGAAGCGGCCGCGCTCGCGGCGCTGGCTGGCCGGCTTCGCGGATGGACCGGCGGCGCGGATGCCGGCGCATTGCAGGACCTCGTCTATGAACTCGGCAAGGACGCCGGCTTCGAGCCGCTTCGCGCCTGGTTCGGCGCGATTTACGAGGTGCTTCTCGGCGCGAACCAGGGGCCGCGTTTCGGCGGTTTCATCGCGCTCTACGGAGTGGAGGAGACGGCGGATCTGATCGACAGCGCGCTGGCCGGCGCCTTGCATCAGAACGCGGACCAGAGCGCGACCGAAAGCTCGTAGCCGGGGGAGGCGCCGCGCACCGCGACATCGTCGGCGAATCCGATCAGCAAGGTCTTCCCGCCGAAAAGCACGCGCCCGACGGAGAGCTGGACCTTGAGCAGGTCATAATCCACGCCCCCGAAACCCGCATTCCTGAGGCTGCGGGTGCCGAAAACCTGGACGATTCCGAGCCAGTTCTCGGCCGGCCGGAACCCGAGCGTCAGGTCGAGTTTGATCTCGTCCGCCCGCGTCGACGTAAACTTCGCGAATCCAAGCGCGGCGTCGACCCAGCCTGAGCCATATGCGCTGATGAAACCGCGCCCATAGAGCGCCTGGGCGCGAATCTCGCGCGCCTCATCCCCTCCTGGCGCGGCGGCGGAGGTGAATCCGCCATAGGGGATCGTGCCGCCGAGCTGAAGCGCGGCGACATCCCCCGCTTGCCCACGCCACACCCCGGCGCGGACGAACAGCCCTGCCCGCCCATCCTGCGAGCCGAAACCAGATCCATCCAGCCGGAATCCCTGCTCAACCTCGGCGACCGCGGTGAACATGTCGGTGACGCCATATTCCGCATAGACGCCAAGCGCTGAGCGAGCGAACTCCACATCGCGCGATGCGCTGAATTCGGTGGAGAAATAGCGGACGCTCTGCGAGATGAAGACCTCGCCCCCGGCGCGCGTCCACGCGCCCGCGCCGGCCTCGCCCCCTCCGAAGCAGAGGAGGGCGCCGGCGACGATCATGCCAAGCCGCTTCATGGCGCTTTGTTGCGCGATTATGGTTAACGAACATTTAACCTTCGGTTCGGCGCATCACATCAACGCCCAGCAAGCCGAATGTGACGCTTCGCACTTGCCACCGCACCACGAAGCCTCATCATTGGAGTTATCAAGGGGAGACCGCCATGAGCCGCATCGCCGCCGCATTCGCAACCCTGCTCGCCATCGCGCCGCTTGGGGCCGCCGCCCAGAGCGCCGAGGACGCCGCCGGAATTAGGGCGGCGATCCTGAACCAGGTGGAGGCGATGCGCGCGGATGATTGGTCGCGCGCTTTCACTTTCGCGTCGCCCACCATTCAGGGGCTCTTCGGCGACGCAGAAAATTTCAGCCGCATGGTGACCACCGGTTACCCGATGGTCTGGCGCCCACGCAGCCAACGCGCAGGGGCGCTGAGCGAAACTCCGCTTGGCCTGATGCAGACGATGGTGTTTGAGGACGGCGAGGGGCGGTTCTTCATCGCCGATTATCTGATGCAGATGGTCGACGGCGAATGGCGCATCAACGGGGTGACCATCCGGCCTGCGCCGACGGAAAGCGCCTGAGCCGTTTTCATTCCGGGTTAATCCCGCCCGCGCCTGATGCGCCGGCGTGCGGCCCGATTCGGTTTTCCTCCTCCCCGCCGCGCGCCCTGCTCAATTCTTTTTCTGGGTCTTCCCACGGTAAACCCTGGTGCCGGCGCGCCCCGAAGTCGAACGCCCTTTCGCTGATGACGAGGCAGCTTCCACCGCCGATTGCCGCGCCATCGGATCGTCCGCGACCGCCAGTTCCACCGCCTCAAGCCGTCTGATCTCATCGCGGAGCCGTGCGGCCTCCTCGAATTCCAGGTTTTCGGCCGCTTTCATCATCTCCTTCCTGCTCGCGTCGAGATGCGCTCGAAGATTGCCGCCGGCATAGCCTTTGCTCCCTTTGATGTCGGGGGTGACATGGTCGCGCTCATAGACGCTGCCGAGAATGTCGCCGATATTGCTCTTGATGCTTTCAGGCGTGATCCCGTGAGCCACGTTATAGGCGACTTGCTTTTCGCGCCGTCGGTCGGTCTCCCGCATCGCGCGCTCCATCGAGCCGGTGATGCGGTCGGCGTACATGATCACCTTGCCGTCCACATTCCGCGCGGCGCGGCCGACGGTCTGCACGAGCGAGGTTTCCGAACGGAGGAAGCCCTCCTTGTCCGCGTCCAGAATCGCGACAAGCGCGCATTCGGGGATGTCCAGCCCCTCGCGCAGCAGGTTGATGCCGACCAGAACGTCGAACGCGCCGAGCCGGAGATCGCGCAGGATCTCGATGCGCTCCAGCGTGTCGATGTCGGAATGCATGTAGCGAACCCGCACCCCCTGCTCATGCAGGTATTCGGTCAGATCCTCCGCCATGCGTTTGGTGAGCGTGGTGACCAACGAGCGATATCCCGCCAGCGCCACCCGTTTCACTTCGTCCAGCAGGTCATCGACCTGGGCGCCCACCGGGCGCACTTCGATCGGCGGATCGATCAGTCCGGTCGGGCGAATGATCTGCTCGGCGAAAACCCCGCCTGCCCTGTCCAGCTCCCACGGGCCCGGCGTGGCGGAAACGAACACCGATTGCGGACGCATTGCATCCCATTCCTCGAACTTGAGCGGGCGGTTATCCATGCAGCTCGGCAGCCGGAAGCCATGCTCCGCCAGCGTCTGCTTGCGCCGGTAGTCGCCCTTGTACATCGCGCCAAGCTGCGGGATGGACACGTGGCTCTCGTCGGCGAAAACGATGGCGTTGTCGGGGATGTATTCAAAGAGCGTTGGCGGCGGCTCGCCCGGTTTGCGGCCCGTCAGGTAGCGGCTGTAATTTTCGATCCCGGCGCAGGAGCCGGTGGTCTCCATCATTTCAATATCGAAATTGGTGCGCTGTTCAAGGCGCTGCGCTTCCAGCAGACGCCCTTCGGCGTTGAGCCGCACGAGGCTGACGGCAAGCTCGGCCTTGATCTGCTTGACCGCCTGATTCAGCGTCGGGCGCGGTGTGACGTAATGGGAGTTGGCGTAGATCCTGACCCGGTCCAGCGTGCCGCTCCGCTCCCCGGTCAGCGGGTCGAATTCGGCGATCGCCTCCAGCTCATCACCAAAAAATGCGAAGCGGAGCGCGCGGTCCTCCATATGCGCCGGCCAGAGGTCGAGCGTATCTCCCTTGACCCGGAATGATCCGCGCTGAAAGCTGACGTCGTTGCGCTTGTATTGCTGCGCCACAAGCTCGCGGATCATGTCGCGTTGGATATAGCTTTGGCCGGCGATCAGATCCTGCGTCATCGCGCCGTAGGTCTCCACCGCGCCGATGCCGTAGATGCAGGAGACGGAGGCGACAATGATCACATCGTCTCGCTCCAGCAGCGCACGGGTGGCGGAGTGGCGCATCCGGTCGATCTGCTCGTTGATCTGCGCTTCTTTTTCTATGTAGGTGTCCGACCGGGCGACATAAGCTTCGGGCTGGTAGTAATCGTAATATGAAACAAAATATTCGACCGCGTTATTCGGAAAGAACGATTTGAACTCCCCGTAAAGCTGCGCCGCCAATGTCTTGTTCGGCGCGAGGATGATCGCCGGGCGCTGGGTCGCTTCGATCACTTTCGCCATCGTATAGGTCTTGCCGGTGCCGGTCGCCCCGAGCAGCACCTGATCCTGTTCTCCCGAATTGATCCCGGCGGAAAGCTCCGCGATCGCCGCCGGCTGATCGCCGGCCGGCTGGAACGGCGTCTCCATCGTGATCCTGACGCCACCCTCCAGCTTTTCGCGGCTCGGGCGCTGGGGAATGGTGACGAGTGTGTCGATGGTCATGGGCGCGGCCTTTCCTGAGCTTCTTAACTAGGCTTCATGACAGGATGCGGCAACATGAAGCTCGCGGGGCGCCGCCGCCTCCGTTTTTCTTGCGCCGGAGCCTTGGATCCGACATAAGCGCAGGAATTATCGACTAGCTTGAGGTCGCCATGCTCGCCCGCATCCTTCAACCCGCCCGAACAGCCATGCAGTCCGGTCAGGCGAAAGCGGACTGGGTCCTGGAATTCGCTCCAGCCGAAGCGAAGCGGATCGACCCGCTGATGGGCTGGACCGGGTCCGGCGACATGAACGCCCAGGTGCGGCTGGTCTTCCCGACAAAAGAAGCCGCCATCGCCTATGCGGAGAAACACGGTCTCGCCTATGTGGTGGAGGCGCCGAACCGCCGGGCTCACGTAATCAAGCCCGGAGGTTACGGCGGCAATTTCGCACACAATCGGCGGGGCGTCTGGACTCACTGACCCTGCGCCAGGGATTTCGCGAAATCACGCCTGCCACACGGCCCCTTAGCTCAGCTGGATAGAGCAGCGGACTTCTAATCCGCAGGTCGCAGGTTCGAGTCCTGCAGGGGTCGCCATATTTTTCAAGGCGTTGCGTCTGGCCCTGCCATTCCAGCAAGAATCCATGCGAGCGCAATCACACAATGCGTGTAGCCCGCCAGTGTGCATTGACAGGGGGCAGTTTCGCCTCGGCCCGGGTGACGCCAATGGTGCGGATCAACAGCCCGAACCGGTTCTTCTGATGGGCGAGCACATGCTCGATCCTGGCCCGGACCGAGGGCTTGGAGCCACGCTTCCTGGTGGGATCGAGATGGGCGCGGTCGTCCTGTTCGTGCTGTGGTTCAATGCGCCGGCTGTGCGTTGACGGGGATATCTGCAGTGGGCGGAAGAGGGCGCGTGAGGGCGGTCTAGGCCGGTTAGGCTGTGGGAAATCAACCGCTTAAGAGCGGCGGCGCGTGGCGATGGCGACGGCGTGCAAATTTGCAGTAATCGCGGTCATGTCCCAGTTCGGGGAAAATTGACGGGAGCTATAGCCTTGAAATCATTGAATGTGTTTTGGTGCGGGCGTTGTGAAAACGCGCCGATGGTCCCAGTTTGGAAAAAAACGTCAAACTTAGCGAATAGCCAAGTCACAGCAAAGACTTAGGTTGCGGCGGTCACGCTTTCAGCTGGCGGCGAACCGGGAAGGGATTTCGCGGGCTTCGCCGGCGCATGGCCCTGATGGACAGGCGTCATATCGAGGAGATGGGCGAGCTGGCGCTGGAGCCATGAGACGCGCTTGAGAGAGCCGGAAAAGCCCATCGAACCGGCAAGCTCGTTATAGCAAAGGACGTCCAGCCAACGAAGGATCGGCGGTTCGCCCGACTCGAGGCGAAGGCGGTCGGAGATCAGCTCGCGAAGTTGCGCGCGGTCTATGTCATCGCCCTGCAATTCGACGCGCTGCTCAAGCGCGACGAAGTCCCGATAGAACCCCTCATGACGCATCGCCTTGCCACTGAGATCGAAGACCAGCTCGGCCGCCTGGGCGATGGAAATGACGGCCGCCGCCGAGATCGATATCCATGGGTCCGCTTCGGCCAGAATCGACGCGATGGTGGAGCCGCCGGCGAGGACGGATATGAAGGAGCCGAGCTTCGACCAGCGGGTAAAGAAGCCGCGCCGCGCCGAGTGATACCGGGCCGAGCGACGTAGATCGAAGAGCAGCTCGAAGCGCTCATCTTTCAGACGCTCCGCCTCCTCCGTTCCGTCAGCTCTTTTCGCCATCGTCTCTCGGCCTCGTGGGTGGCTGCAAAGTTCTGGTCACGGTCAGAGGTCGCGGTCCATCATTGCGTGTTGAAGGTGACGGGCCTTTTTCTACCCTGCCGGGCATTGGATCCCGGTCGATTCTGCGCGTCGTCGGACCCTTGTCCTTGCCGCCGCCAGTATCCTTTACCATAATGTTCTCCTCTCAACCAAATAGTGCGAATTGCAGAGATGTCTCGAAGGGCGATTGAAGGCGCTTCGAAGGGGTCAGTCGATGGCGTCCCAGCCGGTGGCGGGCTTGTCGTCGGACGCTGCCGGGCGCGGCCGGGGCGATGGCGGCGGGATGGGTATCGGCGCGAGGGCGGCGAGATCGGAGACAGGTCGAGCCTTCACGCCTCCAGCGATGTCGTCATAGACGAGATTGCAGACCTCTGCGCCGACCGACTTGTATGCGGTGATCTCGGCGGGACCGGCGGAGACGAAGACGCCAAAGCGATTTCCCTCCCACCATCTCACTTCGGGGCGGTCCGCGACGGTCATGAAGTGAAATCGCCAATGGGTCATCCATGGCCGCTCTGCGCCGGGATAGTCGATGGCGTAATCCGGATTTTCGCCTATCCAGAGATCGACATCATCGGCCCGGAAATAGTCTCGCCACCGCGCGAATCCGGGGCATTCGGCCAGCACGATTTCGAGAGCGGCTCGGGCGTTTTCGGCAAGCTCGGGCGAGAGATGCGAGAAATCGAACTCGTAGGGCCGGGAGAGCGCGACCGGTGCCGGCGGCGGGGCGATCCAGCCCTGAGGCCGCAGTGCGGACGTTATCGTCTCGCAGAGGGTTTCGACACCATCGGCCGTCAGGCCGGCGGCGTCCTGCCGGTAGACAACCGTCAGCGCGCCGACATTATACATGAAGCCGGGTCGCTCGGATTCGGGAACGAAACCGCCAATCCAACCAGCGACCGCGTCATCGTCGATGTGGTGGCCGCAGAGGTCTTCGGCGATGTACGCCAGGCTGACCGCCTGCGCCTCGAAATCGTTCTCCGGCTGGGGCCGCTCGCCAGCCCGGGCCGCCTCGGCGCCGAGCGCGGCGGTGAGAAGGCCGGCGGTCAAGAGCGTCTTAAACGTCATTTCGAACCCCCTTTTATGAACAGGGCGATGGTATCGAATTTGTCGTTCAATTTCTTCATTTCTTCGGCCAGGTCGGCGGGCGATGAAGCTGGCGCGGCGCTTCGCTTCATGCGCGGCGATGAAAAGCGTCTTAAAAGTCATTTCGAAGCCCCCTCGATGAATTTGGCGGCCTCGGCAATTCGTTTGGTCAACTCTTTGGCGGTGTCACGCGCCGCGCGAAGGCG
>JBBDTD010000144.1:0-7026 GCA_040904645.1 Paracoccaceae bacterium
AATCGACGCTGTTCCGGATGATCACCGGGCAGGAGCAGCCCGATAGCGGCGAAGTCATCTTCGGCGAGACGGCGAAGCTTTCCTATGTCGACCAGTCACGCGACGCGCTCGACCCGAAGAAAACCGTCTGGCAGGAAATCTCGGACGGGCTCGACATCGTGAAGCTCGGCGAGGCGGAAATGAATTCCCGCGCTTATTGCGGCGCCTTCAATTTCAAGGGCGGGGATCAGCAGAAACCCGTCGGGCTGCTTTCCGGGGGCGAGCGTAACCGCGTCCATATGGCGAAGCTGCTGAAATCCGGCGGCAACGTAATCCTCCTCGATGAGCCGACCAACGACCTCGACGTCGAGACGCTCCGCGCCCTCGAAGACGCGCTCGAACGCTTCGCCGGCTGCGCTGTCATCATCTCCCATGACCGCTGGTTCCTCGACCGGCTCTGCACCCATATGCTGGCTTTCGAAGGCGACAGCCATGTCGAGTGGTTCGAGGGCAACTTCGAGGATTACGAGGCCGACAAGATCAAGCGGCTGGGGCCGGATTCGGTGGAGCCGAAGCGGATCAAGTACAAGAAGTTCAGCCGCTGATACCGCGGAGTCGGAGGCGCGGCCCCACGCGCCGATGTCTCCGGCTTCGGTTATCAACTCGATGCGCATGTGCATGCCGGTCTCCGCACCGTCTGGCGCCGGAGGGTCTTCAGGAAGATGAACCGCGCGCGGTGGCTCAACCGGGTCATGGCGTCTCAATCCCGGCGCTGGCGCCGGCGCGCGCGCGGCTCTATATACGGCCCGCCATGTCCGCCAACGAACCCTCAGCCGGCCTCGATTTCGTCAAGATGCACGGTCTTGGCAATGATTTCGTCGTGATCGACGCCCGCTCGCGCCCCGATCCGATGACGGCCGCGCTGGCGCGGGCGATCGGCGACCGCCACCGCGGCGTCGGCTTCGATCAACTGGCGGTGATTTTCGAGGATGCGGAGGCTGACGCGCGGCTGGTGTTCTGGAACGCCGACGGCTCTGTCGCCGGGGCATGCGGCAACGCCACGCGCTGCATCGCCGCTCGGCTGATGGCGGAGGCGGGGGCGAAGCGGCTGACGCTCCGCACCGAGCGCGGGCTGCTGGCCTGCGAGGCGCTTGGCGATGGACGCGTCCGGGTCGATATGGGCGCGCCGCTGCTGAACTGGCGCGACATTCCGCTGGCGGAGGCGATGGATACGCTTCATCTGCCGCTGCCGGGGTCGCCTGCCGCCTGTTCGATGGGCAACCCCCATTGCACTTATTTGGTCGAAAACGCCGACGCCGCGCCGTTGGAGAAACTCGGGGCTGAAACTGAACGCTGCCCGCTCTTCCCTCAGCGGACCAACGTGCAGATCGTCGAAGTCGTCTCGCGCGACCGGGCGCGGGTCCGGGTGTGGGAGCGGGGCGTGGGCGTGACGCTCGCCTCCGGCTCTTCCTCCTGCGCGGTGCTGGTCAACGCGGTAAGGCGCGGGCTGATGGACCGGCGCGCGGTGCTGGCGCTGGATGGCGGCGAGATCGAGGTCGAATGGCCTGACGATGAGGCCGGCGTCCTGATGACGGGGCCCGTAGCCACGGTGTTCGACGGCCGCCTCTCACCCGCTTTTCTGGCTGCGCTCGCATGAACGCCCCCACAAAACCGCCGATGTTCGAGACATTCGGCTGCCGGCTCAACGCCTATGAGACCGAGGCGATGAAGGCGCTGGCGGCCGAAGCCGGGCTTGAGGGCGCGGTGGTGGTGAACACCTGCGCGGTCACCGCCGAAGCCGTGCGCCAGGCCCGCCAGCGCATCCGGCGGCTTCGCCGGGAAAACCCCGATGCGCGCCTCGTCGTCACCGGCTGCGCGGCGCAGGTGGAGCCGGAAACCTTCGCCGAGATGCCGGAAGTCGATCTCGTGCTCGGCAATCTGGAGAAGATGCGCGGTGAAAGCTGGGCCGCGCTCGCCGCGCCGGATTTCCGCCCGCCGACCGAGAAGATCATCGTCGACGACATCATGTCGGCGACCGAAACCGCCGGCCATCTGATCGACGGATTCGGCACCCGCGCGCGCGCCTATGTGCAGGTGCAGAACGGCTGCGACCATCGCTGCACCTTCTGCATCATTCCCTATGGGCGAGGCGATTCGCGATCGGTTCCCGCCGGGGTGGTGGTGGAGCAGATTGGCCGGCTGGTTGACGCGGGTTACGCCGAAGTGGTGCTGACCGGGGTCGACATGACATCATGGGGCGCCGATCTTCCCGGCGCGCCGCGGCTTGGCGATCTGGTCCAGCGGGTTTTGAAGCTCGTCCCGGGCCTCAAACGTCTGCGAATCTCCTCGATCGATTCGATCGAGGCCGACCCGGCGCTGATCGAGGCCATCGCGGGTGAGGCGCGGCTGATGCCGCATCTGCATCTCTCGCTTCAGGCGGGCGACGACATGATCCTGAAGCGGATGAAGCGGCGGCATCTGCGTGATGATGCGATCCGGTTTTGCGCCGACATGCGCGCGGCGCGCCCTGAAATCGTCTTCGGCGCCGACATCATCGCCGGTTTCCCGACCGAGTCGGAGGCGATGTTCGAAAACTCGCTCCGTCTGGTGGAGGAATGCGGGCTGACCTGGCTGCATGTCTTTCCCTATTCGCCGCGAAAGGGCACGCCGGCGGCGCGCATGCCGCAGGTCGCCGGACCCGCGATCCGCGAACGGGCGGCACGGCTTCGCGCCATGGGGGATGCGCAGGTCGCCGCCTATCTGGACGCGGAGGCGGGCGCCCGGCGCGCCGTGCTGATGGAGGCGCCGCGCCGGGGCCGGACCGAAGGCTTCGCCGAAGTCGATTTCCCTGAGGATCAGCCCGTCGGCGGCGTCATTCCCGCGCTGATCATGGGGCGGGCGGGGGCCCGGCTGATGGGGGCGCCCCACCCGGCCCCCAGATCAGCCTGACCCCGAGCCCGGCGAAAACGATCAGCGCCAGCCCGGCCGCCGCCAACGTGTCCGGCATTTCTCCAAACGCCGCGAAGCCGATCAACGCCGCGCTCGGCAATTGCAGATAGATCAGCGGCGAGAGCACCGCCGCCCGCTCACGCGCGTAAGCCATAACCAGAAAGAAATTCGCCGCGGCTGAGGCCAGCCCGGAGCCGACAAGCAGCCACGGCGCCTCTCCCACCGCGCTCAGGCCCGCAGCGCCGAGCGGCGCGGTGAGCAACGCGCCGACGATGAGCTGCCCGGCCATCTGCGCCAGGGGCGGGGCGAACCCCGCGCTCCAGCGCGTGGCCGCGTTGAAGGCCCCGTAACAGCTCCCCGCGAAAAGCGCCCAGAGCAGGCCGATATTCATTTCCGCGTCGGGCCGCGTCACCAGAAGGACGCCGCAAAGGCCGAGCGCGAGCGAAAGCACGTCGCCGCGTGTGACGCGCTCTTTCAGAAAAACCATGGCGAGGGCTGTGGCGATCGCCGGGGCGATGAAGAACGCGCCGAAGACATCCGCGAGCGGCGCGTATGAAACTGCGGTGACCATTCCCGTGATGCCCCCGGCGACGCAGGCCCCGCGGAGGATTTGCGCGGTGACGAAACGTCGGCTGAGCCGCGGGATCTGCCGCCGCGCCACCGCCAGCGGCACGAAAATGGCGGCGCCGATCAGAAACCGGACGAAGGCGATGGTGATCGGCTCCAGCGTCGAGACGTTCGATATCGCCTTCGCGCACGCGTCGCCGACGGGGATCAGGAGCGCGCCGAGACACATGAAAAGCAATGCAAGCGCCGTGGGCGACATTTCATCCCCTCCAGAACGCAGGGGTGAGGATGACCAGAACAGCCAGAATCTCCAGCCGGCCCAGGAACATGGCGAATGAAAGCACCCATTTCGCCGCGTCGGGCAGCTTGGCGAAATTGCCGGCCGGGCCGATTTCTGGCCCGATGCCGGGCCCGACATTCGCCAGCGCCGTAGCCGCGCCGGAAATGGCGGTGATCGGCGCGAGCCCGATCATCGACAGAATGATCGACACCACCCCGAAGGCGATGCAGAAAAAGAACAGGAGGCTCATGACGGAGGAGATGACCTCAGGCTCGATCGGCCGCCCCTCGAAACGCGGCGTGAAAATGCCGTGCGGCGAGCGGAGCTTGCGGATCTGCGCCTTTGCCGCGGCGAAAAGCACCTGGTAGCGGAAAACCTTGATGGAGCAGGTGGTCGAGCCCGAGCAGCCGCCGATCAGCCCGATCAGGATCAAGACGACGACCGGAAAGGCGCCCCATTGCCCGTAATCCGTGCTGGCGTATCCGGTGCCGGTCATGATCGAGACGACATTGAAAAGCGACTTGCGAAACGGCGCTTCATGCACGCTTTCTTCCTTGAGGAAGAGATAAAGCGTCAGCACCGCGACGACGATGGCCACCATGGCGAGGAAGGTGCGGATCTGCGAATCCATCAGGATCGGACGATGCGAGCCGTTCACGATCTGCACGTAACGGATGAACGGCAAGGCCGCGAGCACCATGAAGACCGAGGCCACATATTCCGCCATGGCGCCGTAGACCCCGAATGAGGCGTCCTCATTCGCGAAGCCGCCGGTGGAGACGGTGGTCATCGCGTGCACCGTCGCCTCGAAAGTGGTCATGCCCGCCGCAGTATAGGCGATCAGGCAGGCCGCCGTCAGGCCGAGATAGATCCAGCCGATCGATTGCGCGATCTCGACCGCGCGCGGCAGGATCTTTCCCAGCGTATCGAACGCCTCGGACCGGAAAAGCTGCATGCCGCCGACCTTGAGCGTCGGCAGGAAGGCGATGGCGAAAACAATGATGCCGACGCCGCCGAACCACTGGAGCATCCCGCGCCAGAGCAGGATGCCCTTGGGGAGTTTCTCCAACCCGATGAACACGGTCGACCCCGTGGTCGTGATGCCGCTCATCGCCTCGAAAAACGCGTCAACGAAGCGGGCCTGCGGCTCCCCGAACACAAATGGCAGCGCGCCGAAAAGCGGCAGCGCGAGCCAGGCGGTGGAGGTGAGAAGGAAGCTCTGCTGAAGCGAGAGCCCGGCGCTGCGCTGCTCCCGGCAGGCGACGGCCAGCGCGCCGCCGAAAAATACGGAAACCGTTCCCGAAAGCGCGAAGCTCCGCCAGTGCGGGGAGCCGTCGGCGGCGTCCAGCATCGCGGGGGCGATCATCGACGCGCCCAGCCCGAAGACCAGGAGGCCGATCACATAAAAGACAGGGCGCGGGTCCAGCATCGCGCCGGAGCCTTGGCGTAGCCGCACCAGGTGTCAAGCAGATCGCGTGGCTGTCGCAAAAGGAAACGCCCCCGGCCATATGGCCAGGGGCGCAAGAGAGACGAGACTGTTCCCTTGGGGTTTCCGGTCAGGACTTCTCAGGCATGTGCGTGAGGGTCAGGTTCTCGATCGCGAGCGCGACGCCCACGCCATCCTGAGTGGTGACGCTGACAGGCTGCAAGGCGACCGATTCCTCAAGCCCGCCAACAAGGATCTTGGCCCCGGCGCCGAGCCCGACCGCCACATCCGCGGAGACACCCGCATATTCGCCCTCGAGTACGCCTTCACGATATTTCTCGGCCGGGGCGAACACACCCCAGCGGATGGTCTCCTCGTCGGTCTTGGAAAGATCCAGGCCGATCTTGGAGATTTTGGCGACATAGACTTCGTTCGCCATGCCTTCCTCGGCGGGATCGAACGCGCAGACATACTGCTGCTCGGAAACGATGATGTTGCCCTCGTCCGAGGTCATGTCGCATTCGAGATAGCCGATCTCGATCCGGCCGTCGTCGCCCGCGCCGGACTTGTAGGCAGCGTCGTTCCGGTCCTCGTTCTGGCCCGCGGCGAGCGCGCCGGTCGCGATGAGGGAGGCGCCGCCAAGGAGAGCGGCGGTCAGGGTGGTTCGGGTCAGGTTGATCATTAGACGTTCCTTAACTGCTTCGGGCGGCCGCCGGCCTGTTACGTCCCGCGGCGCATGACCTGATAACGGTCAGGCGGGCGGGACGTTCCCTTTTCAATCAAGGCGTTTCGAAGGCGCGGACGCCGACGGAGGCGGCCGGGTCAGGCCGCGTCCCAGTCCGGCGAGAACTCGAAATCGCAGATGCGCCGCCCGCGCTTGCGAAGCGCCGAGATCGCGGTCATTTCGGGCGCCGTAAGCTCGAAGCCGAACACGTCGAGATTCTCCGCGAGACGTTCGGGGTTGGACGTGCGGGGAATCGCGACGAAACCCTGCTGGACATGCCAGCGCAGAATGACCTGCGCCGGGGAAACCCCCAGCCTTGCTGCCGGCGCCGCGATGGCCTGATCGGTGAAAAGCTCCGCTCCCCGCGCCAGTGGGCAATAGGAGACAATCGCCACACCCAACGCCCGGCAGGCCGCGACCACCCTGTCCTGATCGAGGTGGGGGTGATTTTCAATCTGGTCGCAGACCAGCGGCGCCGCCGAGAGCTGCGCGGCCTCCTTCAGCAGCGGAATGGTGAAGTTCGACACGCCGATATGCCGCGCGAGCCCCTTTTCGCGCACCGCGTTCAGCGCGCCGATGCTTTCGGCCAGCGGAATGGTTTTCGACGGCCAGTGGATGAGCGCGAGATCGACCGATTCCAGCCCCAGTTTGCTCAGACTGAGTTCGAGCGATGCCTGAAGACCGCCATCGGATATCTGATCGTGCCAGATCTTGGTCGTGACGAAGACATCGTCGCGCGCCAGCCCGCCGGCCTTGAGCCCGGCGCCGACGCCGGCTTCGTTCTTGTACATGGCGGCCGTATCGACATGCCGGTAGCCCACCTTCAACGCCCTGGCGACCATCGCCTCCGCCGCCGCGTCGTCCAGGGTCCAGGTGCCAAGGCCGATCGCCGGGATTCGTGCGCCATTCGCTTCCACATGGTTCATCGCGTTCTCTCCTTTATTCGAGGGGAGAGTAGGACGAAATACTGGCCCCGCGCACCGGAAAATCGCGCGCGCGGCCGAATTCAATCCGCGCCCGGCTCGATCAGCCTATCCGCGATGGATCAGGCTGTCGAAGAGGTGGGGGTCCAGCCCCGTCGCCGCGAAAGCCGGCCCGCGC
>JBBDTD010000145.1:0-1177 GCA_040904645.1 Paracoccaceae bacterium
GTCCGCCGCTGGTCACGGCGGCGACGGGGGAGGTGGTCTCGGCCGAAGATCTTGGCGGGGCCGAAGTGCACTCGCGCGTCTCCGGCGTTACCGACCATATGGCGGAGTCTGACGAACATGCGCTGGAAATCGCGCGGCGCTGCGTCGCCTCCTTCAACAAGGTGAAGCCGATATCACTTGAAGTGCAAGCGCCGAAGCCGCCGCTGTATGATCCGCAGGAAATCTATGGTCTGATCCCGAAGGACATGCGGACCCCCTTTGATGTGCGCGAGATTATCGCCCGCGTCGTCGATGGCTCGGAATTTGACGAGTTCAAGAAGAATTACGGCACGACGCTGGTGACCGGCTTCGCCCATATTCATGGCTATCCGGTGGGCATTCTTGCCAATAACGGTATTCTCTTCTCCGAATCCTCTCTGAAGGGCGCGCATTTCATCGAGCTCTGCTGCCAGCGCAATATTCCGCTTGTCTTCCTGCAGAATATCACCGGCTTCATGGTCGGGCAGAAATATGAGGCGGGCGGCATCGCCAAGGACGGCGCCAAGCTGGTGACGGCGGTGGCGACGGCGAAGGTGCCGAAATTCACCATGATCTTCGGCGGCTCCTTCGGCGCCGGAAACTCTGGCATGGCCGGGCGCGCCTACAGCGCGCGGCTTCTCTGGATGTGGCCGAATGCGCGCATTTCCGTGATGGGCGGGCCGCAGGCCGCCGCCGTTCTCGCCACCGTCAAGCGCGACGGGATGGAGGCGCGGGGCGAGACATGGAGCGCCGGGGAGGAAGCGGCCTTCAAGGCGCCCATCGAAGCGCAATATGAGATAGAAGGTCATCCCTATTTCGCCAGCGCCCGTGTCTGGGATGACGGGATTGTCGACCCGGCGGAAAGCCGTATGGTGCTGGGGCTTGGCATTTCCGCCGCCCTCAACGCCCCAATCGAGCCGACCAAATTCGGCCTGTTCAGAATGTAGGAGAGACAGATGAGCGAAGAAACAGCCCTATTGCATTTCTCGACCGATGGCATTGCGACCATCACGCTGAACCGGCCGGAGGTCCACAATGCCTTCAATGAGGACTTGATCGAGCAGCTTGGTGAAATGATCGTCGATGTCGGCCATCAGGAAGGGGTGCGCGCCGTTATCATCGCGGCGGCGGGCAAGAGTTTTTCCGCGGGCGCCGATCT
>JBBDTD010000146.1:0-6954 GCA_040904645.1 Paracoccaceae bacterium
TGATGCGCCCGTAATCGGGGATGAAATTGTTCATCGGGTCTTCGGTCGTCACCCGGCACTGGACGGCGTGGCCACGCAGGCGGATTTCATCCTGCGGCGGCACGCCGGTTTCCTCCACCACGCCGACGCGGCCGCCCTCGGTGATGCGGATCTGCGCTTTCACGATGTCGATCCCGGTGATTTCTTCCGTCACCGTATGTTCGACCTGCACGCGCGGATTGACCTCGATGAAGAAGAATTCATGGCTGTCGGCGTCCATCAGGAACTCGATGGTGCCGGCGCATTGATAATTGGCGTAGCGGGCGATCTTGAGGCCCAGCTCGCAAATCTCCGCGCGCTCCGCGTCGGTCAGCAACGGGTCGGGCGCCCGCTCCACGACTTTCTGGTTGCGCCGCTGCACCGAACAGTCACGCTCGAAAAGATGGACGAGGCCGCCATGGCTGTCGCCGAGCACCTGAACCTCGACATGGCGTGCCCGCTGCACCAGCCGCTCAAGAAAGCCTTCGCCATTGCCGAAGGCGGCCTCGGCCTCCCGGCGGCCTTCCATCACCTTGGCCTCCAACTCGTCGGCGCTGAAAATCGGGCGCATGCCGCGCCCGCCGCCGCCCCATGACGCTTTCAGCATCAGCGGATAGCCGACCTCCTCGGCCATGCGCCGCACCTCGGCCATGTCGTCGGGCAGAACGTCGGTCGCGGGCACCACCGGAACCCCGGCGGCGATGGCGGCCTGCCGCGCGCTCGCCTTGTCGCCGAGCAGGCGCATGGTTTCCGCCTTGGGGCCGATGAAGGCGATCCCGGCCGCCTCGCAGGCGTCCACAAAATCAGGGTTTTCAGACAGCAGGCCGTAGCCGGGATGGATCGCGTCGGCGCCGCATTCGCGGGCGACGCGGATCACCTCCTTGATCGAGAGATAGGCCTCGATCGGGCCCAGCCCCTCGCCGATCTTGTAGGCCTCGTCCGCCTTGAAGCGATGCAGGCCGAGCTTGTCTTCCTCCGCATAAACCGCGACCGTGCGCTTGCCGAGTTCGCTGGCGGCGCGCATCACACGGATCGCGATCTCCCCGCGATTGGCGATCAGGATCTTGCTGAAATTGCGCATGCCTGCGGCCCCCCTCTGGCGAAACGATTCGATTGTCAGAACAAGCTTTAACTTGTGCGCCTGCGAAGAGCGAAGCGAAACACGCGACGGGCGATATCACGCTTCTCCGGTCAGGCGCGCGATCATGCGCTCAAACGGCGCGCGGTCCTCAGGAGGGAGTTCGGCCATAAGCTCCGCTTCATAGGCGTGGGCCAGCGGGATCAGCTCCGCCATCGCGGCGCGGCCCGCAGCCGTCAGCGTCAGCGCGACAAGGCGGCGATCTTCGGCGTCGGCGCGCTTTTCCACCAACCCGGCCGACTGAAGCCGCGCGGCGGCGCGGCTGGCCTTGGATTTCTCCAGATCGGCGCGGAGATGGATATCGCGCACCGAAACCGCGCCGGAGGCGCTCAGATGCGCAAGAACCCGCCATTCCGCGTTGGAAAACCCGAACCTTTCGCGATAGCGCGCCGCGAAATCCCGGCTTACCCGCGCCGCGAGCACGGACAGCCGATAAGGCATGAATCGATCGAGTTCGAACCCATCGGGCATGGGCGATCATTGCAAGCGCAATGACGGCGACGCAACTGCCTGCACGGATTCTCTTCAATCCAGCCCTGCGCCCAGACCCCATCCGGGCTCGCGCGCGGCGCTCGGCGTGCTGGAATGCTTCAGATCCGCCCCGCCGATCTCCACCCAAGGATGGCGCCGGTGCTCATAGACCGAAAAACCCGGCGCCGGAAAGCCCGGGTCAGCGAAAGCGCCGATGGGAATGGCGGTGACGCCCGGCCACCCTTCGATGGCATAGGCGAGCGTGGAGCCGCAGACCGGGCAGAAGCGATAGGTCGCGACATGGCCGCTGTCTGCGGTCCGCGTCCAGACGCCGAACTCCCCCGTCACCGTCACCTGCGCGTTCCGCCAGCGCGCCTGCGCCGCGAAGGGGGCGCCGCTTCGTTTCTGGCAGTCGAGGCAGTGGCAGACCGAAACGCGCGCGGGCGCCCCCTCGCAGGTCGCGCGCAATTGTCCGCATCGGCATGTGGCTATTCGTATCGACATGGACGGGCTCTCCCTGCTCAATTGCCTGGCGCTCCGGTTCCGGGCGCCGGCCAGGCGACCGGCGCCGAGAGATCGCCATAGCTTCGCAGCTTCCGCAACCGGCTGAAAAGCGCCGCGGCGAACGAGCAGCAAAATGCCAGCGCCACGAGGATCAGGCCAGCGCGCGGCGACGCCGCGCCGACCACAGCCCCACCGATCAGGGCGCCGAGCGGGCGCACGCCGTAGATCGCCGTCTGGATGACCGCGTTCACCCGGCCCAGCCGGGCGCCCGGCGTGACGAGTTGGCGAACCGAGTTCTGCGCGATGAGCCACATCGACGGCCCGAAGCCGAGCGCGAAAAATGAGGCGCAGATCGCCAGCGCCGGGGCTCCCTGAGGCGCCGCCAGCAGGCCGAGCGTCGCCAGAGCCGAGCTTCCCGGCCCGAAGAGCAGCAGAACATTCGGCGCGATGCGCCCCGCAAGGCGCGAGGCGGTCCAGCTTCCCGCGACCGCAGCGAGGCCGAATGAAGCCAGCGCGCCGCCGAAGACGCCAGGCTGCAGATGATGGAAATCAACGATAAGCGGCAGAGCCACCACCAGCAGGCCTGAGAACGCGAGGTTCCAGAAGATCGCGCAAAGCGAGATCGGCAGCAGAAGCTCATGCCTGAGGACGAAGGCGCCGCCCTCTGCGATCTTCGCGATGACGCGCCCGGGTTGACGAGGCTGCGCCGGAAAATGCGGCAGGCCAGACGCCGCGACGAAAGCCAAAAGCGCGCCGAGCGCGCCAAGGCCGAAGATCGCGCCGACCCGACTCTCCACGATCACCGCGCCGACGGCGAGCGGCACGCTGAAGGCGGCGAGCGCCCGCGGTATCTCGATCCGAGCATTGGAAGCCGCGATCTGGTCGGCGCGCGCAAGGCGGGGAACGATCGAAAGCGCGACAAGAACGAAAAGGACGACGCCGAATCCGGCCGTGGTGACCGCGCCCCCGAACCAGAGCAGGTTTTGGAACTCAACGCTGAGCGCCGCGCCGGCGCAACCAGTCGCGGAGATCAGCGTCGCAGTCATGGCGAGGCGCCGCGGCTCCCCTCGATCCACCAGCAACCCGAAGGGGATCGAGCCGAGAAGATGCGCCATCGACTGACAGGCTACCAGAATTCCGATAATCTCGGCCGGGGCGCCGAAAACCAGCGCCGCCGCCAGCGGCACGCTCACCAGAGCGATCTGATCGGCGAGGTGCATCCCGAACGCCGATAACGTGAGTCGACTGATGGCTTGCATGCGGACGTCTCCCTGATCTTCCAGCCTGCGAATAAAGGTCGCCAAGGGGCCCGGCGACCCGGATCATGCGATGGCGGCGGCGCGGCTCGGCGCGAATTAATCGCCGGCGTCGGGGACGGAAATGTCCAAATCCGCGCCGAACGGACATACATTACCGGTGACGGCGCCAGCCAGGGCCGAGTCGCCCGACGCCGCCAGACGGGAAACCGGCGCCGCCAGACGAGAAAAAGGAGGAAACGATGACCAAGCACATCATCGACAACCGCACGGAACGGCTTGACGCCAAGGTGTTGAAACGCTTCGCGCAAGCCGGCCAGAAAGCGTCCGACGCCCCGGGCGACCAAGCCATGGCGCTGCACCGCCAGAAGCGCGGCGCGGATCAGGGCCGGGCGCGGAACTACGCCCGGATCGAACGCGGGCGCAGCGCCTGATCTTGACATCGTTGCATTTGCAACGTTATAAGCGGCGAACAATCGGAGGCGCGCGCGATGAACAGGCGTAATCCACCCGACAGCTTCGCTGCCGCAGAGCCGGGGCATGACAGCCGATATGGCGTCACCCCCGGCTATATGCCTGGCTTCGGCAATGATTTCGAAACCGAGGCCCTGCCCGGCGCGATCCCCGTCGGCCGCAATTCCCCTCAGCGGGTGAATTACGGGCTTTATGCGGAACAGCTATCTGGCTCCCCCTTCACCGCGCCGCGCGCGACGCTGGAACGGTCGTGGATGTACCGCATCCGCCCATCGGTGAAACACGTCGCGCGGTTCAGCAAAGTCGCGATGCCGCACTGGAAATCCGCGCCGAACGTGATCGAGGAGGTGATCTCCCTCGGCCAGTACCGGTGGGACCCGATCTCCTTCCCGACCGAGAAGCTGAACTTCATCACCGGCATGCGGACCATGACCACCGCCGGCGATGTTCACACCCAGGTCGGCATGGCCTGCCATGTCTATCTCGCGAACGAGGATATGGAGGACGACTACTTCTATTCCGCCGATAGCGAGTTGCTGGTGGTGCCGCAGCATGGACGCCTTGCGATCTTCACCGAGTTCGGCGAGATCGAACTCGAACCCTTGGAAATCTGCGTGCTGCCGCGCGGCATGGTCTTCAAGGTCTCGCTGCCGGATGGCGAGGCGCGCGGCTTCGTCTGCGAGAATTACGGCGCCAAGTTCACGCTGCCGGGGCGCGGGCCGATCGGCGCCAACTGCCTCGCCAACCCGCGCGATTTCAAGACCCCGGTCGCCGCCTTCGAGGAGAAGGAGACGCCCTGTCGGGTCTGGATCAAATGGTGCGGCCAGTTCCACGTGACGGAGATCGACCATTCCCCGCTCGACGTCGTGGCGTGGCATGGCAATTACGCGCCCTATAAATACGATCTCAGAACCTACGCCGCCGTCGGTTCGATCACCTTCGACCACCCGGATCCGTCGATCTTCACCGTGCTGACCGCGCCAACCGCCGAGGAAGGCACCGCGAATATCGACTTCGTGATCTTTCCCGAGCGCTGGCTGCCGCAGGAGGATACGTTCCGCCCACCCTGGTATCACAAGAATATCATGTCGGAGTTGATGGGCAATATTTACGGCCAGTATGACGCCAAACCGCAGGGCTTCGCGCCGGGCGGCATATCACTCCACAACTGCATGCTGCCACATGGGCCGGACCGCAACGCGTTCGAAAAAGCGACGACGGACGACTGGGCTCCGGTGAAGCTGAAAAACACCATGAGCTTCATGTTCGAGACGCGCTTTCCCCAGCAGTTGACCGAGTTCGCCGCCAGGGTCGCGCCCATTCAGGACGATTACATCGACTGCTGGGACGGGCTGGAGAAGAAATTCGACGGCTCGCCCGGATTGAAATAAACCTCGCCCAGACCTGGCCGGCAGGCGGCCCGGCGCCGCCGCCCGCTTTCGCCCGATGGCGCCCCTGTGGAGCCCCCGATGGAGTTGACGACATGCCCCTGCTGAAATCCCGCGTCGAGAGCGCGAACGCCGCCGAAACCCCGTTCCCGCTGAACAACCTTCCCTATGGCGTATTCGCCGTCGGCGTCGAAGCGCCGCGCTGCGGGGCCGCGCTCGGCGACATGGTGATCGACCTCGCGGCGCTGGAGGCGGCGGGGCTGATCGACGCCGGCAAGCCGGTGTTCGACCGCCCAGCGCTGAACGACTTCATGGCGCTCGGCAAGGACGCGTGGGCGCAGGTCCGGGAAGCGCTTCAGGCGCTTTTCGCGGACGGCGTGGACACGGCGCTGCCAAAGGGCGCGCTGACGCCGATGAGCGACGCCCGGATGCTGATGCCCTTCACCGTGGCCGAATACACGGACTTTTACGCCGGGCGGAATCACGCCTTTAATGTCGGGTCGATGTTTCGCGGGCCGGAAAACGCCCTGCCCCCGAACTGGCTGCATATCCCGATCGGCTATAACGGCCGCGCCTCCACCGTGGTCGTTTCGGGGACGGACATCCACCGCCCGCTCGGCCAGATGAAGCCGCACGGCTCGGAAACCAACATCTTCGGTCCCTGCCGGCGGCTGGATATCGAGCTGGAGATGGGCGTCGTCGTCGGAACCGGCAACCCGATGGGCGCGCCGGTGACCGTCGAGGAAGCTGACGAGATGATCTTCGGCTATGTGCTGCTGAACGACTGGTCGGCGCGCGACATTCAGGCCTGGGAATATCAGCCGCTGGGCCCGTTTCAGGCGAAAGCGTTCGGCACCTCGATCTCCCCCTGGGTGGTGACGAAAGCGGCGCTGGAGCCGTTCCGCTGCTCCACCCCGGCGCGCGAGCATGAATTGCTGCCCTATCTGCGGGAAAAACGCCCGATGCTCTATGATATCGAGCTTGAGGTCAGGATGCGCCCCGAAGGCGCGGCGAAGGCGACCACCATCGCCCGCACCAACTATAACGAGATGTATTATTCCGCCGCGCAGCAGCTTTGCCACCACGCGATAGGCGGCTGCGCGATGCGTACCGGAGACCTCCTCGGCTCGGGCACCATTTCCGGGGCGACGAAGGAAAGCCGCGGCTCTCTCCTTGAGCTTTCCTGGGGCGGGAAGGAGCCGATCACGCTGGACACCGGCGAGACGCGGACCTTCCTCGAGGATGGCGACGAAATCGCGCTGGCCGGCCACGCCGCGGGCGATGGCTTCCGCGTCGGTTTCGGAGACTGCGCGGGCAAGATCCTGCCTGCGCCGACAGAAAAGAACTGGTGCGCCTGAGGCGCTGAAGGAGACAAGACATGGCCAAGGCGTTCGCATCGCAAGGCGACCTCACGGAAAAGAAGATCAGCTTCACCGAAGTCGGGGAAGGGCTCTGGGCCTTCACCGCGGAGGGCGATCCGAATTCGGGCGTCATCATCGGCGACGAATCCGTGATGATCATCGAGGCGCAGGCGACGCCGCGCCTCGCCAACATGGTGATCGAAAAGGTGCGGGAAGTGACGGACAAGCCGATCTCCCATGTCGTGCTGACCCATTACCATGCGGTCCGCGTGCTCGGCGCCTCCGCCTACGGCGCCGAGCAGATCATCATGTCCGACGTGGCGCGCGCCATGGTGGCGGAGCGG
>JBBDTD010000147.1:0-38369 GCA_040904645.1 Paracoccaceae bacterium
AGTTCGGCTTCGCGTTCGGGGACAAGCCCGTGGTGATCGAGGCGGCGGAAGTCGAAGCGGTGGGCGGCGGCGCCAAGATAGAAGAGCCGCGCTCGAAAGCCGAGCCGCATCAGCGCACGCCCGAGGCCGAGGGAGAGATTTTCACCGGCGGCGCCTGGCGCAAAGCCGAAATCCACGCGGACCGCGCCGCGATGCGCCCGGGCTGCGCTGTTGACGGCCCCGCGCTGATCGTCGAGCCGCATCAGACCGTGGTGATCGAGCCGGGCTGGCGGGCCGAAGTCACCGAGCTCAACCATATCCGCCTTCGCCGGGTGCAGCCCCTGCCGAAGGCGACCGCGATCGGCACCGAAGCGGACCCGGTGATGCTGGAGGTTTTCAACAACCTCTTCATGTCGATCGCCGAGCAGATGGGGGTGACGCTCCAGAACACCGCCTATTCGGTGAACATCAAGGAGCGTGTCGATTTCTCCTGCGCCGTGTTTGACGGGACCGGCGCGCTGGTCGCCAACGCGCCGCACATGCCCGTCCATCTCGGCTCGATGGATCGATCTGTCGAGATGATCATCGCCCAGAACCCGAACATGCGGCCGGGCGACGTCTATGCGCTGAACGCGCCCTATAATGGCGGCACGCACCTGCCCGACATCACCGTCGTCAGCCCGGTTTTCGACAAGGCGGGGGCGGAGATCCTGTTCTATGTCGCTTCGCGCGGTCATCACGCGGATGTCGGCGGCTCCGCGCCCGGCTCGATGACGCCGCTGGCCACGAACGTGAACGAGGAGGGCGTGCTCTTCGACAATTTCCATCTGATCGATCAGGGCGCGTTTCGCGAGGCGGCGCTGGTCGAGGTGCTGACCAATCATCCCTGGCCGGTAAGGAACGTGCATCAGAACGTCGCCGACCTGAAGGCGCAGATCGCCGCCAACGAGAAGGGCGTGAAGGAGCTCCGCCGCATGGTGGAGCATTTCGGGCTGGAAACCGTGCGCGCCTATATGGGCCATGTGCAGGACAACGCCGCCGAAAGCGTGCGCCGGGTGCTGGACGCCCTCCATGATTCCGAGGCCGAGACGATCACCGATCAGGGCGCGCGCATCCGCGTGAAAATCAGCGTCGATCACGAGCGGCGCGAGGCCACGGTGGATTTCACCGGCACTTCTGCGCAGCAGGACACGAACTTCAACGCGCCCGAACCGGTCACCCGCGCGGCTGTGCTCTATTGCTTCCGGGTGATGGTGGCCGGCGACATCCCGATGAACGCCGGGTGCCTGCGCCCGATCCGCATCGTCATCCCCGATGGCTCGATGCTGCGCCCGGAATACCCGGCGGCAGTGGTGGCGGGAAATGTGGAAACCTCGCAGCACGTCACGAATACGCTTTTTGCGGCGCTCGGCGCGATGGCGGCGAGCCAGGGCACGATGAACAACCTGACCTTCGGGGATGACCGGTATCAGTATTACGAGACCATCTGCTCCGGCACGCCGGCCGGCGACGGTTTTGACGGCACTGACGCCGTGCAGGTCCACATGACCAATTCGCGGCTGACCGACCCGGAGATTCTGGAATTCCGCTTTCCGGTGCTGCTGGAGGATTTCCACATCCGCCGCGGCTCGGGCGGGAAGGGGCGCTGGAGCGCGGGCGGCGGGACCAAGCGCACCCTCCGGTTCCTTGAGGAAATGCAGATGGCGATCCTCTCCTCCCACCGGAAGATGCCGCCGAAGGGCCTCGCAGGGGGCGGCGATGGCACGGTCGGCAAGACCGAGGTGCGCCGGCTTTCCGGCGCGGTGGAGGAACTGGCGGGCTGCGACCAGACCGTGCTGAAAGCCGGGGAAGCGGTGATCGTCACCACCCCGACCGCTGGCGGCTATGGTGAGGCGAAATGAGCCCGCCGAAGATCGTCGTCTTCGACATCGGCAATGTGTTGCTGAACTGGTCGCCCGACCATCTCTATCGCCGTCTGATCCCTGACGATGAGGCGCGGGCGGCGTTCTATGGGCGGCTGCCGCTGGATGAGATGAACCTGGCCGGCGACTGCGATGGCGATCTTCAGACGAAGGTGGAGGAATTGGCCAAGCGCCATGAGGCCGACGCGCCCCTGATCCTCGCCTGGTGGGCGGGGTGGGAGAAGATGTGCGCCGGGCTGATCGAGGAAAGCGTCGCGCTCCGCGATGAACTGGCGGCGATGGGCGTCGGGGTCTGGGCGCTCTCCAACTTCGCCGCAGACAGCTGGACCCGGTGCGAGCGGCTTTATCCTGCGCTCACGGCGTTCGACGGTATGGTGATCAGCGGCCATGTGCGCGCGGTGAAGCCGGATTCGGCGATTTACGAGATGCTGGAGCGGCGAGCGGGGGCGTCGGGGGCGGGCCTCTTTCTCCTCGACGACCGCGCGGTGAATGTCGATGCCGCCAGGGCGCGCGGTTGGAGCGGGCATGTGTTTGAGGGCGTGGCGGGCGCACGGGTAGCGCTGCGAGGGGTGGGGCTGAGAGTTTGACGGCGGAGCTGAGGCGTGGCCTCCGGGCAGGCGAGTACGGGCGAATGGAAAGCCTCAGATTGGCGGCATTATCGCCGAACATTCATTGCCGGGCATAAAGTGTTCCACTAAAATTCTCAGCGAGGCGCTGGGAGACCGTTCGCGGGGCGTGTCCTGAACACTGTGTATCGTCGCCGTCCGATGCGGTTTCAGATACTCAGGCGTCGAAGCGCCCGCCGCGCTGAGCCCGATGATCTTGTCATCCGTCCCGTTTCCGGGCCTGGCCCGTCTCCGTGACGCTTAGCTGCCGGCAGGTGTTCGAGGCGACGATGCGCCGGTCTGACCTGCGCGGGTTCGGTCCGTACGCCGGGCGAGGCGGTCGGCATGGTCGCGCTGAAATCGGACGGTAGGGCGGGCATCAAGACCGGCATGGCTGATATCGGCGCCGGAACTTGCGCCATGTTGACCCGGATCACGGCCGAGATGCTGGGCCTCGCGCCAGAGCGCGTCGAGGTGCGGCGCGGCGACACGGACAGCCCGCCAGCCGCGGGTTCGAACGGGGTTATGGGGCGCGGCCTCCAGCGGCTCCTCCGTCTTCCTCACTTGCGAGGAGATAGGCAAGCGCATCGCCGCGCGCATCTGCTGCGAGGAAAAGGAGCTGATACTGAAGGACGGACGCGCCATCCAGGCGAATGAAGAGCGTTCGTTCGTCGACGTGCTGGACGGAGAGACGATTGTCGCCGAAGGCCGGATCGAGTCGGAAGAACTCAACAAAACTATTCGATCTCAATGCCTTGGCACCATGGTCTTCGGCGCAGGCATGGCGCTGACCGAGGTGTTGACGCATGATTTCCGTGACGGGAGCATCGTCAATCGCGACTTCGCCGAATACCATCTGCCGGTCAATGCGGATATTCCCCAGCTCGATGCAGTGCTCCTTGAAGAGCGGGACGACTGGACGAACCCGATGCAGGTGAAGGGCGTCGGCGAGCTCGGAATCTGTGGCGCGGCGGCGGTGACCAATGCAATATACAACGCCTGCGGAGTGCGCGTCCGGGATTATCCGGCGACGCTCGGCAAAATTGCTCATGGGTTGTCGGAGGTGTGTCGCCGGCGACAGTGATCCATGCCGCCGCATCCCGGCCCGTTGCAGGCGGAGCATCGAGCCCCTGGATCAACTCGCCGGGGCGCATCGCCCACCCTTCACTGTCAACAGGCGCATCGTTCGACGGAAAAAAGCTCCCAGTCAGGCATATCTCTGCTGATACGCGGCGTGCATTGCAAGGTATTGTTATGGTTGACTTACTTCGGAAGCGGGCTCTAATATTCGGGTCTCGTTCGAAGGTAAGCCCAGCGATCTTCTCGCTTTCTTGAACAGGGTATTTTCCGCATCGGTATCCGGCGATGATGCTGAAACATGGCAAGGCGACCGGCCCGACAACCGCTCCAGGAGACAACATGAGAGTTCTGCTTATCGGTGGTTGCGGGTTCATCGGCTCGCACGTCGCCGACTGCCTGTTGGAGCAAGGTGCGTCCCTGCGCATCTTCGACCGCCGCCCCGATCCTTTTCGCGCGCCATTGCCGCGGGTGGATTACGTGATGGGCGATTTGTCCGACACAGCCCAGATATTCGAGGCGATGAGTGGGATAGACGCTGTAATCCATCTGGTCAGCACCACGGTGCCCTCAACATCGAATCTCGATCCGGTATCCGACATCCGGGGCAACCTGATCGCCACTGTACGGTTGCTGGAAATGATGCGCGCGGCGGAGATTCGCAAATTGGTCTATCTGTCCTCAGGCGGGACGGTTTATGGCATCCCCAAGACCGATCCGGTGGCGGAGGATCATCCGCTGAATCCGATCAGTTCTTACGGCATCGTGAAGGTCGCCATCGAAAACTACCTGCAGATGGAACATCACCTTCATGGGCTGAACCATACAGTGCTGCGCGCCTCGAATCCCTATGGCCCGCGCCAGGGGCATGGCGGCATCCAGGGCGTCATCGGCACTCACCTGTGGCGCACTGCGCGCGGTGAAGGGGTCGAGATATGGGGCGACGGCAGTGTCGTGCGGGATTTCATCTACGTGCGCGATCTCGCCGATCTCTGCGTCAGGGCGTTGAGCCTGTCCGCGACGGGATGTTTCAACGCGGGCTCTGGCCAGGGCGTTTCAATCAATGAAATTGTCGCAGCAATTCGCGCTGTGATGGACCGCGAAGGCATCGCCTTTGATCCCGTCTACAAGACCGGGCGAAATTTCGATGTGCCCCGTGTGGTGCTGGACACTACGCGTGCGCGGGCCGCTTTCGATTGGGCGCCGCAGGTGGCGCTGGACGAGGGCATCGCACGCACCTGGGCCTGGGTCAAAGCGACCGTGGCGGCGCGCGGCTAGCGCAAGTCAGCTGCTGCGCGTGACACCAAAAACGTCCTGATGCTTTACCCAGCCTTGCTGTTCGAAATGGACGACGCTCAGCCCCGCAGCTTCGATCAGGGCGGTCATCTTTTCCTGAGTGACGAGCGAGATGCCATAGTCGTTCATCTTCGGATAGGCGCCAAAGCCATAACCGTTGGCGTCATAGGTCTCCAGCAGATCTCTGGCTCCGGCTTCGTCCAGATTATAGAGCCGTTCGCCGGTCCTGATCCGGTTCTCGACAAGGGTTCCATGGGTGGTGGGGACCAGCACAGCGCCTTCCCGCAAATGCGCGCGCAGATAGACCAGCACGCGCTGCGCTTCCGCCTCAGGCAGATGGGTGAACAGCGATCCGACCCAGATCAGATCGAATGGCGCGCCCAGCGGCGCGCTCAGTGACTTGTCCAGAACGCACGTATCGGCCCCAAGAGTTTTCTACGCCGAGGCGACCGCCTTTGCATCCATATCGACGCCGATGATCGTGGCCTGCGGGAACGCCGCAAGCAGCCACCGCAGCACACGACCATAGCCGCAGGCATAATCCAGAACGCGTTCGACGTCCTGCGCTGACCGACCGGCGGCCGTCATGGATTTCAGTATGGAGTCCAGAGCGTTACGGCCAGTCATGAAATAGTAGTCGGGCATCCCGTGAAGCATGCCGTCCTTTTCATCAACAGTCCTGTTGACCTTCAAGGTGTCAAGATTCATCCACTTTTTCTCATATGTCTGACTCTTGATAGGGAGGCGGTATTTCATTCTAATTTTCAAGGGGCACGATAGCTGATCAGTTTGGCCATCAATCCGCGTTCGCTCTTCTGCAGGAAGCGCGATATTTCGGCAATCTCTCCGTGTTGCGACCGAATCCGGCTTTCCAGCGCCTTCTGCTTGCCGTCCAGCGATGCCTTCATCTCTGCAAATCTGCGATCGCGGTCGACCTGTTCGCTCTTGAGGACGCGCAATTCGCGATATGTCTGTTCGGCCTCGCGGTCGCGCTGTTCAAGTGCATTTCTGGCTTGAGCCAGTTCGGCCCGCAGGCTCGCCAACTCGTCCTGCGCCTCGGCCTGATCGGCGCGCAGGGTGTCGCGGTCACCGGTCGTCTCGTTGAGAGCCGCCCGAGCCTGGGTCAGTTCGGCCCGCAGGCTCGCCAACCCTTCCTGTGCCTCGGCCTGATCGGCGCGCAGGAAGTCGCGGTCACCGGTCGTCTCGTTGAGTGCCGCCCGAGCCTGGGTCAGTTCGGCGGCGGCCTTTCGATTGGCCTCGATCACCGGTGCAAAGGCTGCGCTGGCGTTTGTCAGCGCAGTGCGCACTGCATCGAGCGTCTGATAGTCTGTCTTGTCCTCGGTCTCTGTCGCCCATTTCTCCAGCACTGCATAGGCGTCGCGCACCCAGTCCGACAGCAGAGGGCTGTCCATCGCCAGCTTCGAAGTCGCCACATGGTGGCGCAAGCCCGTGTCGAGAAAGTCTTCAACCTCGGGGGCCACCCCAACTGAGAGCCGGGGCAGCAGCTGATGGAGCCCGTCCTGGATGCGCTGCATGGTTCCGGCCCAGTTCGCCAGCAAGCTCTCATAGCTCACAAAGCAGCGCGGCTTGCCACGAGTCGCAGCCTCGGCGTCGAGCACGTGGCGAAGCCATATCAGCATGCCAAGCCCTTGATTCAACTCATCGCGGCCTGATAGCGAGTTGGCGACCTCGATCGGGTTGCGGTGGGTCAGCACGAAGCGCGGCGCGACATTGGAGGCGGCCAGCGCATCCTCCCAGAAGGGGACCAGCCGGCAGATGCGCGGATCCTTGAGCACAAAGAGGCGCGAGGTCCCGAATTCACTGTCGAGCAGCTCGACGGCGCGGTTATGGTATTCCTCCGCCCAAACGCTCTTGTACCAAACGGAATTGATCGGCAGCCAGTCATCCCATCGCGACCCGGCGGAGTCCAATAGTGCGGTATGCAAACCGTAGATCGGCTCGGATTCAAAATAGCCCTTTTCGTTCGCCTCGGTCGGCTTCATCGGGGTTGTCGGCGCATCGCAGCCCATCAAATGCAGGGCGCCGGCCAAAGCCGAAGTGCCCGAGCGGTGCATGCCCAGGACCACGATCGCGGTACGCGTCGGGGAGGGTTTGGTGGGGGATTTGCTCATTCGGTGCGCTCTATTTCGGCTGGTTTTCAGTGGCCCCGCCGTCTGACACGGCTGGCGACGTAAGAAAGAAGGACGAGATTTGAACTGAGCTCACCAAGTTTGCGCCATTTTGCAAATTGCGGTGAGCTTGGTCCAATAGAACTTTTCCCGTCTGCCGCTGCATGGGGAGCATGAAACCGGATGGCGCTCTCTTGCACGGCGAAATGTCGGTCCGCGCCGAGAGGGCGTCCGTTGGATCAGCGCGGAGGACAGCCGGCGGGACATCGCGTGATACGTCAAGATGATCAGGCAAAAAGATCATCCTTGCCAATGTCGATGACGGTCGCAGTCGTCAGTCCCTGCGTCATGGCGAGTGGTATATTAGCCCGCGTCAGCGCCTCTTCGCCGAAATCGGCGATTGCATCGAATTTTGAGTTCAACGGGATCAGCTTTCCCAGATGCGTGTCGGCGTCATCACGGCCGAAGCTTCGGACATGGTCAAACTGGCTATAACGGCGTGTGCGCTCATCATCATTGAGGTCGCGAAAGCTTTCTTCCCATTTCCCGGCCATGAACGGGATGATGAACATCTGGCGACCGCGGGCCGTCAGCATTCGGTTAAGATGAAAGAGCGTGTAGGCGATGTTGCAGGGCGTATGCTCCAACACATGGCAGTGCATGATCAGGTCATACTGTTCGGATGGCCAATGGTTCAAATCGCAAAGATCGATATCGACTGTGTCGGGTGCGAAGGACTTGTAAAGCTTGGGGTTGAAATCAGCCGTCGTGATCGCATCTGGCGCCACCTTCTTCGACAGGGCTTCGAAGATGCACCGGTCCGGCGCGAGGTGCAGAATTTTTGTGTCGTGCTGGATGTCCATTCTTTCAAGGTACATCCACAGTAACCGCGTGCGTTCAAGTGAATCGCATTTCACGCAGCGCGCTATCGGGCGTGAGCCCTTGATGCCAAATTTACGACCACCACAGATGTTGCACTCAGCGTTGTCGGCCATCAGTTTTCCATTCCTTCACCATCGGAGTCTGCGCGACTATCCGCAATTTCGATGACCCTCGTTCACAGAGGGTTTGTCGAACGACCAGTGCGCCTTTGATCGTGGCAATCAGAAGACTAGCCTCCCTGCGGCGGACCATCCAGCGGCACGCTATGCATTAGCCATCATCCCTGATCAGAAAATGGATGTCGTTCCAGTCGTAGTGGCTGACCTTGCTCGCATAACGCTTGCACGCCTGGCTCCGCAGGCCCATCCCGCCCAGGTGGTCCAATGCGGCGGCGTTATCATGTCCCCCGGCCAGGATCAGCGTGCCGCCGGGTTTGATAAGGCGGGCGACCTCCTGCATCAGGAGCCGGTTGTCTGCCTCTGCGGCGCCCGCCACATCGTTCAGCATCACCAGATCGAGCTGCCCGTCAGCATTTTCAGTGCGCCCCTTGGTGCGAATCTCTTCCATCAGGGGTGACAACTCGGTCACGCGGCCCTGGAACTGCTGGGTCCAGAAGGAGGCGATGCCTTTCGGAACATTGACCCCCAGCGCGGGCAGGCGCCGGTAGAGCAAGATCGATTCCGCCAACGCCCGGTGCAGGCTGCGCGCCCGCCGGGTGGCGCCGCAATGCGGACAGCGGGCAGGGCCATCCACGTCCTCGAACTGGGCGCAAGACTTGCCGCAGGCGTTGCAGTGGTGCACTTCGCCGGCTGCGATGGCGTCGAGCGCGTCGAGATCCGCCAGCGTCGGCGGATGCGCCGCGCCCACTGTTTCATCGATGCGGTGGTAGAGACCAGGCCGCGTCTTGTTGTAAAGCGAGATTAGTCTTGGCACCTCGCCCAGCTCCCACCCGCAGCTTTCCGCGTAGTAGGAGAATTCGACATCCGTCGAGTTATGCGGCACCGCGTCCGAGAACCCGCCGATCTGGTCTGTCATGCTGCGGCGCATCACAAAAAATCCGCCCTGTACGTGGGCAAAGGACCGATCGGGGCGCGTCAGCGCAAACTCTTGATTGCGAAATTTGTCGAAAAGTGGCTGCCCCTTGGGGTAGTCGCGCCCAAAGAGATAAGTGGGTGAATGGCAGAGCGTGCCCGCCAACCCGACTCGGGGGTGGCTGTTCATGTAGCTGACAAAGGGCTTTTCCCAGCCATGGCGCGTGGTCATGCCCTCCTTGCCGCAAACATAGATGGCGTATTCGGCTTGTCCGTTTTCCAGGCAGATGTTGGTGCCCGGTCCGACAAATGCATTCTCGCGATTCAAGATTATGGTGACATTGTCCCGCTCGGCGTAGAGCTGCATCAGGAAGGCCAGAGTCTCCGGGCCGCTGCCATTGTCGCAAATGATCAGGTGGAACGACATGGAGGTGAACTTGAAAAGCCGTCGCGTCACCTCGGTGATCTCGGCCAGGTTATTCCAGCTGACGATCAAAAGGTCGATCCGCTCCCCGGTCCAGACACGCAGCAGGTTTTCAACCAGGCTTTCGGAGTTGTAGTCCTCTGCGATACGTTTGTAGGCATTGTCGATGATCGCCGACACCGCCGCCTCGGGCAGCGCATAATAGGCGCGGATGCGCGACGCGATGGCGGCCGGCGTGGCCTCACAGACAAAACCGGTGACGCCGTCCTCAACCAGGTCGGGGATGCCGGACAGATCCGTGGTCAGCACGGGCAAGCCGGCGGCCATCGCCTCCATCAGCACAGTGGGGACGCCATCCATATCGCCGTCCTTCGCCCGCACACTGGGGCAGGCGAAAAGATCGCTTTCGCGGTACAGATTCAGCATCGCCTCGCGTCCCTCGACCGGACCGCAGAGGTGGACGTTGGTGATGCCTCCTTCGGTTATGGCGCGGCGATAGTCCTCTTCCAACTCGCCATAGCCGTAAATCTCGATCCGCACCTCGTCCTTCGCCAACAGCTTGCCCGCGCGGATCAGGTGGATCAGTCCCTTCTTTTCAGTGAAGCGGTGGATGGCGACGATGCGGCGGAATGGCCTTTTTTCGCGCCCTTCGAACCAGCCGTCGCGATACAGCCGCACGTCGCAGCCGTTGGCGTTGATCATCATCTTGTCTTCGGGAACGCCACGCTCGGCCAGATACTGCCGGTGGAAGCGTGACGGGACAAAGACCTTCGCGCAAAGCGGTGAGCGGCCGATCTCATCTATGCGGTTCTTGGCGTCGGTGGCGTGGCGAAAAATGTCCTGCGCGTGGGCGATGAATGTGAAGGGCACCTTGGCCGCCTCGCAGGCGGGCCAGACCATATCGGTGACCGTTGGATAGACAAAATGCGCATGCACCATGGTGCGCCCTGTCGCAGTCAGGCGTGCGGCCAGATGATCGGCGTCGCGCACCCGTTCCCAGGTGATGGCGAAGTCGGGCTTGAAATCTGGGTGAGGTGAATGCTTGCAATAGACAGTGACGTCGTGCCCCTGTTCGACCAGCAGCCGCAGCTCGTTCAGCACGAAGGTTTCGGACGGGACGGGGAAGTGCCAGCAGAAATAGGCGATCTTCATCTCCGCGCGCGGGCTCGGCGCGATCTCTGCTCTGGCTGGCAGCTTGAGCTTTTTCGCGGTGGAGTCCAAGGCGTTCAGCGTCTCATAGGCGCGGCCCATCCGCTCGGCGTAGACAGTGCTGTTGAACCGGCGCGCCACCTCAGCCTTGGCCTGCTGGCCGATGCGATGCAATAGCCCGCGATCATCGGCCAGGCGGCGCAGATGGGCCGCCACGGCTTCAGTGTCGCCAAGTGGAACGATGAAGCCAGTTTCGCCCTCGTCGACGAATTCGGGCGGGGCGCCGTGGCGATAGACGATCACCGGCCGGCCCGCCGCCATGCCTTCCAGCACCGTGCGGCCGAAGCTTTCCTGAAAAAGAGAGAGGCTCACGATCACGTCCGCCTCGGCCACCGCCTGTGCAGGCGTCTCGCGATAGCCCAGCACCCTGAGTGTCTGGGGCAGATGCCCGTCAGCCACCTGCGCCACCATGGCGTTGGTATGTTTCGTTTCCGGGCCGATCAGATGGAACGCTATCTCAGGGTGCGTCTTGGACACGGCCAGGGCGATCTGGGCGAAATCATTGATCCCCTTCTTGGGCAGATTCGAACTGATCAGCCCCACGCGCATCGGGCGTTCGCTGGTCGGCGGCGCCAATTGCGCAAGGGCGGTGAAATCTGCGGTATTATAGACCAGCGACGGCCTCTTGCCGTCCTTTTCGAACGCTTTTCCCGTGGCCTCCGAATTGGCGATCACGTGATCGCAATTGTCCCATATCCAATCGACTATGTGCTCAGCGCTTTCCCCGATCTGGTTCAACAGCGCCGCGTCGTGCTGGATCAACTCGCGCACGTGGATCACGCTGCGCGCGCCCATCCTGCGCGCAGCCAGCAGGGGCTCACGCAGAACGATGGTGTTGGTGTGGACCACGTCCACGCCTTCGTCACGGATGATTCTGGCGAAAGCCGCCACAACGGTTTCGTCGATTGCATGACCAGCCCGCCACCAGCCATAGCGCAACACATAGGTCGCAACAGACTTGCGCCGAACCGCGTCGAAATAATCCCGGTTGCCTTGGCCGGGCGCCGCCACGATCACGTTGTAACCCAGCGCATCCAGCCCTTCGATCATGTCGGTAAAGCTGCGCTCGCCGCCGAACAGAGTCTGGTTGATCGAATGGCTGCACAACATTACCGTGGGCCGCCCTTGCCGGGGCGTCACTTCGCCCTGCAGGCGCCGGGCGTCGTCAGGTTGGGTGACCTCGGAGGGCAAAATGGGCGGCTGCTTCACTTCGGACACCCGCCGCCCCTCGGCGCGGCCGAAGCGGATATAGTGCAAGACGGGAATGTATTTGTTGCGCGCCACATCCTTGTGGGTGCGCAGGTAGTGATTGGTGTCGAATTTTGGTCCCGGGTTGCGCATCAGCCGTCCGCCGAGCCAAAGGAAATGCTCCAGGGGGTCCATGCCCAGGATGTCCACATCCGGATACTGACCGCGATACCATTCCGCATCGAATAGGCCCAAGGCTTCGAGGGTCGATCGGTCGGCTGGCGTAAACTTCACAGTCTTTTCCTAACGATGTCGTCAACGTGTGTTCGCGGCGCCCGTGCAATCTATGATGCACCTGACAATGCTTGTCGTTTAGGAGATTGACACCCACACGTCTATGCTGTGGATGCAAAAATGCGCCTCGCGATTTCACCACAGGTTCCCGCAGTCTGGCAGGGCATGCGTGCATGCCCGAGAAGTGTGTCGTCCGGGTCACGACGTATCGCTACAAGGTCCTGGCGGGTCCGATGCGCGAGCGGCTGCGGGAGATTATCCGGCAGACCTGCGCGGAAATGGGCGTGCATATCGTCCGCGGTGTGCTCGGCGGGGATCACGTCCACATGTTTCTCTCGACCCCGCCGCGCCTGGCGCTCTCTGACTCCAGCCTGGCGGGACCGGGGCCCAATTGTCTCTGGCGATCCTCGCGTGAGACACCCTTCCGCAGACGGTGTCTCATGCTAGCGTCAATCGTCGTTTTTCGTCCGCCACGGACGACCGTTCTTCAACTCGACCGGCAGATGGTCGACGAAGCGCCGCGGTTTCGGCGGCGTCGGCGTCGGCGTCGGCGTCACTGGGGGCCATACGGCGACTATTGGCAAGCGGCGCATTTTGATATCGGGAAGGATGCGCCCCGGGCTATCTCGGGCGATCGCCGGGGCGGCGATCAAGCAAGGCAGGACCGCCACCAGCCCTGTCGGCGTTCCATGCCGTTCCAGATAGGCGGGGCTTGCGCAGGGGATGCTTTAACCCTCGCAGAGCTTGGGTTGCATGAGCGCCGTGTCACGCAGATGGGCGATGCGGGTGACGATGTCGAATCTATCGCGCAACAGATCACGCGCACGATCATCGTAGTCGATGCGCAGGTTCAGTTCAGGGTGCTTCGCGGCGAAACCGGCGATGACCGGCGACAGATAGAGTGCCCCAAACTTCATTGGCGCGGAGATGCGGTCGGGTTCAACATCTGGCCCGCAGCTACTCGTTCAGCCCCAGCACATCCATCATGTCGTATTCGCCGGGTTTGCGGCCTCTCCCCCAGAGCGCGGCTTTCACGGCGCCGCGGGCGAAGATCATGCGGTCGGTGGCGATGTGCCGGAGGATGAGGCGTTCCCCCTCGCCGGCGAAGATCACGTCATGCTCCCCCACCACGTCGCCGCCGCGGAGGGCGGCGAAGCCGATATGGCCCCGCTCGCGGGCGCCGGTGTCGCCATCGCGGCCCCGGTCCGCGACCTTGGCGAGTTGGACGCCGCGGCCCGAAGCCGCCGCTTCCCCCAGCATCAGCGCGGTGCCGGAGGGGGCGTCGACCTTCATCCGGTGGTGGCTCTCGACGATCTCGATGTCGAAATCGGCGTCGAGCGCGGCGGCGACCTTGCGGGTCAACGCGGCCAGCAGGTTGACGCCGAGCGACATGTTGCCTGCGCGGACTATGGCGGCGTGGCGGCCCGCGGCCTCGAAGGCGGCGAGTTGATCGGCGGAAAGGCCGGTGGTGCCGACGACATGCACCGCGCGGGCCTGCGCCGCCAGCTCGGCATGGGCGACGGTCGCGGCGGGGGAGGTGAAGTCGAGCACCGCTTCGGCTTTCGCGAAGACCTCAAGCGGGTCGGTGGAGACCGAGAGGCCGCGCGGGGCGCCGCCGAGGCATTCGCCAAGATCGCGCCCGGCCCAGTCATGGCCAGCATGTTCGGTGACGCCGACAAGGTGGCAGCCCTGATTTTCATCGACCGCGCGGACCAGCATCCTGCCCATTCGGCCGGAGCAACCAAGGACGGCGATATCCATCTGATCCATTGCGCATCCTCCCTGCGTTTTCCAGTCGCCTAAAGTCCGGCGCGCCTCAACGCAAGGCGCCGGAGGCGTAGAGCGCGGCGCCCACCGCCCCGGCCGCCAGCGCGCCGAGGACCACCGCGACCGCGATCTTCCATGCCGAATAGGGCCGCTCGCCCTGAACGGCGCCGGTGCGCCCGTTGACGATGAAGCGATAGGTGGCGCCCCGGTATTTATAGGCCGCGAGCCAGACCGGCAGCAGAATATGCTTGAAGGTGGCGTCGCTGATCTTCGTCTCCACATGGTTCACGCGCTGCTGGTCGCCGCCAATGTCGAACCGGATATCGCGGAGGATGGTCTCATCCATCCTGGCGCGCGCCTCCGCATAGCCTTCATCCAGCGGCACAGTATAGGCCTCGGCGCGGAATCCGGCGAGATAGGCGGACTGGTACGGGCGCAGCGCGGACAGATCCCACGGGCCGAGCCGGTCGGCGAATTTCTTGGGAAGGGAGCGGGAGGCGAGGATCAGCACATCGTCGAAAAAGCGCGCCACCCTGCCCGAAGCCGGGCGCCAGCGGATTTTCGGCACCTGACGGGTCTGCATCACCGTCTTGCCGTCGACCTGAACAGGCACACGCTGCGTCACATAGTAAACGTCGCCGCGCTGGCCGCTATAGGTGCTCGTCGTGTCCGCGTCATAGGTCCAGTAGGGAACGTAAAGCCCCTCCATCGGCCGGCCGGCGCGGGCGTATTTCTTCAGCTCCGACGGCGCGAACCAGAGCCGGCCCAGCCAGTCGTTCATCGCATTGCGCGCCTCGCGCTCCGTCAGGCCGAAGGGGAGAACGCCCTTGGGCTTTATGTGCCGGTTGGCGGAAGTTTCGGTGACGATGGGGGAGGCGCAGAACGGGCAGGTTCCGGCGTGGGTCTTGTCGTCGAACTCCACATCCGCGCCGCAGGAGGAGCAATGGACGGTGCGCGTTTCCTCGATTTCCGCCTGGTCGAGCTTGCCGGCGAGCGCGACGGCGAGATCCTGTTCCGCCAGCGACGCCTCGCTCTTCACCGTGGCCCAGGGGCTGGCGCGCTCCTCTATTTCGGTCTCCGCGCCGCAAAATGGGCAGCGTTGCGCCGCCTCGCCCGGCGCGTAGGCGAGCGCGGCGCCGCAGGTTCCGCATGGGAATTTTTCGGGGGCAGGCGGGGCGCCTGCTGGCGTTTCCGTCACGTCGTGGCCCTCAGCTTTGCGGCGGTGGCGGCGGCGCGATGGTGAAAAGCTGGGCCAGCTCCACCACGTCGCCCGCCGGTTTCCAGCCGTCATAGCCGGGCGACCAGACCAGCGTCTCGCGGCTGAACTCGCCGGTCTGCGCCATACGGCCGAAATCGCCGCGCCCGAAAGGGCCGGTCGTCGCGCCGTTCTTGGCGACATGCCAGAGCCGTTCCGCGCTCGGTGGCGGCGGCGGGGTGGCCTGCATGGGCTGCTGCGGCGGCTGCGCGCCCCATGGCCCGCCCTGCGCCATGCGGTTGGCCATCGCCGCACCCATCCCCATGCCGATTCCGGCCCCCATGCCGCCGCCCGCGGCGCCGGGGTTTTCCGCCGCCGCGCGCATTGCTTCGGCCGCCTGGAATTCCGCATAGCGGCCAAGATCGCCGACCACGCCCATGGAGGCGCGCCGGTCCAGCGCCTTCTCCACCTCTTCGGGGAGCGAGATGTTTTCGATCATCAGGGCCGGCGTCTCCACGCCGTAGGCCGCAAGCTCGGGCGCAATCTTCTTTTTCAGAAGTTCGGAAAGCTCATCGGTGTTCGCCGCCAGGTCGAGCGCCGGAATGCCCGATGAAGCAAGCGCGTTGGTGAAGCGCGAGACGATGACGTTGCGAAGCTGGAAGGTGATCTCCTCGGTCGTGACCTCGCCATCGGTGCCGACGATCTCCCGCAGGAAGAGCGCCGGGTCCGTCACGCGCACCGAATAGGTTCCGAACGCCCTGAGCCGCACCGGCCCGAACTCCGCGTCGCGGAGCATGATCGGGTTCTTGGTGCCCCATTTCAGGTCCTGAAAGCGGCGGGAGGAGATGAAATAGATCTCCGACTTGAAGGGCGACTGGAAGCCGTGATCCCAATGCCGGAGCGTGGTCATCACCGGCATGTTGTTGGTCTCAAGCATATAGAGGCCGGGGCCGAACACATCAGCGAGCTGGCCTTCGTGCACGAAGACGGCCGCCTGGCCTTCGCGCACCGTCAGCTTGGCGCCGTACTTGATTTCGTTACCGTGCCGCTCGAACCGCCAGACAATGGTGTCGCGGGTGTCGTCGGTCCATTCGATGACGTCGACGAATTCGCCGGTCAGCTTGTCCCAGATGCTCATCATTCGGCTCCTGATCGCGGTTGGGCCAGAACGGGATCGGGGCCGAAGCGGTTGTCGCCCACCGTTCCACGCTGCGTAAAGAAGTAGATCAGGATCAGGAACCCGATCAGCGGCACGAGGATGATCAGCAGCCACCATGCCGAGCGATCGGTGTCATGCAGCCGCCGCACGCCGACGCAGATATTCGGCAGCAGCAGCGCAAGCGCGAGCAGCCCGCCGACAGGCCCGCCGCTGGGGCCGGCGAAGCCCAGAATGGCGTCGAGCACCGAGGCGACCGCAGTGACAAGGAAAGTGAAAAGCACCCACCACCAGAACTCCGACCGCCTCGCGCGCCCGGATATGGTCGCGTATTTGCCCAGGCAGGCGCTTACGGCTTCCTTGAATTCCATGGTTGACCTTTCACTTTTTCTGTCGCCGCGACGCCCGCGCATTCATCCCGCGTCTGGCCGGAGATCCTTGATGATCTCATCGACCAGCGGCAGCGCGACCTCCGCCGACATGCCGGGTTTCAGCCTCGGATCATAGAGGATCCGCAACAGATATTCATCATGCTGGGTCAGCAGTGCGAATTCCTGATCGTCGTTGAAGATCGACGGGCGCACATGGTCGTCGTCATTCATCAGGCCGAGCGTCTGCGCCAGTTCCTCATGAATGCAGGAGCGCCGCAGGAGCCCGCCGAGCTCCGACTTGATCATGATCATCGCGCCGGTGATGTCGCCGCTTTCCGCGTCGAGATAGCCGACCTGCCCGATGCAGGGATAGGCGACGTCCCCCGCCCATTGCACGACCAGCGGCATGCGCTCGGCCGCGCCTTCCGCGTCCAGCGCGCGCACGAAGGCGCGCCGCTCGTCCGGCCCGAGGATCAGGATCGAGAGATTAGGTTCCCCCGCCGTTTCGGTGACCTCCAGCCCGGTGAGGCGCGAGAGCCGCGCGGTCAGCGCCGCGTACTCCGCCCGGTCCGCCTCCGTGACGCCCGATCCGACCAGTTGAAAGTGGATCGGCTTGCTCCAGCGGCTGATCCCGGTTGGCGTCTCCTCCTGCACCAGGCGCCCGCCTTCGCGCCGGTATTCGCGGTTAAGGGCGATCCGGTTGAAATTGGTCGCGAGATCGGCGTTGGTGAAGGGCGCGTCCGAAGGCGAGGAGTCATCGCGGAGCCCGCCTTCGGAGGAGATGAAAGCGGCGTAGTCACGATAGCGCGCGCCGTCGTCGCCGACGCAGGCCGAAAGCGTCAGCGCCGCGAGAGAGAGGCTGACGGCGGCGCGGCGCATCACGCGGCGGGCGCCGCCGGAGACGGGCGGCTGGCCCTGGCGGCCGAGAGCGTGGTTTTCAGCTCGGCCTCCATCTTTTTCAGTTCAAGCTCGGCGGAGGCGCGCTTCGCCTTGCCTTCGTCCGCGATCTGGAGGCTTTCCTCTATCGTCTCGATCAGCGTGGCGTTCGCCTGCTTCACCGCCTCGATATCGAAGACGCCGCGCTCCATCTCTTTTCGTACTTCGCGGTTCGCGTCCTTGAGATTGGCGGCGTTCTTGGTCAGCAATTCGTTGGTCAGGTCGGTCGCCTGCCTCACGGTCGCCGCCGCCTCGCGCGAGCGGAAGATCGTCACCGCCTGCGCCAGTTGCGTCTCCCAGAGCGGGACTGTGTTGACCAGGGTGGAGTTGATCTTGTTGACGAGGCTCTTGTCGTTCTCCTGCACGAGGCGGATGGAGGGGAGCGACTGCATCGTCACCTGGCGGGTCAGTTTCAGGTCGTGCACCCGGCGTTCGAGATCGTCGCGCGCGGCGCGCAGATCGCGCAGCTCCTGCGCCGCCATGACGCCGTCGACCTCGGGCGCCGCCTCGACCGCCGCCGCCTTTGCGGGGATATCGGTTTCATCCAGTCGACGGAGCTTTTCGCCCCCCGCCGCGATATAGAGCGCGAGCTGGTTGTAGAAATCGAGGCTCGATTCATAGAGCCGGTCGAGCGATTTGATGTCCTTCAGCAAGACGCTTTCATGGCTGAGGAGCTCATCCGAAATCTGGTCGATCTGGCCGCGCACGCCCTCATATTTGGCGATGAAATCCGCGACGGGGCGCGCCTTGCCGAAGAGCCGCTCCCACCAGCTGCGCTTGCGGTTGGGATCCAGCTCTTCGACGTCGAAGCCGCGAATGTTCAGCACCATGTCGCGCAGGCTCGCCCCCGCAGGGCCGGCATCCTTGTTACGCACGCCGTCCAGCATCGCGGAGGAGATCGTCTGAAGTTCGGTCTGCGCGGCGGAGCCGAACTTTATGATCGCCTGCGCGTCGGTCATGTCGAGATCGGCGATCAGCGCTTCGACCGCCTGCGCCTCTTGCGGCGTCATCTTGTCGGCGGCGACGATATCCGCAGCCGGCTGCGGCAGGATCGCGTTCGTCACCGTTTGGGCTTCGGCCAGCGTCGCCTCTGCCCTGGCGCGGATTTCTTCGCTCATCTCATGCTCCTCATCCGGGCGCCCTAAAGCGCGCCTTCCTGTTTCAGGCGGTCCCGCAGGACCTCAATTTCAACTTCGAGATCGGTCTGGTCGTCGGCGAGCAGGCTTGCGCGCTGCTTGGCGAAGCTTTTCTCGAGATCGCCAAGCAAAGCTTCATACTCGCTCCGAATATCCGCCGCTGCGCCTTTTTCGCGCGCGGCGGCGAATTTCACCGTGGAATCGCGCAGGCCGACAAGGTGGACGGAAAGAAAGCGCCGTGCGCGGCGCATGTCGCGCGGGTCGGCCTCTATCTCGCGCAGGATGTCGCGCGCGGCGTAGGCCAGTCTGTCGATCCGCTCGCTCAGGCCCCGGTCGCGCAGTCGCTCCGCCGTCGCGACGGTTTCCGCGACCACGCTTTCCGCCGCCGCCAGCTTCTGGGCGACGCTGTCGAGATCGACCGGGCTGACCCCGGCGCCGCCCTTGGCTCTCATCGGATCGGGGCCAAAGGCGACAACATGCGCGCCAGCGGCGAGCAGGCCATAAAAGATGGAGATCGGCAGGCCAAGTTCAGCCCCGACGAGCGAGATTGCGGCGACGGCGATCCCGCTCAGCGCCGCCGCGACCAGCTTGCGGGGAAAGGCGGGCGGGCGGGCGATGATCCGCTCGTCATAGGCCTCCTGCGCCCTTATCCCGTCGCCGGTCAGTTTGGCCGCCAGCATCAGCGCCGCCCAGCCGCCCGCCGACCAGAGGATATGCGGGAGATCGGCTGAAAGCACGCCCTGGAGGGCCGCGATCAGAAGCGCGGACGGCGCGATATAGAGGCCGAGCACGCGCCACGAGAACCGCCGCGCCTTTCGGCCCGAGAACCACGAGGCGCGGGGCGGGCGCGGCGCGCCGGGCGCGGCGCCTTTGGGCGTGGTGCGCGCATTGGTCGGGGAATGGGCGCCTCCGAAGCGCTTCGCGTCACTCATGCCGGCGCCGTTACGGCGGCGGCGTCAGGTTCCGCGACGAAGGCCGCGCAGGATGCGACGGCGATGGTCAGGGCCAGCACGATGTAAGCGAACGTTTTCAAGCAGTGATCTCCCGTGCCGACGTGATGCGGCGTTTTCCCGAATATAGCCATGGCGCCGCGCGGCGTCAGTCGTTTTCGAGAAATATCTCGGCTTCCAGAGGCAGGTCGTAATAATGCCCCCGGTATTGGGCGAAAATATGCCGCCGCATCGGTGCGAGGGCGCCGGCGTCGAGCGTGCCGGCGAAAATGGAGGTGGTCTCGCCGCCGATCCGTCGCCAGAACAGATTGCCGCCGCAGCGCCCGCAAAAGCCCCGCTCGGCCATGGGGGAGGAACGGTACCAGGCCAGCGTCCCCGCCTCGATCAGCTTCAGCGCCGCGTTCGGAACCGCCGTCGCGGCGACGTGGTGGCCGGAAGTCTTGCGGCATTGCCGGCAGTGGCAGGCGATCACTTCGCGGAGCGGCCCCTCCGCTTCATACGAGACGCCGCCGCAAAGGCAGGATCCGGTCGCTGTCATGGCTTTCGTCTTTCCTGCAATTGGCCTATCTCGGATGATCATGTATGCGCGCCTCCTCCTTCCCGCCATTTTCGCCGTTTCCGCGGCGGTATGCGCCCCCCTCGCAGCCGCGCCTTGCGCGCCTGCGCTCGGCGCGATCTGCGCCGGGGGGAAGGCGATCTCGGCGGATGAGATGCTCGCGCGGCTCCGCGCGGCCGATATCGCCATTCTTGGGGAGCGTCACGACAACCCCGCGCACCACGAATGGCAGGCCAAGCTGACCTCGGCGCTTGCCCCCGGGGGCCTGGCGTTCGAGATGGTTCCGCGCGCGAAGGAATACGCCGCGAATATGGCCCGCCTGGCTGGGTCCGATCTCTCCGAGGCGTTGGACTGGGCCGGTTCGGGCTGGCCGGACTGGGCTATGTATGCGCCGATATTCGCCGCCGCCCCTGACGCGCGGATCGCCGGCGGCGCGCCGGCGCGCGATGCGCTGCGCCGGGCGGTGGGCGAGGGGGCCAAGGCGGCTTTCGGCGGGGACGCCGCCCGATACGGGCTGGACCGGCCCCTTGACGGCGACATATTGGCGGCGATGGTGGAGGAACAGAACCACGCCCATTGCGGCGCGCTGCCCGAGGCGATGTTGCCCGGCATGGTCGAGGCGCAGCGGCTGCGCGACGCAGCCTTCGCCGACGCGGCGCTGCGACTGCTGGAGGCGGGGCGCGCGCCTGTCGTGCTCATCACCGGCAACGGCCACGCCCGCATCGACCGCGGCGCGCCGCTTTATCTGGGCCGGGCGGCGCCGCGGGCGAAGGTGGTCTCCGTCGGCATGATCGAAATCGGCGATGAAGGTGAGCGGGGCGAGGGCGCGCCCTATGACATCGTCATCCACACTGCGGCGCATGACCGGGGCGACCCCTGCGCGACGCTCATCCAGAACCGCTCGAAGCCCTGAGCGGCCGCGTCAGCCGCCCTTTCTGATCCGATAGAGCGTGGCGCCGCCCACGGCCGGCTCCTGCGCGATCAGCGCGTGGCCCTGTTCGGCGCAAAAATGCGGCACATCGACGATCGCCGCCGGATCGTCGGCCAGCATCTCCAGCACCTCGCCGGCGGCGAGCGGGACGAGACGCTTGCGCGCTTTCAGAACCGGGAGCGGACAGAGCAGCCCCCGTGCGTCCAGCGCCGCCGCGCTCATTTCCGGAACCGGTCGAGAAGGCGCGCGAACGGCGATTCCGGCTCCGCCTCCGGCTTGGGCGGAGGGGGTGCGGATTTCGACGCGGGCCGGGCCGGCGCGTCCGGCGCGGCCTTTGGCGCCGGTTTTTCGCGCTGTGGTCGGGCGCGGAGCGCAACGGCGTTCATGAATCCGGAATCGTCGCCCGCCGCCAGCGCGGGCGCGCCGTCGACGCAGCCCCGCAGCACGTCGTCGAGCCAGTCTTCCTCCGCCTTGGCGAAATCATGGAGCACATAGCCCGCGACCCTGGCCTTGTCGCCCGGATGGCCGACGCCGAGCCGAACCCGGCCGTAATCGGCGCCGATATGCTGGTGGATGGAGCGCAGCCCGTTGTGACCGGCATGTCCGCCGCCATGCTTGACGCGGCATTTTGATGGGGCGAGGTCGATCTCGTCATGAAAGACGGTCACGTCCGTAGGCCCGATCTTGAGGAAACGCGCGGCTTCCCCGGCCGCCTGTCCGGACAGGTTCATCATCGTGCCGGGTTTCAGAAGCGTCACGCGTTCAGAACCGAGGCGGCCCTCGGAAATCTCGCCCTGGAACTTGCGCCGCCAGGGGCCGAAGCCATGCGCCTCAGCGATCCGGTCCACCGCCATGAAGCCGATATTGTGCCGGTTGCGCGCGTAAGTCGCGCCGACATTGCCAAGCCCGATGAAGAGTTTCACGGCGCGGCCTCCGGCTGGAATGCGCGCCGCCCTTTATCAGGACGGCGCGAGACGTCGTTCAGAAAGCGTCGGGCGTTATTCCGTTTCCGCTTCGGCCGCATTCTCTTCCGGCTCTGCGGCGTCGGCCTCGGCTTCACCGGCCGAAAGCAGCGCTGACGGCGCGGAGAGGTTGGCGATGACGAAATCGCGGTCTGTGATCATCGGCCGCGTGCCCTCGGGCAGCTCGATGTTGGAGATATGCATGATATCGCCGATCTTGAGGCCGGTGAGGTCGACGGTCAGCTTTTCCGGGATGTTTCCGGCGGTGACCTTCAGCTCCACTTCCTGGCGAACCACGGTCAGCACGCCGCCGGCGCGAAGGCCCGGGCAGTCTTCCTGGCCGATGAACTCCACCGGAATATAGAGGTTGATCCGGCTCCGCTCGCTGAGGCGCAGGAAGTCGGCGTGGATCGGAATATCCTTGACCACGTCGCGCTGCACGTCGCGGCAGATGACGCGGTTGTCCTTGCCGTCGACCTTGATGTTGATCAGGGTGGAGCGGAACTTGCCCGCCTTCAGCGCGCGCAAAAGCACGTTGTCCTTGATCGAGATTGACTGCGGCGCTTCACCGCCGCCATAGATGACGGCGGGAACCTGTCCGTCACGGCGAGTCTGACGGGCGGCCCCTTTGCCCGAGCCGGCCCGGGCATGGGCCTCGATGATTGGCATATCAGCCATTTGACGTCTCCTTGGTTGCGCGGCGATCCTCCAGGGGTGTAAGCGCCGCGGACGCGGGCTTATAAGCGAATCGGCGCGCCTGTCAAAGGCGGCGGCCCGGAGCGCCTGTTTTACGAATCTTCAGGGATGCTGTTGTCGGCGAGCCCTATCGGCGCCTAGATTGACTTTTCCGTCCGAGTCTGGAGCGTAACGGAAGCTGTGATCCGTCAGTTTGAACTTGTCGAGATGGTCCGGGCCTATAACCCCAACGCCGATGAGGCGCTGCTGAACCGCGCCTATGTGTACGGCGCCCGCGCCCACGCGACGCAGAGGCGCGCGACCGGAGAGCCCTATTTCGGCCATCCGCTGGAGGTCGCGGCGATCCTGACCGAGCTTCAGCTTGACGACGCCACCATCGTCACCGCGCTGCTTCATGACACGATCGAGGATACAGCGGCGACCTACGCCGAAATCACCGAACTCTTCGGCGGGGAAATCGCGGAGCTGGTGGATGGGGTCACCAAGCTCAACAAGCTGGAGCTCGCCAGCCGCGAGACCGAACAGGCGGAAAATTTCCGCAAGCTGTTGCTGGCCATGTCGCGGGACGTTCGGGTGCTGCTGGTCAAGCTGGCGGACCGCACCCACAACATGCGCACGATAGGCGGGCTCCGCCCGGAAAAACGCGCCCGCATCGCGCGTGAGACGATGGACATCTTCGCCCCGCTCGCCGGGCGCATGGGCATGCAGCGCATGCGCGAAGAGCTGGAAGATCTTTCCTTCGAGGTCCTGAACCCCGAGGCGCGGACCTCGATCATGCGCCGGTTCCTGAAGCTGAGAAAGGAAACCGGCGATCTGATCCCGCGCATCAAGACCGCGATCGAACAGGCGCTCTATGAGGCCGGGGTCGCCGCCGAAGTGAGCGGGCGGGAGAAGAAGCCCTATTCGATCTGGCGGAAGATGGAGGAAAAGCAGATCGGCTTCGGCCAGCTTTCCGACATCTACGGGTTTCGCATCGTCACCCGCGACATCCCGGCCTGTTACACCGCGCTCGGCGCGGTCCATACCGCGATGCGCGTCGTGCCGGAGCGGATGAAGGATTATATCTCAGGGCCGAAATCGAACGGGTATCGCAGCCTTCACACAACCGTCTATGGCCCAGCCGCCAGCCGGGTGGAGATACAGGTCCGCACCCGGCAGATGCATGAGGTCGCGGAAACCGGCGTTGCGGCGCACTGGGCCTACAAGGGCGGCGAGCGGAGCGAGAACCCTTTCGCCGTGGACCCGTTCCACTGGCTTTCCGACCTTGTCGAGCGGATGGAGAAGGGCGACCAGCCGAAGGAGTTTCTGGAGCAGGTCAAGCTCGACATGTTCCATGATCAGGTTTTCTGCTTCACGCCCAAGGGCGACGTTTACGGGTTGCCGCGCGGCGCGACGCCGATCGACTTCGCCTATGCGATCCACACGCGGATCGGGGACAGTTGCGTCGGCGCGAAGATCGACGGCGCGCGGATGCCGCTCTGGACCCGGCTTCGGAACGGCCAGTCGGTGGAGATCATCCGGGTCGAAAGTTCGCGGCCGAGCCCGGTCTGGATGGACATGGCCGTGACCGGCCGAGCGCGCGCCGCCATCCGGCGGGCGCTGCGAGAAGAGGAGCGGGAGGAGCATATCCGCTTGGGGCGCGAAATCGCGCGCCTCGCCTTCGAGCGGCGAAAGCTCGATGGCGGACCGAAGGCCCTGCAGGGCGCGGCGCGCAAGCTTGGGTATGCGACAGTGGAGAATCTGCTCGCCGCCCTCGGCGCGGCGGAGCTTTCAGGCCGCCGGCTGGTCGGCGCCGTCTATCCCGGCATGATCGAAGACGAGCCGGGCGAGCCGGAAGAAGCGGCGGAACGCCCGCACCGGCTGGTGCTCGGCGCGCCACCGGGCCTGCCCTTCGTCTTCGCAGAGTGCTGCGAGCCGATTCCGGGCGAGCGGATCGTCGGTATCCGCACGGGGCAGGGGATCGAGGCGCATTGCATCGACTGCGCCGCGCTGGTGGCGCATGAGGAGCACCCCGAACGCTGGGTCGACCTGCGATGGGATGAGGACGCCGCGCATCTGGGCGGGCGTTCCGCCTCCATCGACGTGACGCTGGCCAATCAGGCGGGCGCGCTCGGCGTGGTCGCCACCCTTGTGGGCGAGCATCGCGCGAATATCGAGAATATGGCCACATTGGCGCGGATGCCGGATTTCTGGCGCCTGCGCGTCAGCGTGACTGTAAAGGACGTCAAGCACATGAGCGCGCTCCTGAGCGCGCTCGAGGCGCAAACGATCGTGACGGACGTGCGGCGCACCCGGCTGCCGGTTCTGGCGCCGAAACCGGTTGAGTCGCAGCGGCGCGACCTTTCGGCATAGCGCGGCGGCGAACGTGCTGCTTTAATCCTTGCCGGCGGCTATGTGGTCCGCCGGGGCGAATCTGAAGAGGCGAAGCGTTGTTCAAGCGCCGCGACAAGCGACCGACAGGGCAGATCGTGCGGGAATGGGTCGCGCCGAAGCGCGGCTGGGGTCGCGTGATCGACTATTGGCGCCACCGCATGCAAAGGTTGCCCGACAGCCCGGAGCGGATCGCGCTCGGCTTCGCTTGCGGGGTCTATACCTCGTTCACGCCGTTCTTCGGGTTTCATTTCGTCGTCGCCGCGGCGCTGGCCTGGCTCTTCCGCGGTAATATCTTCGCCAGCGCCATCGGCACGTTTTTCGGCAATCCGCTGACCTTCCCCTTCATCGTGGCGATCTGTCTGGAGGTCGGTGGATTGATCATGGGCTCGCCGATCAACGCCGATTTCACCTCGGTCGGCTTCCTCGACATGGCGATCCTGCTGCTCTCCAATCTGGAGAAGCTGGTGCTGCCCTATTTCGTCGGCGGGATCGCGCCGGGCCTGATCGCCGCCGTCGCGAGCTACTTTATCGTCCGCCCGCTGGTGGCGGCCTATCAGAAACGCCGTCGTTCGCGGCTGGTGGCGCGGGCCAAGGCGCGTATCGCGGCGGCGAAGGAAGCAGGTTAGGGGCTGGCGCTCCGAAGCGGCGGCGAGCCCGCTTGCTCAGCGCTGCTCCTCCAGCCGGTCGGTCGCAGGCGCCGGCGTGCGCGAAAGCGCAGCGATTTCAGCATACAAGTCCGCGCTCATCTCATAACCCGCCGCTTTGAGCGAAGCCGAAAGCTGATCGACGCTTCGCGCGCCGATGATCGGGCAACTGATCGCAGGATGGGCTTTCGCCCAGGCGACCGCAAGCGTCATGGGATGCGCGCCGCGCTCCGCCGCGAAGGCGGAGAACGCGGCGGAGACATCGTGGAACCAGGCGTCATCATAACGCTTTTGATAGCTCTCGTTGACAGAGAGCCGCCCTGTCCCGCCGGACGCGTATTTGCCGGTCAGCAGACCGCCCGCACCCGGGCCATAGGAAATGACTCCCATATCTTCAGCCTGCGCCAGGGGCAGAATCTCCACCTCCGCCTGGCGCTTGATGAGGTTGTACATCGGCTGGATCACCTCGAAGGGCGCGAAGCCCTCGCGCGCGGCGATGCCGTTCGCCTTGGCGATCTGCCAGGCGGCGTAGTTCGAGCAGCCGAAATGCGCGACCTTGCCGCTGGCGCGGAGATCTTCGAGCGCGCGCAAGGTCTCCTCCAGCGGCACGGTCGGGTCGAACCGGTGCATGAAGAAGAGGTCGATCCGCTCGACGCCGAGGCGCTTCAGGCTCGCCTCGCAGGAAAGCCGGATCGTGCGGCGGGACGCGCCCTGATGGGCGCCCATGGCGCATTTCGAGGTGATGAACACCTCATCGCGATGGCCCTTGATGAGCCGGCCCAGGATTTCTTCCGCGACGCCGCCCGAGTAACTGTCGGCGCAGTCGAAGAAATTGATTCCGGCGTTGCGGCAGGCGGCGTAAATATCGCCAGACGTCGCCTCGTCGGCGTCGCCGCCGAAGGACATGGTCCCAAAGCAAAGTTCGGAGACACGGGCGCCAGTGCGGCCGAGGCGGACGTTTTTCATGATTGATCCTTCAGGGCTTAGCGGCGGCGCAGGCGGATCACCACGTCGATCTTGGCGATGTCCATGCCGGCCGGGGGTTCCGGCAGGTTGGCGAACGCGACCGAATCCGCAGGGGCGTCGGTCAGGCGGCCGTCATCCTCCCAGAAGAAATGCGGGTGGTCTTCCGTTCGCGTGTCGAAATAGCTGCGGGCGCCATCGACCGCGATCTCGATCAGCAGCCCGGCTTCGGTGAAGCTCTTGAGTGTGTTGTAGATCGTGGCGAGGGAGACGGTGGCCCCTGCATCCTGCGCGGCTTCGAAAAGCCGCTCCGCGGTGACATGGCGGTGGCGCCCGTCGCCGATCAGGAGCGCCGCGAGCGCGCGCCGCTGGCGCGTCGGGCGCAACCCCGCCACCGCGAGCCAACGCTCCGCGCGCCGGCAAGCGTCCCCGCCTTCGATGATGGTCGACCGCTCAGTCATGACTTCATCCGCGCATTCTCTATTCCAGTCGTTGCCAGCAAAGCATAAAATCAAGGTGTTGGCCAGAGCACTCGCTGCGCCTCCAGGCGCTTGCGCGCGCCTGCGCGCTGGTGTTAGGGACAAATTCAGCTTCAGTCGCGGCCGCAGCCGCACGACGGCCGATGTAAATAGGGAAACCGGTATGGCGGAACGAGCGAGCAGCTATGATTTCGATGGACTGATGGCCTGCGCGCGGGGTGAGCTCTTCGGCCCCGGCAATCCGCAGCTTCCTGCGCCGCCGATGCTGATGATGGACCGCATCACCAATGTCGAGGCCGATGGCGGCGAGCATGGCAAGGGCCTGATCATCGCCGAATTCGACGTGAAGCCTGGCAATTGGTTTTTCGATTGCCATTTTCTGGGTGATCCGGTGATGCCCGGCTGTCTCGGGCTCGACGGGCTCTGGCAGCTCACCGGTTTCTTTCTGGGTTGGCGGGGTTTGCAGGGCCGCGGTCGGGCGCTTGGCGTGGGAGAGGTCAAATTCTCCGCCATGGTGACGCCGCAGGTCAGGAAACTGCGCTACCGGGTTGATTTCCGTCGGGTGATCGACCGCAAGTTGAAGCTCGGCATCGCCGACGGAACGATCGAAGCCGACGGAGAACTCGCCTACACGGTGAAGGATCTGCGGGTAGGATTATTCCAGGACGAGACACCGGCCTGAGGGCCAGCCGCGAAAGGAGCGCACATGCGCCGCGTCGTGATCACCGGAATTGGCGTTGTCTCATCGATCGGGACCAGCGCGGAGGCGGTCGCCGCCTCACTGAAGGCCGGCCGCTCCGGCATCTCCTTTGCGCCCGAATATGCGGAGCATGGTTTTCGCAGCCATATCCATGGCCGGCCTGATATCGAGGTCGCAGAGCATATCGACAAACGCCAGCTTCGCTTCATGGGCGACGGCGCCGCCTATAATTACATCGCCATGGATCAGGCCATCGCCGATAGCGGGCTGGAGCCGGGCGATGTCAGCAATGAGCGCACCGGGCTGATCATGGGCTCGGGCGGGGCTTCGACCAAGAACCTGTTCGCCGCGCACCAGATCGTGCTGGAAAAGGGTGCGCCCAAGCGCATGGGCCCTTTCATGGTGCCGCGCTGCATGTCGTCCACTAATTCGGCCGGGCTGGCGACGCCGTTCAAGATCAAGGGCCTGAACTACACCATCACCTCCGCCTGCTCGACCTCGGCGCATTGCATCGGCGCCGGAACGGAGCAGATACAGTGGGGCAAGCAGGACATCGTCTTCGCCGGCGGCGGTGAGGAGCTGGACTGGACGCTTTCCTGCCTGTTCGACGCGATGGGCGCGCTCAGCTCCAAGTTCAACGACACGCCTGAGCGCGCTTCCCGCGCGTTCGACGCCAAGCGCGACGGCTTCGTCATCGCCGGCGGCGGCGGCGTCGTGGTGCTGGAGGAACTGGAGCACGCCAGGGCCCGCGGCGCGAAGATCTACGCCGAAGTCACTGGTTATGGCGCCACCTCCGACGGCCACGACATGGTCGCCCCTTCGGGCGAGGGCGGGGAGCGGTGCATGCGGCTCGCCATGTCGACCATGGCCGAAAAAAAACCGATTGATTACATCAACGCGCATGGCACCTCGACGCCGGTCGGCGATCTGCCTGAGGTGGAGGCTGTGCGCCGGGTCTTCGGTGATGCGGCGCCGCCGATCAGCTCCACCAAGTCCCTGACCGGCCACTCGCAGGGCGCGACTGGCGTACAGGAGGCGATCTATTGCCTCCTGATGCTCAAGGACGATTTCATCGCCGCCTCGGCCAATATCGAAGAGCTGGACCCCGAAATCCGGCCGGGTGAGATCGCGACGACGCGCGTCGACAAGGCGGGGCTGGAAACCGTGATGTCGAACAGTTTCGGCTTCGGCGGAACCAACGCGACGCTGATCCTGAGCCGGTTCCATGACTGACCTCATGCGCGGCAAGCGCGGGCTGGTCATGGGTGTCGCGAACGACCATTCCATCGCCTGGGGCATCGCGAAAGCGCTGGCGGATGAGGGCGCATCGCTGGCCTTCGCCTACCAGGGAGAGGCGTTCGGCCGCCGCGTCGCACCGCTGGCCGAGAGCGTCGGCTCCGACTTCCTCGTCGATGTGGACGTGACGAACGAAACCTCGATGGACGCGGCGTTCGACAGGCTTGGGGCGGAGTGGGGTACGCTCGACTTCGTCGTGCACGCCATCGCCTGGTCGGACAAGAAAGAGCTTACCGGCCGCTACGCTGACACCACGCGTGAGAATTTCCGCACCACGATGGAGATCTCCTGTTATTCGCTGGTCGATGTCGCGCGCCGCGCGGCGTCGCTGATGCCGAATGGCGGCTCAATCATCACCATGACCTATCTCGGCGCGCAGCGTGTCATGCCGAATTATAATGTCATGGGCGTCGCGAAGGCGGCGCTGGAAGCATCCGTCAGGTATCTCGCCAATGATCTCGGCCCGGCAGGCATCCGGGTCAACGCAGTGAGCCCCGGCCCGATGCGCACGCTGGCCGGGTCAGCCATCGGCGGCGCGCGAAAGGTCTACAAGCAGACCGAAGAGAACGCGCCGCTCCGCCGCAACGCGACGCTGGAGAATGTCGGCGGCGCCGCTCTTTATCTCCTCTCCGACCTTGGCGCGGGCACCACTGGCGATCTGATCTTCGTCGATTGCGGATATCACGTGACCGGCATGGCGCAGCCGATCAACCTCAATCTCTAACCGAGCGCGGCGAAGCTCCGCCCGAAATCGCGGCAATAGGCGAACCAGTCGATGAAGTCGTCGCGACGCTTCAGATCGTCGGGTATGGCGGCGAGAAGCCGGCGCAGCGAACTCGCGCGTTTCATCATCGAACCGGCCGGCGCGACGATCAGATCCTCCACCCGGCCGATATCGTAGGCTTCGGGAAAGTCGAAGGTGTAAGGCCGCAGCGCGCCGTCGGGCGTCACGACCAGCGGGTTGACGATGTCCGACAGCGTTCGCGCGCCGCCCCCGAGCAAGCCCCGCCACGCCGCGCTGTCATTGAGGATGGCGCTTGCATGGGCAAGATCGACATGGATCGCCGCCGTTCCCTCATAGGCTGCGCCGAGGGCCTGCCCCATCAGCCAGAGCCGGCCGAGCTCGGCGGGGGAAAGCGCGGGGTCGGCGTAGTCGAGCGGCGCGCGCCCGGCCATGACGAGCGGGCGTATCTGCACCGCCCGGACGCCGAGCCCCACCGCCATCTCCACGAATTCGGGGATCTGACCGATCGATTCGCGCGAGGCGGTGAACGCGGCGGCGGCGGGTTTGCCGGTCTCCGCGAGATAGCTGAGGGCGGCTTTGCCGATCTCGAATGAGCGGGCGTTGCCGCGCACATGGTCATGGGTCGCACCCATGCCGTCGAAACTGACGGCGAGCCCGTCGAAACCCTCGACCAGATCCTTGAACCGCGCGTTGACGCGAAAGCCGTTGGTGATGCCAACGACCCGAAATCCAAGCGCTTTGGCGTGGGCGATCAGGGCGACCAATTCAGGATAGAGCATCGGCTCGCCGCCCGAGAGGCTGAGGACGTCATAGCCTTCGGCGCGAAGCGTGGTCAGCGCCGGGGCGAGAATCTCCATCGGCAGGATGTCGGCGGCTTGGGGGGATGAAAGCGAATAACAATGCCTGCAAGCCAGATTGCAGCGGCGGAGCGGGTGCAGATGAACGGTGCGGTCGGGCAGAAAGCCCGACCGCACCCGCCCATCGGGCGCGGCCGGCCCCGTCATCCGCGCAGGCCGAATTCGGCCAGCTCAGGCACTTGCATCTGCACCTGCACCCGGAAGAGGTCATCCACGAGGATCCCGTAGGGGAACAGCTTCACTGCGCGGAATTTCTCATCCCGGACGAATTCGTCGAGGGAGAAGGTCCGGTCTGCGAAATAGTCGATGCAGATCCCGAAAGGGCAGAAATCGACGCTGCCGATCTTGAGCCCGTTCTTCGCCACGCGATTCGCGACTTTTGCGATCACGTCGTCGCTGATCTTGTGGCGCGCCAGCCGCACCGCCAACGCCTTCTGAAGCTCTTTTACTGATGTCGGCTCCATGATCCGGTCCTTTACGATTGCGCCGGGAACCATTTCACCGGCCCTTTCCTCCTAACAGCCAGGGCGTGACCGGCGCGGCGCGGCGGCGTGAATCCGCGCCGGGTTCGCGTTAATAACGCGTGAAACCGGCCCAGCGTTGAGGCGTGGCGGCGCAGGGGAGGATTCTCGTGGGGGAAGCGCAGTTTACGCTTGCGTCACCCTACGTCAGGTCTGCCATTATGAGAGACCCCCGGCGGAAGATCGGTGTTGAAGATTCGGAGGACGAATGGCTTTGGCTGGCAAACGCTCGCTTGACGAGCTACGCGCGCTGCTCGGAAAAGAGATTGGCGTCTCGAAGTGGATAACCGTCGATCAGACCATGATCGACCAGTTCGCAAAAGTGACCGACGATCATCAGTATATCCATATCGATCCGGTGAAAGCGGCCGGGACGCCCTTTGGCGGCACGATCGCGCACGGATTTCTGACGCTCTCGCTGCTTTCGGCGATGGTTTACGAGGCGGGGCCCGCTATCAAGGGCGTCACGATGGGCGTCAATTACGGGTTCGACAAGATCCGCTTCCTGAACCCGGTGCGCGCCGGCAAGCGGGTGCGCGGGCGGTTCGTTCTGGCGAAGCTGGACGAAAGCGTCCCCGGCCAGATCACCTACAAGCAAGATGTCAGCGTCGAGATCGAGGGCGAAGAAAAGCCCGCGCTGATCGCGGAATGGATCGGGCGCGTCTATATGGGAAAAGCATGAGCATTACTTTCGAAGGTCAGGTCGTCATCGTCACCGGTGCGGGGGCGGGCCTCGGGCGCAGCCACGCGCTGCAATTCGCGGCGCGTGGCGCCAAGGTCGTCGTCAATGATTTCGGCGGCGCGCGCGACGGCGGCGGCGGCTCCACTGCCGCCGCTGACGCCGTGGTCGCGGAGATCAAGGCCGCGGGCGGCGAGGCCATCGCCAACGACGCGGATGTTTCGGATTTCGCGGCCGTTCAGGCGATGGTCGACCAGACCATGAAGACATGGGGCCGGATCGACGTTCTGGTCGCCAACGCCGGCATCCTGCGCGACAAGAGCTTCGCGAAGATGGAGATGGCGGATTTCGTCACCGTGGTGAACGTCCATCTGATCGGCACCGCCAACTGCGCCAACGCCGTCTGGCCGGTGATGCGCGCGCAGAATTACGGCCGGCTGGTTTTCACCACCTCGTCCTCCGGTATGTACGGCAACTTCGGACAAGCCAATTACGGGGCCGCGAAGACCGGCATGATCGGGCTGATGAATGTCCTCCAGATCGAGGGTGATAAATACGGCATCCACGTCAACACCCTCTCGCCGACCGCCGTGACGCGGATGACGGAGGAGTTGTTTTCAGGCGCCGCGAAGGAATTGCTGACGCCGGAGAGCATTTCGCCAGGCGTGCTTTTCCTCGCCTCGAAAGAGGGGCCGAAACGCGCCATCCTCTGCGCGGGCGGGGGCTGTTTCGCGCGCACCTATCTCCATGAGACCGAGGGCGTGCTCTTGACCGGCGACGACCTGACGCCCGATGGCGTGGCCGCCGCCTTCGAGCGGATCAGCGACATGGAAGGCGCGAAAGCCCTTCAGGGCGCGTTCGAACAGACCCAGAAATATGCAGACAAGGCCGAAGCGGCCGCCAAGAAGGAGTAATTTCAATGAGAGAAGCTGTCATCGTTTCCACTGCCCGCACCCCGATCGGCAAGGCCTTTCGCGGCGCGTTCAACGCCACCTCCGCGCAAGCCCTCGGCGGGCACGCCATCGCCCACGCGGTCAAGCGCGCCGGGATCGAGCCGGGCGCGGTCGAGGATTGCATCATGGGCAACGCCCTGACGCAGGGCTCCTCGGGGCAGAATTTCGGCCGTCAGGCGGCTATGCGCGCGGGACTGCCGGTGACGGTCGCGGGCATGACCGTGGACCGGCAATGCTCCTCGGGGATGATGGCCATCGCGGCCGCCGCGAAGTCGATCATCACCGATGGGTTGCAGATCGCGGTCGGCGGCGGCGGCGAAAGCATCTCGCTCGTCCAGAACGCCAACATGCGCACGGACAACACGGCCGACCCCTATCTGAGGGAGACGATGCCCGCCCTCTACATGACCATGCTGGAGACGGCGGAGACGGTGGGCGAGCGTTACGGCATCAGCCGCGACGCGCAGGACGAATACGCCTTTCAGAGCCAGATGCGCACCGCCGCCGCGCAGGAAGCGGGCCGTTTCGACGCCGAAATCGCGCCGATGAAGGCCACGATGAAATTCCAGAACAAGGAAACCGGCGAGATCCTCGACCGCGAGGTGACGCTGGACAAGGACGAGGGCAATCGCCCCTCCACCACGCTGGAAGGGCTGAAGGGCCTGCAGCCAGTGTTCAAGGATGGCATGGTCATCAAGCAGGGCAAGCACATCACGGCGGGCAACGCCTCCCAGCTTTCCGACGGGGCATCGGCTTGCGTGCTGATGGAAGCGAAGGAGGCTTCGAAGCGCGGGTTACAGCCGCTCGGCTATTTCCGCGGCGTCATGTCTGTCGGCTGCGAGCCCGACGAGATGGGCATCGGGCCGATCTACGCCGTGCCGAAACTGCTGAAGGCGCATGGGCTGAAGATCGACGATATCGGACTTTGGGAGCTGAACGAGGCTTTCGCAGTGCAGGTGCTCTATTGCCGCGACTTCCTCGGCATCGACAACGACAAGCTGAATGTCGATGGCGGCGCGATTTCTGTCGGCCATCCTTATGGCATGTCGGGTGCGCGGATGGTCGGCCATGCGCTGATCGAAGGCAAACGCCGGGGCGTCAAATATATCGTCTCGACCATGTGCTGCGGTGGCGGCATGGGCGCGGCCGGGCTTTTTGAGGTCGCCTGATCCGAGGCGTAACGAAGCAACAAGCGAGGCCCCGGCCAAAAGCCGGGGCGACCCGCCTGAGGAGGATAGGATGGACCTGAACTACACCAAGGACGAAGAAGCGTTCCGCGACGAAGTCCGGAGCCATCTCAAGAAAAACCTCTCTCCCAAGCTCGCCGCCAAGGTGGCGAGGAACAAACGGCTGAGCAAAGCTGACCTGGTCGAATGGCACGATCTTCTGAACGCCAAGGGCTGGCTCGCCTGGCATTGGCCGAAGGAGCTTGGCGGCACCGGCTGGACGCCGGTCGAGGCGCATATCTTCCATGAGGAGATCGTCTTCGCGAACGGGCCGCGCATCATCCCGTTCGGGGTCAACATGCTGGCGCCGGTGCTGATCAAGTTCGGGACCGAGGCGCAGAAGAAGGAATATCTGCCGAAGATCCTGACCTCCGAGCATTGGTGGTGCCAGGGCTATTCCGAGCCCGGCTCGGGCTCCGACCTCGCTTCGCTCAAGACCGAGGCGGTGAGGGACGGCGACCATTACATCGTCAACGGCCAGAAGACCTGGACGACGCTCGGCCATATCTCCGACCATATCTTCTGCCTCGTGCGCACCGACAAGACCGTGAAGGCGCAGGAAGGCATCTCGTTCCTGTTGATTCCGATGGACACGCCCGGCGTCGAAGTGCGCCCGATCATAACGCTCGACGGCGAGCATGAGGTGAACGAGGTGTTCCTGACCGATGTGAAGGTCCCGGTCGGGAATCTGGTGGGGGAGGAGAACAAGGGCTGGACCCTCGCCAAATACCTCCTCACCTATGAGCGCACCGGCATCGCCGGCGCCGCCTATTCGCGCCAGGCCATGGAGCACCTGAAGTCCGCCGCCAAGCGCCTTGAATCCGACGGAAGGCCGCTGCGGGAGGATCCGTTCTTCGCAGCCCGCATGGGCAAGGTCGAGATCGACCTGATGGCGATGGATATCTTTAATCTACGCATTTTGGCGGCGGCGGGCGGCGGCGCGGCCGGCGGGGTCGAAAGTTCTATGCTGAAGATCCGCGGCACCGAAGTGAGGCAAGAGCTCACCGACCTGATGCGCCGGGCCTTCGGACCGCACGCCATGCCCTTCGTCCCCGAAAGCTTCGATGAGGGCTGGAACGAGGAGCCGATCGGGCCGGAGGGCGCGATGACCCGGGCGAAGAGCTATTTCAACATGCGCAAGGTCTCGATCTACGGCGGTTCGAACGAGATCCAGAAAAACATCATCTCCAAAATGGGGCTCGGGCTTTAATCATGGATTTCGCGCTTTCCGAAGAACGTCAGATGCTGACGGACACGCTCTCCCGTTTCGTGCGGGAGAAGTACGAGTTGCCGACCCGCCAGAAGGCGGCCGCGATGGAGGGTGGGTTCGACCCCGCGATGTGGGCGCGCTTCGCCGAGCTTGGCGCTGTCGGCGCGCTCCTCCCCGAGGACGCGGGCGGTTTTGGCGGCGCGGGCGAGGACATCATCGTGGTGTTTGAGGCGCTTGGCGGTGGCCTCGTGGTCGAGCCCTTCCTCGCCACCGCGATTCTCGGCGCGACGCCGCTGATTGGCGCCGGCAAGGACGAGATGCTGGAGCAAGTCATCGGCGGCGCGCTTCACCTCGCGCTCGCCCATACCGAGCCTTCGAGCCGCTTTGAGATGAGCCGCGTTTCCTGCGAGGCGGATGAGGACGGCGTGATCACCGGGCGGAAATCCGTGGTCCTTAACGGCGCGACGGCGGATATGCTGATCGTCTCGGCGCGTTCATCCGGCGATGAGGCCGACGAGGCGGGGATCGGTCTCTGGCTGGTTGACCCGAAGGCCGAGGGCGTGACGATGCGCGCCTATGGCACGATCGAAGGCGGGCATGCGGCGGAGTTCACCTTCGACGGCGTGAAGGGCGAGGCGCTGGGCGACGCCGAGGACGGCTACAAGACGCTTGAACGCACGCTCGGCCGCGGCGTGCTCGCGCTTTGCGCGGAGGCTCTGGGCGCGATGGAGGTCTGCAAGGACCTGACGCTCGACTATCTGAAAACCCGTAAACAGTTCGGCCAGCCGCTCGGCAAATTCCAGGCGCTTCAGCACCGGATGGTGGCGATGGTGATCGCGATCGAGCAGGCGCGCTCGCTCACCATGCTCGCCGCCGGGATGATGGACGCGCCGCGCAAGGAGCGCGAGCGGGCGCTTTCCGCCGCCAAGAACATGGTCGGCCGGGTCGGCCGCCTGATATCGGAAGAGACAATCCAGCTTCATGGCGGCATCGCCATGACCTGGGAATACGCCGCGCCGCATTTCGCCAAGCGTCTGACCATGATCGACCACCTGCTTGGCGATGAGGATTTTCACCTCGCGCGGTTCCTGAAGCTGGACGCGGCATGAGCAGGGTTCTGACCCATCGCCATGGCCGCGTGCTGCATATCGTCAACAACGCGCCGGAGCAGCGTAACGCCTTTGGCATGGACTTCTATGACGGGATGATGCCCGCCATCGAAAGCGCCTCAGGCGATGATGTGGGGGCGGTGGTGATCTCGGGCGCCGGGGGATTCTTTTGCGCCGGGGGCGACGTAAGGCGGCTCGCTGTCGCGCACAAGGAAGACCACGCGATGCGGCGCGTCGGCGTCGATCGGCTGCATCAGATGATCGAGGCCATTCGCACCTGTCCACGCCCGGTGATCGCGGCGGTGGAGGGCGGCGCGGCGGGGGCCGGGGCCTCCCTCGCCGCCGCCTGCGATCTGATCGTCGCGGGGAGCGACGCCTATTTCATGCTCGCCTATGTGAAGATCGGCATCACGCCCGATGGCGGCGCGACATGGTCTTTCGCCCGTGCGCTGCCGCGCCAGTTCGTCAACGAGATGGCGTTGACCGGCGGGCGTGTCGCGGCGGCGCGGCTGCATCAGCTGGGCGTCGTCAACCGGCTCAGCGACGACCCGCTGGCGGAGGCCCTGGCATGGGCCGAAGAACTTTCCGCCGGCCCCGCCGCGTCAATGGCGGAGATCAAACGGCTGATCGTTCAGGCGGAGGAAGCCGGGATGGCGGCGCAGCTTGAATCCGAGGCTGAGAGCATCGCGACCGCGCTGGGCGGCGTCGAAGGGATCGAGGGCGCGGCGGCCTTTCTCGAAAAGCGCAAGGCGAGGTTCCACTGACGCGGGGAGGGCGCGGCGATGACGCCCGGAAAGGCGTTTCCGGCCTCGGCGGAAATCCGCCCGCTGGCTGGACGCTCCGACCTTCGGGGCGAGCTTCGCGCCCTCCATCGCCGGGGCGTCATCGCGGCGGCGTTCGTAAGGCGTCGGCGCCGTGGGGGCTGAACGTGCCAGTCTGTCAAACGTCGAAAGGGACCGCGACCCTGTTTCAATGCAGGGGTCGCTCGCGATCACCTCAGCGGCTGTGAGCGCCAAGCCCGGCTCGCGGCGTTGGAAGCTGGCGGAGATCACGCCGCCCAGGATCGCGGGGGGCGAATACACTTCCGCCGCCGCTATGGGCGCAGCGCGCAAGCGATCGCCCACATGCCTGGTGCGATAGGGGGGGCGCTGTAACGGGCGTTCGCCGCCTACTGCAACCGTGTCGCCACCGGCGCCGGCGCCGCGACGGTGGCTACGCCCCGCGCCTCCGCCGTGCGGCGCACCATGCTCAGGAGCGTTTGATCGTAGTCGCCGGTCGTGGCGACGCCGGCGTCGCGCTGGAAGGCCATCGCCGCGGCGCGTGAGCGCGGCCCGGCCACGCCATCCGACTCGACGCCCGAATAGCCAAGACGGGCGAGGAGCGTTTGCACCTCCTCCACCTGCCTCCGGCCCAGCGGCGTTGAGGAGGACGACGTGGAGACCGATTGCTGCTGCTGCGCGCCCGGCGAGGCGGCTCCCTCCGGGGAGGATCCGCAGGCTACGAGACCGAGACTGAGCGCCGCGGCGAAGATCGCCGAGTTGATTTTTCCGGTGCGATTGTTCATTTCGTTTCCCCTTCGGACACCGCGCGAGCGAAACTCCCAACATGTCGACAGACGGCGTTGATAGCCCAATATCACCGTTCACAACAGCGCTTCACGCCCGAAAACGTGGCGCCTTGTTCGCAGCGAACAGAAGACGGGCGGCGTGGCGGGAAGAGCCCACCGGAGTAGGGACGGATTCGGGACGGATGAACTGGAAAAGCGGCCGAGTTGGCGAAGCCGGGATTTGTTCACCCCAGCCGTGGGCGAGAACCTCCTGATGGAATGAAGCCATCAGGCGCGGCGCAGGTTGCGCCGCGCATTGGGCCGGGCCGCCTGAAGGCGGGGCAGGGCGCCGGCGACGCTGCTTCGTGCATCGCCG
>JBBDTD010000148.1:0-1171 GCA_040904645.1 Paracoccaceae bacterium
GGCTTTCGCATACCGCCCTCTTCGTGGCCGGCCTCATCCTTTCGGCGCCGGCGGTCATTTATGCGGCAACGGCCGGGCGCGAGCGCCCGGCCTGATCGGATCAGAGCGTCATCTGCGTCTGCACCGTCATCGCGACGGGCGCGCCGTCTGGTCTGGACAACATCGTCTGCCAGACCTGCAGGCGCCGCCCGCCATGAACCGGCGTGGTGCGGGCGGTGATCGTCTCGCCGACCATCGCCGCGCCGAGCAGGTTCGTCTTGCTTTCGACCGTCACGGTGCCTTTCGCCCCCTCCGGCAGGGCGAGCCAGGCCCCGACACCGCCGAGCGAATCCGAAAAGCTCATCGCCGCCCCGCCATGAAGCTGCCCGCCCGCGGTGCAAAGATCGGGTCTGACAAGCATTTCAGCCTCCACCAGTTCGGGTGTCGCGGTCAGCAGCCTGACGCCCAGCACGCGGGCGAACGGCATCTTCTCATAGAGTTTCCCGGTGTCCAGCATGCGATCAGGCCTCCTTCGCCGCAACGAAGCGCTTCAACCCCGCCGCTTCGACGCAAGTCAGCGCCGCAACCGCCAGCGCCTGAAGCAGCACCAGCGCAACGCCGTAAGCGTTCATTGGCGCGAGCCCGCCCAGCAGCGCAAGACTGACGGCGACCCACCCGGCGTTGCCCCAGACGATCACCGCCACGAGGAACTGCGAAAGCGTCCCCCGCGCCGCCGTCAGCGCGATGACCGCCGCGATCGGCGCCAGCGCCGCGCCCGCAGCCGTCAGCAATATCGCCGGAAGCGCGGTCAGCGCCGCGAGCGGGCCGGTGAAAGCCAGAAGCCCAGCGCCCATGAAAGCGCAGCTCGCCGCGTCGAGCCAGAGCGCCTGACGCAGCCGGGTTGCAGTGATAACGAACATGATTCCTGTCTCCATTCCGTTGAAACCATCGGAAACATGGGTGCGCCGCCGCCTGCGGTCGATTACTTCGGAGGTAATCGTCAGACGCATTCCGATGTCGTAGATTGAAACCATGGAAGCGGAACAATCACTCGGCGGACTTCTTCGCGACTGGCGGCGGCGGCGGCGGTTCAGCCAGCTCGACCTCGCGGCGGAGGCGTCGATGTCTCAGCGTCACCTGAGCTTTCTCGAAAGCGGCCGATCGCGGCCGGGACGAGAGACCGTCGGGGGGG
>JBBDTD010000149.1:0-6880 GCA_040904645.1 Paracoccaceae bacterium
GGGGTGTGTTTCTTGTCTGTCATGAGGCTCACCTTTTGAGAGTTTTACTCTCCGGCAAACCCGGGGCGGTTCAGGCTTGCTGTTTGGTGCCTGATTTTCACGGCGACCGTGTACGCGCGGCGTAACTGGCAACTCAAAGGCGATCAAAATTTTTATGATGATACATCAATATATCTTAAGGTTTTGTGCCCAGCTTCGCCTGGATTATGAGCATGGAATTTCTTTTGCGCGACCCGGGCGTTCACATCTGGAAGCGGCGTTCTGCCGGCGCGCTGGATCGTCCGGCATCACGCTCAAAGCTGCTTGGTTTCAAGCGCGATTCCCTCGCGAATCCGCCGCGCGCCGGCGGGTGGTTCACGCCAGCGGCAGCCGCTGGCGCACCAATGTCGTCCAATAGGAGCAGCCCCAGGGAATCACGTTGTCATTGAAGTCGTAGCGCGGGTGATGAAGCCCGGCGCTCGGGCCGTTTCCGAGAAAGATCATCGCGCCTGGCCGCTCGTTCAGCATGAAGGAAAAATCTTCCCCGCCCAGTGCGGGCGCCAGGTCGTTGTCCACATGCTCGGCGCCCGCTACTTCGGCCGCTGCGGCGAGGGCGCGCTCCACGCCGATTTCAGAGTTCACAGTCACCGGATAATGGCGCTGATAGTCCAGCGTTCCGACCGCGCCGTAGGCGGATGCGGTGTTTTCAACCGCTTGACGCAGCCGTGTTTCGATCATGTTTCGTACATCTTCGTCCAGCGCGCGCACGGTGCCGCGCATGGTCAGCGTCTGCGGGATCACGTTGAACGCGTCGCCGGCGTTGATCTGCGTGATCGAAAGCACCGCTGATTTCAGCGGGTCGAGATTGCGCGCCACGATGGTCTGGGCTGCCTGAATCATCGCCGCCATGACTGGCACCGGGTCGATGGAGTTGTGCGGCGCGGCGGCGTGGCCACCCTTGCCCTCGATCACTATATTGATTTCGTCGACAGAGCCCATCAATGGCCCGGCCCGCGTGGCGAAGGAGCCGAGCGGCAGGTCGGGCTTGTTGTGCATCCCATAGAATTCGGTGACTGGAAACCGGTCCAGAAGGCCGTCATCCAGCATCGCCTTGGCGCCGGCGCCGCCTTCTTCAGCAGGCTGAAAGATCACGATCACCGTGCCGTCGAAGGCGCGACTTTCCGCCAGCGCCTTCGCGGCGCCGAGCAGCATGGTGGTGTGCCCGTCATGCCCGCAGGCGTGCATTTTCCCGACGACCGTCGAGGACCATTCAGCGCCTGAATCTTCAATGATGGGCAGAGCGTCCATATCGGCGCGAAGGCCGATCATGCGTCCCGACTTGTTCGACTGGCCATGAATCACGCCGACAACGCCGGTGCGGCCGATCCCTTCATGCACTTCGTCGACGCCGGCTTCGCGCAAACGCTTCGCGACTTCGCCGGCGGTGCGGTGCACTTCGTATAGAAGCTCGGGATTTCGGTGCAGATCGCGGCGAAATTCTGTCAATTCTGTCAGGTGTTTGGCGACCCAGTTCTCGACGGCCATGATGTGGGAGCTCCCGGTTCAAACGGTTTCAGGTGTGGCCGGGCGGGCGGCCATCATCTCGCAGGGCAGCCAGAACCAGCGCAGGGCCTCGCAGTCCGCGTCAAAGTTCGCAGGCTCGGCGGGGTGAGCCTGGCTTGCCAGGTCCGCCATGCGATGCGCTTGCGCGAGGCACTCCTCGAAGCTCGGAGTCGCAGGAAGCGCAGCCGGCCTGTTTAGCCAGAGTGCGGCCAGATCCACGGGTTCGGCTGCGGGCGCCTGCGCGAGAGATCCCGTCGCCGGCTCCGCCCGCCAGACCCCGGAATTGGCGTCGAGGCGATAGAGCGGCAGCAAATCGGGACCCTTCCGGGCGATGAAAGCGATAGCGGCGCCGATATTGTCCACGGTGGCTTCATCGAAAAACCAGCTGATCCCCAGTCGCGCCCATCCCGGCCGGAACACCGAAAGCCCCCGCGCGACCTGACGCTCGTGCGCGGCGGCGGCGTTTTCGTCGATGCCGAGCAATGTATGCCCGTACGGGCCGGCGCAGGAGCAGCCGCCACGCGCCTGAATGCCGAACAGGTCGTTGAGCAGGGCCACGACGTAGTTGTGGTGGAGCAGTTTCTTTCCCGCGCGGATATTGAAGGAATAGATGCCGAGGCGGTGCGCTTCGCGCGGCCCCAGCACCTCCACCGCGGGCGTAGCGGCAAGCGCCGCATCGAGGCGTCGTGTCAGCGCGCTTTCGCGGCGCGTCACCTCCGCATCGCTGATCTGCGCCTTCAGTTCGAACACCATGCCGGCGCGGATATTGTCCACGATCGCGGGCGTACCCGCCTCTTCCCGGCGCTCCACGTCTTTCACATAAAAATGCTGGCCAGCGGTGACATAGGACACCGTGCCCCCACCGGTGGTTGTCGGTTTGTCACTGGTGAACATGGCGCGATCAGCGATCAGCACCCCGGACGAACCCGGCCCGCCGATGAATTTGTGGGGCGAGACAAGCGCCGCATCGATCCTGTCGCCGGCGCCGGGCGCGCTTTCCGCGAGCCTGATCGGCACATAGGGCCCCGCAGCGGCGAAGTCGCACACCAGAGACGCGCCATGGCGATGGAGCAGCTTCGCGAGCGCCGGCAGATCGGTCAGCACGCCCGTGACATTCGAAGCGGCGGAAAAAGCGCCGATGAGCGCCTTGCGCCCGGCTCGCGCCGCAAGCTCGCGCTCAAGCGTCGCGAGGCAGATCGCGCCGTTGGCGTCGAGGGGGATGCGAACCAGTTCTGCGTCGCATTCACGCCACGGAAGATCGTTTGAATGATGTTCATAGGGGCCGACGAACACTGTCGCATCAGGACCCGGATCGAGGCCACGCACCAGCTTGTCAGCCGCTCCGGTGGCGCCGGCGCCGGTGAAAATCACCGCATGGTTTTCATCCGCCACGACAGCGCGGCGAATGGCGGCGCGCGCCGCTTCACGCAAGGCGGTGGTTCGTCGGCCGCACCACGAGGTTTCGGTGTGCGTGTTGCCATAGGCGGGCAGAACATGCTCCCGTATCGCGTCTTCGATGTAGGTCAGCGCCCGGCCGGAAGCGACGTGATCCGCGTAGATCAGCGCCCTTGGGCCAAAGGGGCCTGGCATCGGCATGCCATCGCCAATTACGGCGGCGCGAATGTCGTCGACGGTCAGGTGAGGCAGAGACATGTTCACCGATATCTTGCTGGGCGGCGATAGCGTGGGCGCGGATGGCGCCACGCGCGAAAAATGCAGGGTGAGCATCATGAGCGTCGCCTCGTGTCGAGGTGTCAATCCCATATTTCGTATGCAGAAAAACTGTTCTAATCTTATGCCATGATAGTGCATCGGGAGAGCATTTTTTTCTCATTATATCGAGAATATCGCAGTCGGGATGAACCGGGCCGGCAGATGGATTTACCGATATCGCCGAGAGCACTTCACCGAGGATTCTTTGACAGCCCATGGAGAACAAACTCCGCAAGTTCGGCCTTGAACGTTTCTGCGGTGACTTCTCCGACAGCGAACTGGCGAAGAGACCAGATATCGCAAGAGGCGCCCCGAACGTGTCGTGCAGATTGGCCCGCACCCGCTCGATCACCCAGTGGTGGACCAGCTCCAGCACATCTTCCTTGCTGCGCACGTATTGGTGCATTGTCGGCGCATGCATCCGCCGCTTGAGAGATATCGCGCGTCGAAGCGGCGGCGAGCCCGCGATCCGCGATCAGCTTGAAAGCCGCCGCGACAATGAGTTCCCGCCCTCGGAAAGCCCGCCACGGAGACGCCAGTTCGCGTCAATTTGCGGACAGTACAGCTTTTTCAGCCGCGGCTGTCAGTGCTTTTCTGTCGGGTTTGTTGGTCCCGGCCAGGGGAATTTCGTCAATAAAACAGACATGGCGCGGATGCGCATGGGCGGGACCGTGACGCAGCGTGTGAGCTTTCACTTCGTCCACGCCAAGTTTGGCGCCCTGGCGCAACACCACGAAAGCATGGGGAACGAGCGATTTTATCTCCTGAGGCGCCGGCACGACGCACGCCTGATGCACGCCGTCGAGGGTCTCGATGATCTTCTCCACCTCTCCGGGCCAGACGTTCTCTCCGCCGACATTGAACATGTCGTCGGCCCGTCCGACAAAATAGAAGAAACCGTCCTTGTCGCGGCGCATGATGTCGCCGCTGCGATACCATCCGTCCTTCAGCACCTCGGCGGGGGACTAGGCGGGCGGGATGTTCCCGAGGGCCGGGTGGGGTCTGTGGCGGTTGTCGTCCTTCCAGTTGACGAGGGCGGTCCTGGCCTCGCGCAGCGTCGTGAAGAGCGTCGCGTTCGGAAACTCGCCCCTGAGCCGCCCGTTGAAGTTCGCGATGAAGGCGTGCCGGGGCGGCTTCCCGGGCGCGATGTAGCGCCAGCCGGCGAGGAGCTTCAGCGGATGTTCCTTCCCCTGGCCGGAGGCGTAATGGAACAGAACGATGGGCTGGCCAGGACGAGGTTGAACTGGCCGGGCGACCGTTTCTCGGAACTCTTGGCGAACTGCGCGCGCTGCGACGTGCGCAGGATATCCTCGAGCCGACGGTTGGCCTCCTGCGCCCCGGCAAGCGCCGCCCAATGGATTCCTACCCTTGGGCGTGTATGCGCGTCGGCCCCGGACTCAAGGCTGGGGCGGCGTCACCTCTCGCCGCCGGTCCTTTTCGCCAGCGCCAGGGCTTCGCTCAGCGCCGCGCGGTCCCCGATGTGATTGGCGAGGATCAGCACCAGCCGGGCGTTGAGCGCGTGGTTTTCCGCCTCGTTCAGACCCTTATGCGCGCCGAGCAGTTCGGCGTAGAATTCGTCATGGTCGGGGATATTCGGTGTCAGGGTCAGCGCGCCCATCTCAGGCTCCTTTCGCGGCGGCGAGCGCCGCTTCGGCTTCGGCTTGGCTCACCGCGGTCCAGCGCGCGGCGACGTGCTGGTCTGGCCGGATAAGGTAGACGGCCGAGGCTGCATCGCCGAGATAGCGTTGGCGGATCGGGCCGTCCGGGGCCAGACCCAGCCCTACGGCCCCCGCGATCCGGGGCGGCTCCGCGCCGAGGCCGAGGAGGGTGAAGCCGGCGCCTAACTGTTCCAACAGCCAGCCATTCTTCAAGGGCGCGTCGGGGCAGTGCCGGCCGGGCGCGGCGCCCGGCGGCAGCGCCGCATCGTCGGGGCCGAAAAACGCCGAGGCGGGATAGGCGCAGGGGAGCGAAAGCCGCCCAGAATTCACCATGCGCTGCGCGAAGGGCGCGTGGGCGGCGAGCGCCAGCACGCTGTCGCGGAAAAGCCGCTCCCCCCCACTGCCGGGCGACATGAAGCGGGTGGCGCGGGCGGAGTTGAGAATGTTTTCGTCCGCGCCATGCCTGCGCTCCACGTCGTAGCTTTCGAGCAGCCTGGCGTCGGCCTCGCCCTTCAGCACGGCGGCCAGTTTCCAGCCGAGATTGTCGACATCCTGCACCCCGCCATTGCCGCCGCGCGCGCCGAAGGGGGAGACGACATGCGCGCTGTCGCCGATGAAGATGACGCGCTCATGAACGAAACGCGCCAGCCGGCGGCATTGGAAGGTGTAGACGGAGACCCAGTCCAACTCGAAAGCCCGGCCTTCGACGACCCTTTCGATCCGCGGGATCACGTTCGCGGGCTTTTTCTCCTCCTCCGGGTCGGCGTCCCAGCCGAGTTGCAGGTCGATACGATAGATATCGTCCGGCTGCTTGTGGAGGAGCGCCGACTGGCCCGGGTGGAAGGTCGGCTCGAACCAGAACCAGCGTTCGGCGGGGAAATCCGCCTTCATCACGATATCGGCGATCAGGAAGCGCTCCTCGAACAGCTCCCCCGCGAAATCGAGGCCGAGCATGGCGCGGAGCGGGCTGCCGGCGCCGTCGCAGGCCAGCAGATAGTCGGCTTCGATGCCGTAGCTCCCCTCCGGCGTCTCGACCGTCGCGGCGGCGTGATCGGCGAAGCGTTCCACCCCTGTGACGTGGTTGCGGAACCGCAGGTCGATCAGTTCGGGAAAATCGCGGCAGCGCTCCACCAGGAACTGCTCGACATAGTATTGCTGGAGGTTGATGAAGGCCGGCATCTTGTGGCCGTCCTCGGGCAGGAGATCGAAGTGGAAGATTTCATTGTCGCGGTGGCGCGTGCGGCCGACCTTCCATGTCACGCCCTTCGCCACCATGCGCTCGCCGATACCGAGCCGGTCGAAAATCTCCAGCGTCCGCTTCGCCCAGCAGATGGCGCGGCTGCCGACCGAGACGACATTGTTGTCGTCGAGCACCACTGAAGGCACGCCGCGAAGCGCCAGATCGACCGCCATCGCCAGCCCGACCGGCCCCGCGCCGACGATGACGACCCGGTGGCGCGCCTCTGGGTTCCCGGCCAGCGGTCCAGGGGTCACATACGGGAACTCCTCATACTCGAATCGCACTGTCCCCTCGCATTTCGATGCAGATCGGCGCGGCTTTGCGCTGGTCCGGCCGGGTTCGGCGACATGGTGCATTCACGTGGCGCCGACCGCAATGCGAACTCGTCAGAACTGTCGCATCGCCGTAATGAAGCGATGCCAGGCGCATGTCAGCCGGGCGGGCGCCTATCTGGCGTGCGAAGAAAACTTCAACGGCCGTTTCAGGCATGAGAACGCCGCACCCGCGTGAGGCGAATAATTACGGCCAGGTCGTCCGCTGGCGCGTCGCCTTCGCAAGAGGCGGCGCGCATCGCGAACGCGCACGCCAACCCCGACATGACGAAAGCGGAGTTGATCAAGGCGCTCCGCTCCCGCTGAGCTAAAGCGCCCATGCCCGCTCCACCGCGAAGCTGGTCTGATCGAGCCGCTGGCAGGCCGCGAAAAGCGCCGCATTGGCGTAGCGGTCG
>JBBDTD010000150.1:0-6857 GCA_040904645.1 Paracoccaceae bacterium
CCCTCGACCTGCCGCCGCGGGCCGCGAACGCGCTGCACTTCGCCGCCGGTTTCGCGCCGCCCCGGCCCTCGTTGGCGCCGGACGCGCCAGAACTCTCGGCGGTTCGCGACGCGGCGCGGGCGATCATAACGGTCGCAGCGCCGGCCCCGGCGCTGGTGGTCGACCGGCGCTGGACATTGATCGAAGCCAACGCGGCGGCGGCCGCGCTGATGGCGGGAGCGGCGGCGCTGCTTTCGCCGCCAGTCAACGTCTTGCGTCTGACGCTTCATCCTGAGGGGCTCGCGCCCATGATCGTCAACTATCGCGACTGGCGCGCCCATGTCGCGGCGCGGCTGACAAGGGACGCCGGGATTTCCGGAGACGACGAGCTTCTGACGCTCCGAGATGAGCTTTTGTCCTATCCGGTCCCGCACCATGCGCGCCCCGGCGGCGCCCGGCCCGCGCCCGGCGCGGTGGCGCTGCCGCTCAGCCTCAAGACGCCGCTGGGAACTCTGAACCTTTTCAGCGCGACGACGATGTTTGGCGCCGCGTCGGAGGTGACGGCGTCGGAGCTGATGATCGAAAGCTTCTGGCCCGCGACGGATAGCGATCGCGCGCTTCTGGCCGCGCTCGCGGCGAGCTGAGCGCGCCGAAAGATTCAGAATTTCACCCTGACCTCGAACCTCGCGCCGTAGAGGTCGTCCGCCGGTCCCTCCTGAACGCCGTAGATCGCATCGGCGCGCAGGATCACCTGATTGGTGATCGGAATCTGATAGCGGAGGCTGGCTGCGTATTGATTGTCCGCGACTGCGCCATTTCGCCCGTCCCACGGGATAACCGCCGCCACCTCGGCGACGAGTTGCTGATCCAGCGCGAAGAGATATTGCACTCCGATGGCCCCGCCGGCCGTATCGCGCCCCGTCGGATCAAGCGTCGGAAAGCCGGTGAGATTGTCGCTCTCGAACGCAAGGCCGACATTGCGCAGAATGCCGCCCGCCGCGGCGGCGCGCGCCACCGATTGCGGATTATCCTTGCCGAGCCAGAAATTGGCGTAAGGAACCAGCGTCAACTCTTGGGACGTGATGAACGCGTTTTCAGAGATAAGCAGCACGCCGTTCGCCGCCTTCGCCCGCCCGCCGCCGGGGCTCTGCCCTACATTGACGATAACGCGCGTCGCGTTGGACACCTTCCCGAAGTAACGTTTCGAAAACGCCGCCGTCAGGTTCAGATATGAAAAGTCGCCGTCGGAGTGGTCCTTGTCGATGATATAGGCGGCGCCGGTTTCGAGATAGCCTTCGGCCACATCGAAGAACCCCGCGAGGCCGATCACCGCCGCCTCCTTGTCGTCATTCCGGCCGACGCCGTTCTTGATTCCGTCGGAGGTGATCTCCGCGCCGCCGCCGAACAGCGTCAGATCGTAATTGGTGATGCCGAGCGCGGCGCTGTTCTGCGCCGGCAAGGTAATGGCCGCGCCGAGGAACGCGTCCTCCATCCAGACGCCGTTCTGAAAAAGCAGCGGCATCCGGCCGACGGATATCGGTATGTCGTAGGAGTTGTATTCATCTGAAAGCCCGGCGGCGATCGCGCCGAGATCCCCCTCGAAGAACAGGGTCGTCGGCTGCCCCTGCGTCTCGAATTGCGGATCGGAGGTCCGGTTCCGGTCGGGCCCGGTGAATTCGTAACGGGAGAATTGCGCGCCGTCCTGCAACGGCTCCCAGAGCATGAGGATGCGCTCGGTCCCGGTAAGCTGGAGGTTGGCGAAGAGGTTGAGCCGGGTCGCGACCTGGCCGACCTCCTTGCCGCCTGCGTCCTTGTTATAGGCGACGGCGGTCCTCGCGTCGCCGAAGACCAGCAATTGCGGCGTCAGGCGGTTCTTTTCGCCGATCACGTTGACGCCTTCGCCGATCTCGCCCGGCCCGTACAGGTCCCGCCCGATCTCGACCAGCGGCGACACCCGCTTCACCGCCTTCTTGCCGCCGTAAATCTCGATTTGCGCGTCTGGATCATATCCTTGCTCGTAGATCGGGTCGGACTTGAAGACGCCCGCGTCGAACTCCGTTTCCGTGGAAAGAGGATCGCGTTCCGGCGGCCCGGCGTCGGCGGAGATATCGGCGATCACCGCCAGCGTCTTCGATTTGAAGGACTTGATCGCCTTCGAATGCGTCGCGGGCGAAATCGCCGCCGGCCGGTCCGCCTCCGCCAGCGCGCGTCCGAGATCGACAATCGGGGCCGCCTCGGCGGAGACGCCAAACATCACGCTGGCGGAGAGAACCGCCGCGGCGCTCGCGCCGCCTCGCATCAGAAACGCCGGCATCGTCATTTCACCTCGAATTCGACGGCGACCGGGTGCATATCGATCATCCATTCGTTCATCATCCGCTCCATTTCCTCGGTCGCGAAGACGAAGCGCATGAAATACATCGGCTCGGCGCGGCTCCGCATCCTGCCCTGAATTCGCCAGGCGCCCGGCCGGTCGATCAGCTCGCCCGGCACGGTGTAATTGGCGTCTTTATGACCGTGGGGCGGGATCGACCGACCCTCCATGCGGATAAACGGCGGATGGTTCAGCACCGACGAGGGCACGGCGGACGGGCGGATGTGCGGGATCTGGTCGATGTCGAAATTGACCGGCACATAAAACTCCCGGTCCGGCCCCTTGACCGAGGTGACGAGGAATTTGGTCTGAAGATTGAAGAGCTGGTCGTCATGCTCGATCGTCCCCGCCGCCACGTCGAGCGAATGGATATCCGCCATGTCGCCTATGCTGTCGACATAACCGCTTTCGAACACGGTCTTTCCTTCCGGGTCGATCAGCGCGACGTTGAGCCAGATTTCCGGCTGGGCGCCAAGCGAGCCTGAGGGCAGGTTATGCCCTTCGTCGGTGTTGGTGACGCGGAAGCGGAAATCGAGATCCTCGCCGACGCGCGGCTGGCCGTTGTCGAAGAACGGCCCGTCCAGCCGGGAGCCATTCTCCATCACCGCGATCCGGTCGCGCCGTTTCAGCTCCAGCAGCCGCAGGTTCTGGTCGAGCACATAACGCGCCGTCTCCCGCTCCTGGCGCTGGCGCCACATGTCGGGGAAATCCGCGCTTTCCTGACCGGCGCTGAGCCGATCTTCCCAGGCGGGCGCCCCCCAGCCGGCGCGCCAGTCGAATCGCAGCCATTCGGTGATCGACCATTTCAGCGCACGCGGGTTGAACGGAAAGATGCCCGGATGCGCGATCGGATAGCCCGGCCCGAAGAACGCGTGGTTCGAGTGCTTGCGATTCGAATCGCCGACCGGCCGGCCGTTTACGATAGCGACCGGCCAGGTCTCGTACCCGTCGGGGCGGCCCTGAACCTTGCCCATATGGCAATCCTGGCAAATGATGCCGTGCTTGGCCGCAGGGGAGGCGCGGTATTGCTCCCACACCACTTCGAGCTTGATGCCCGGATGAACCGCGACCTGATGGCAGGAGACGCAGAATTCGGATTTCGAAATCTGGTCGAACTGGATCGCCGAAAGATGGATCGGGCTGCCGCTCTCATCGGGGCCGGTGGAGACGCCGTAGCGGTCCGGGTCGCTGAGAACGGTTTCAAGGCCCGGCGCGGTGCTTGCGCCCTTCATCGGCTCATAAATCGTGCCGGGGGTGATGTGACGCTCGCCGTTCACCCTGGCGAACTCCTGCGAAGCGCGGTGGCAGGTCACGCAGGTGATCCCCTCCCGCGCGATCTGGCTGCGCTCCCATAGCGGCTGCTCACGCAGCTCGCCCAACTGCGTGCCGATCTGCTGATGGCAGCGGACGCAGAAATAATTGATCGTCCCCGAGGCGAGGTCGTTGATGCGCTGTTCGAACTTGTGGAACATCGGGCTGATCGAGGCATAGGCGTGGTTCGACGACGCCCATTGCCAGAAGATCTTCTGGTGGCATTCGGCGCACTGGACCGCGGAGGGAAATTCCGATTCCTTGAATACGGTCGCGTGCGGGTCCGCGGGGGCCCGCAATTCGCGCTGCTCCGCCACCGTATAGGTCACGCCTCCGGCCTCGTTCTGCGCCAACGCCGCCGGGGCGAGCCCCATCAGCAGAAAAATCGGGATCAGTATGCAGCGCATTTTTCGGTCCCCTTACCTCGCGACAAGCCGCGCGATTTCCGCCAGCGCGGCGCGCACGTCGGGCTGCGAATAGAAGCTGGCGCCCTTGAACGCGGTGACGCCTCGCGCCATCGCGGCGAGCGCGGCGGCGGCGTCAGGCGGCGAGAATGCGTCGAGCCGGTCAAGCTCATCCACCAGCGATGCGGCGGAGAGCACGGCTTGCTCCGCCGCCTCATATTCGGCGAGCTGGCCGGAGGCGTAGGCGCGGGAAATCCGGGTGAGGATGCGTTTGTTGTCCTCGACGCTGAAATCATGGGCTTTCAGCCTGGCTTCCACCGCAGCCAACGTGTCTTTCAGACGGGCCGACGCCGCAATCACCGCCTCCCAGCTTTCGGTGGAGGCGGCGGATATCTGCTGGATGTCGCCCCTCACCCGCCCAGCCAGGCCTGCGTCGACGATTTCGGCGGCGAAGCCGGCGAAGATCAGGTTCGCGGACTTGATGCGCGGCAGCGCCACGCGCGCGACGCCGGGCCCTTGCTGCGACCGATGGCAGGAGCGGCATTCGAAATGTGAAAGTTCAGGGAAAAGCCCCTTCGGCCCGTTCTTGGGGTCGGTCACCAGCGCCAGCACCCGGCGGGCCTGCGTCACCTGACCCAGCGCCCAGACCTTGACCCCGAACGGCCAGGGTTTGCGCTGAAGATAGTCGTCATCGACGGTGAAATGCGCATAGCCCGAGCGCGCTTCGGGATTGGTGGTGGTGAACCAGCTATAAAAGCCGAGTTCGAACGGCAGGGTCGGATGCCCCGCCGCCATCATGTCATGGCTGACGAACCGCTGGCCGTCGCCGACATGACAGCCAAGGCAAAGATCGGCGCGCGCGATCGGGTCGGTGGTGGGGTACATACCCTTTTCAAGGTTCTGCGCGTAGAAATAGAGGCCGGAACTGTGCACGCCGAGCCAGCCGGAAGCGGGGCCGTGGCAACTCTCGCAAGTTACGCCTTCGGTGATGTCGAAAGTGTCCTCGCGCCGGTCGGCAGGCAGGTTGAGCGCGTGGCATCCGAGGCATTTCGCGGTGGATGTCGGCTCCCCAACGCCAAGCCTGCGGGCGATCGCCTTCGCTCGCGCCGAGCCAAGTGCGTCATAGGAACGGGCGTGCGGGTCCTTTTCCTTCCAGATCAGATATTCCTTCTGGGAAACGGAGGAATTGGGCCAGGGCTCCGCCGCCGCGTGACAGGTCGAAGCGCCGCAGGTGGTGGCGCCGAGCGCCACGCCATGAGCCGCCTCTCCCGCCGTCGATTGGCTCGGCGCAACCGCAAACTGGAGGAAAAACGCCCCTAGAAGCATGGCCGCCGGCCCCAATTTCCCGCCACCACGAGAGCCGCGCCGCGCAACGGGACCGCTCAAAAGACCGATGAGACCGCAATACCACATTGTTCGTCAGGCGCCGCCCCGCTTACAGCCACAGTTGCGGCTGGCCCCACAAGTACTCGTGTTGATTATCACAGATCGGCACGCCCACAACGCGAAGTAACTTCTTGAAAATTATTTGCGACCGCCCTGCGGCGCAATCATCACACACCTGAAACACGCCGCGCAGGACCGAGCCGCGACTCCATGTTCATGGCCCAAGCATGCGCCATTTTTTGGGTGGCGCGTGTGTACAAGTTCACAGGCCCGACCGCCGCCCGCGACAGCCCCGCCCAATGGCCGCGTTGCCGCTTCGGGCTGCTGCTGCTATAGCGCCACCGGATGAAATCAGGGCCCCGCGCCCAAGCAGGAGCATCTAATGACCGACTATATCGTGCGCGACATCGCGCTGGCGGAGTTCGGCCGCAAGGAAATCGCCATCGCGGAGACCGAAATGCCCGGCCTGATGTCGATCCGGACCGAATACGGCGCCGCGCAGCCGCTGAAAGGCGCGCGCATCGCGGGTTCCCTCCACATGACGATTCAGACCGCGGTGCTGATCGAGACGCTGGTCGCCCTCGGCGCCGAAGTGCGCTGGGCGTCCTGCAATATCTACTCGACGCAGGACCACGCCGCCGCCGCCATCGCCGCCGGCGGAACGCCGGTCTTCGCCATCAAGGGCGAGACGATGGACGAATACTGGGATTACGCGGACCGCATCTTTGACTTCAAGGAAGGCGGCGCGAACCTGATCCTCGACGACGGCGGCGACGCCACGATGTACATCCTCATCGGCGCGCGCGTCGAAGAGGGGGAGACCAGCCTGATCGAGACCCCGGAATCGGAGGAGGAGGTCGCGTTCTTCGCGCAGATCCGCAAGCGGATGGCCGCGTCCCCGGGTTGGTTCGTCAAGCAGCGCCACATGCTGAAGGGCGTCTCCGAGGAGACGACGACCGGCGTCCACCGGCTCTACAAGCTGATGGAGAAGGGCCACCTGCCCTTCCCCGCGATCAACGTCAACGACAGCGTCACCAAGTCGAAATTCGACAACAAGTACGGCTGCAAGGAATCGCTGGTCGACGGCATCCGCCGCGCCACCGATACGATGATGGCCGGCAAGACCGCCGTCGTCTGCGGCTATGGCGATGTCGGCAAGGGCTCCGCCGCTTCGCTCCGCGGCGCCGGCGCGCGCGTGAAGGTGACGGAGATCGACCCGATCTGCGCGCTTCAGGCGGCGATGGACGGCTACGAAGTGGTCACGCTCGAAGACGCGATGAAAACCGCGGACATCTTCATAACCACCACCGGCAACAAGGACGTGATCCGCATCGAGCATATGCGCGAGATGAAGGACATGGCGATCATCGGCAATATCGGCCATTTCGACAACGAAATTCAGG
>JBBDTD010000151.1:0-6837 GCA_040904645.1 Paracoccaceae bacterium
AGATCGGCCCCGATGTGGTGACGATGGCCTAAGCCAAGCTCCGACTCGGCGCGAGATTCCGGATCGAGCCAGGGGTTGGGGCGCCGATATCCCCCCGCCTCACGCCGCTTCGTTGGCGGCGACCGTTCGCCGCCGGGAGCCGACGACCAGAGCCGCAATGCCGGTCAGAAGCAGCCAGAGCGCCGCGGGCGCCGGAACCACCGCGGGCGGTTCCGGCGGCGGCGGCCCCGGATATGGTGGCGGCGCCGGATATGGCGGGCTCGGCCTGGGGCCGTGCTCACCGCTGGGCGTCCCGGGCGCCGGCGCCGCCGCCCCGCCCGCGGGCGGGATCAGGTCCGCCAAGCCGCCGGAGGATCCCCCCCCGCCACCAAAGAACCCACCGCCGCCGGGAAAGCCGCCGATACGGGCCGGACCCGAGCTATAGGCGGCGTTCGCCGTCCCGATCGGCATGGAGGCGAGCCGCCTGCGGTCGGCCGTGGGGGGAACGAACCGCGAGAGCATCTGCACCGCGTTGCCGCATGCATGCGCGAAATGCCACGTCCCGTAGGACAGCGACGGGACGCAGGCCCGGCCATCCTCAAGGATTCTGTGTTCGAGGCCATTTCTCTCTAGCCAGCCGAGGTCGAAGGCGACCTCTTCGCGCGGCACGAAGAAGGCCCGGCCGTCGCGTGCGCCGGAATTCGAAATGACGTCGCCGTCGCAGATCTCGTCTTCTACATGGCGCAGCGCGGCGACGTCGCGCTGAAGCCGGGAGACGATCTCCGGGCTGGTCTGCCCGGCCGCTACCGCCCGATCGAACACATATCGGTCGTCCCAGCAGGGATTGCTCCCGTCAGCCTGACGGCAGGGGAGGCTGTTCGGCCGGCGCCAGACCGCCGGCGCGTTCAAGGTTTCCGAGAGAGCAAATTTCTCAGCGAACGCAAGCGGGCCTGTTTCCGCATCCGAACCTGTTTGAAGAAGACCGGCGATGTCACCGCCTGAAGCAGTGAGCGGCGTCGCCGCTGCTTTGTAGCCCAAACAGCACACAAGCACACTCACGGCGATCACCGTATGGCGACGACCCCACATCACAAACCCCACCTTTTACATACGCGCCGAACAGGCGCGCTACATCCGCGTTCACAGACGCGGCAGCCTCACAAACACGATACGCAAGTGCGCATAGCCAGCCACTTGCGCGCGGTTCGGGGCGAAAACAAGGCGCCGCCGCGCAATCGCCCCCGGATGACCGCATTTTGCTACTTGGGCGCGATCAACTGCCGCCGCCCCTCCCGGACTGCGCGAAATTTTCGTTAATTTCAGTTACTTACGTAAATTGAATCCGCGCGCGAGATTCGCCTGAGGCGGCGCGCCCCGGGCTTCCATCGCGGGCGGACCGCTCCCTTCCGCCGTCAAGAAGTGGCCGCTGGCTTCCGCTTCCGCACCGGATTGCTACTTGAGGAGGAATATCTACGCATTCGATCCTATGCGAACGTCGACCCCGCCGATGATTTCAGGACATACGCGGAAACTCGCTTCGCGCGCTGCAAAGCGCTGATGGGGACGGCTGAGTTCCCGATCCATCCCAGCGCCGTCGGAAAGGGGATAAGGCGCGGACATGCGAACGGCCCCGGTTTTCACCGAGGCCGTTCCTCAGTTGATGGTCAGCGTCAATGCAGCGTCGTCACCGGCGGCTCGGCCGGCTTGCCGCCGAGCGGACGCAGGGCGCCGCCGATCACCAGGCCGTCCTCGCCGGCGCTGATCTCGACCGTTTCGCCGTCCTTGATCCCGCCGCTGAGCAGCATTTCCGCCAGTGAGTCCTGAAGCGCCTTCTGGATCACGCGCTTCAGCGGCCGGGCGCCATAGACCGGGTCATAGCCCCGGTCGCCCAGCCAGCGTCGCGCCGCGTCGTCGACGATGAGGCCGATCTTCCGCGCCGCCAGCCGCTTCTCCAGGATGGCGAGCTGGATATCGACGATGCCGGTCATGTCGGCTCTCGTCAGGCGATCGAAGAGCACGATTTCGTCCAGGCGGTTCAGGAATTCGGGCCGGAAATGCCCGCGCACCGCACGCATCACCTCCGCCTCCGCCTGTTTCGCCGGCGCGCCGTCAGGCAGGGTGGCGAGCGCGTCGGAGCCGAGATTGGAGGTCAGGATCATCAGCGTGTTGCGGAAATCCACGGTGCGGCCCTGACCATCCGTCAGCCGCCCATCGTCGAGCGCCTGCAGGAGCACGTTGAAGACATCGGGGTGCGCCTTCTCGACCTCGTCGAACAGGATCACCTGATAGGGGCGCCTGCGCACGGCTTCGGTCAGCACGCCGCCCTCGTCATAGCCGACATAGCCCGGAGGGGCGCCGATCAGCCGGCTGACCGCGTGTTTCTCCATGAATTCCGACATGTCGATCCGCACCATCGCGGTTTCATCGGCGAAGAGGAACCCGGCGAGCGCCTTCGTCAGCTCCGTCTTGCCGACGCCCGTCGGCCCGAGGAAGAGGAACGAGCCGATCGGCCGGTTCGGATCGGACAGCCCGGCGCGCGCCCGGCGCACGGCGTTGGAGACCGCGACAACCGCGTCGCGCTGGCCGATCACCCGCTTGCCCAGGGCCTCCTCCATGCGCAGAAGCTTGTCGCGCTCACCTTCCAGCATCTTGTCGACGGGCACGCCTGTCCAGCGGCTCACGACCCCGGCGATATGCTCGGGCGTCACCGCTTCCTCAACCATCACGTCTTCCGCGCTTTCCGCCGCGCCGAGCTTTCTTTCCAGATCCGGAATCACGCCGTAGGAAAGCTCTCCCGCCTTGGCGAGGTCGCCCTCACGTTTCGCGGTTTCCAGTTCGATCCGCGCGCGGTCCAGCCGTTCCTGCACCTCGCGGGCGCCGGCCAGCTTTTCGCGCTCCGCCTGCCAGCGGAGGGTCATCTCGGCCGACTCCTCCTTCAGCCCGGCCAGTTCCTTCTCGATCGCCGCGAGACGCTCCTTGGAGGCGTGGTCGATTTCCTTCTTCAGGGCCTCGGCCTCGATCTCGCGCTGCATGATGTCGCGGTCAAGCTGGTCCAGCGCTTCCGGTTTGGAGTCGACCTCCATCCGCAGGCGGCTGGCGGCCTCGTCCATCAGGTCGATGGCCTTGTCGGGCAGGAACCTGTCGGCGATGTAGCGCGCGGAAAGCGTCGCCGCCGCGACCAGCGCGGAATCGGTGATCCGCACGCCGTGATGGAGTTCGTATTTCTCCTTCAGCCCGCGCAGGATGGAGATCGTATCCTCCGCGCTCGGCTCATCGACGAAGACCGGCTGGAAGCGGCGCGCGAGCGCGGCGTCTTTCTCCACATGCTTGCGGTACTCATCCAGCGTCGTGGCGCCAATGCAGTGCAACTCACCCCGCGCCAGCGCCGGTTTCAGGAGGTTGGAGGCGTCCATCGCCCCATCCGCCTTGCCCGCGCCGACCAGCGTATGCATCTCGTCGATGAAGAGGATCACCTCGCCCGCAGCCGCCGTGACTTCCGAAAGGATGGCCTTCAGCCGCTCCTCGAATTCGCCGCGATATTTCGCGCCGGCGATCAGCGCGCCCATATCGAGGCTCATGAGACGCTTGTCGGTCAGGTTCTCGGGCACGTCGCCATTGACGATACGCAGCGCCAGCCCCTCGGCGATGGCGGTCTTGCCGACCCCCGGCTCGCCGATCAGGACCGGGTTGTTCTTGGTGCGCCGCGACAGCACCTGGATGGTGCGGCGGATTTCCTCATCGCGCCCGATCACCGGGTCGAGCCGGCCTTCGCGCGCATCCTCGGTCAGGTCGCGGGCGTATTTCTTCAGCGCGTCGAAATTGTTCTCCGCCCCGGCGCTATCGGCGGTGCGGCCCTTGCGCAGATCATTGATCACGGAATTCAGCCCTTGCGCCGTCAGCCCGCCCGCGGCGAGCGCCTTGCCCGCCTCGGAATTCTTGGCGAGCGCGAGGGCGGTCAGAAGCCGCTCCACCGTGACAAAGCTGTCGCCGGCCTTTTCGGCGACCCTCTCGGCTTCGAGCAGGATCTTGGCGGTGGCGCCGTCCATATAGATCTGGCCGTCGCCGCCCTCGACGGCGGGAACGCGGGCCAGCGCCGCCTCCACTGCTTCGCGCACCAACGCCGCGTCGCCGCCTGCGCGGGCGATCAGTCCGCTCGCGCCGCCCTGCTGATCGTCCAGCATGGCTTTCAGCAAATGTTCAGGCAGAAATCGCTGGTGGTTTTCCCTCAGTGCGATGGTTTGCGCCGCCTGAACGAAGCCGCGCGCGCGGTCGGTGAACTTTTCGAAGTTCATGTCTGCTCTCCTGGCCCGGTGATGCGGTCCGTCCGAAGCCCGGCCCGCAACCGTCTGATAATCTGAAGTGACGCCCGGTCGGCGCGTCATGCAAGCATGTGGTGTTTATGCAACGCTCTGGCAAGGGCGGCGCTTGACGGCGCCCGCCGTTCCCGCGCAAGAGGGGCGCTGGAGGATCCCCATGACCGATCAACGCCTCATCGTCGCGCTCGACCCGCCGCAGGTCGCCCACGCCCATGCGGGCGAGGCGATGGCGGATCGCCTTTCGCCGGATGTCGGATTCTACAAGATTGGCCTTGGCATGCTCACTGGCGGCGGGCTCGCCCTGGCGATCGAGCTGAAATCGCGCGGCCACAAGGTGTTTCTCGACCTGAAGCTTTTCGACATCGGCGCGACGGTAGAGGCGGCGGTGGCCGGCCTTTCGGGCTTCGGGCTGGATTTCCTCACCGTTCATGGCGACCCGAACGTGGTGCGCGCGGCGGTGGCGGGGCGCGGGTCTTCGGGGATGAAAATCCTCGCGGTCACCATCCTGACCTCATCCGATCGCGGCGATCTCGACGCGGCGATGATTGTCGACGGCGATCCCGCCGAAATCGTGACGGAGCGCGCCCGCAGGGCGCTGCGCGCCGGGGCTGACGGCGTCATCGCCTCGCCGCTGGAAGCCGCCGCCATCCGTGCGCTGCCCGAAGCGCGCGGCCGGCTGATCGTCTGCCCGGGCGTGCGCCCGGCCGGCGCGGCGCGCGGCGATCAGAAGCGTGTCGCGACGCCGGAAGCGGCGCTCAAAGCCGGCGCCGACCATATCGTCGTCGGCCGCCCGGTCACCGCCGCGCCCGATCCGGCCGCAGCCGCCCGCGCGATCCTCAAGGAAATCTCGGCCCTTTAGGCGGCTGCGCCGGCCGAAAATCGCTCGGCTCATTCAATCCCGAGCTTGCGCCTGACCAGTTCGCCCGCCGTCTGCGGATTGGCCTTGCCGCCGGTCGCCTTCATCACCTGGCCGACGAACCAGCCGGCCATGGAGGGCTTTTCGCGGGCCTGCGCCGCCTTTTCCGGATTGGCGGCGATCACCTCGTCCACAGCGGTTTCGATGGCGCCGGTGTCGGTGACCTGCTTCAGGCCACGGCTTTCGACGATTTCGGCCGGCTCGCCGCCCTCGGACCAGACGATCTCGAACAGATCCTTGGCGATCTTGCCGGAAATATCGCCCTTGGCGATCAGGTCGATCACGCCGCCGAGTTGATCGGCGCTGACCGGGCTGTCCGCGACGCCGAGGCCCTCCTTGTTGAGGCGGCCGAAAAGTTCGTTGATGACCCAGTTCGCCGCCGTCTTTCCGTCGCGCCCGGCTGCGACCGCTTCAAAGAAATCGGCGTTCTCCACCTCGGCGGTCAGGACGCCGGCGTCATATTCGGTGACGCCGTAATCCAGTACGAAACGCGCCTTTTTCGGGTCCGGCAATTCCGGCAGCGTCGCGGCGATGGCGTCGACCCAATCCTGTGAGAATTCCAGCGGCAACAGGTCCGGGTCGGGGAAATAACGGTAATCGTGCGCCTCCTCCTTGGAGCGCATCGAGCGGGTCTCGCCCCTGCTCGGGTCGTAGAGCCGGGTTTCCTGATCGACCTTGCCGCCATCCTCCAGGATCGCGATCTGGCGCTTGGCCTCATAGTCGATGGCCTGCTGGATGAAGCGCATCGAGTTCATGTTCTTGATCTCGCAGCGCGTGCCGAGATGGGCGAAATCATCGGTCTCGCGGAAGCGCTCGTAGTCGCCGGGGCGGCAGACGGAGACGTTCACATCCGCACGGAGGCTGCCCTCCTGCATGTTGCCGTCGCAGGCGCCGAGATAGCGCAGGATCTGGCGCAGCTTGCGCACATATTCCGCCGCTTCCTCCGGCCCCCTGATATGCGGGCGGGAGACTATCTCCATCAGCGCGACGCCGGTGCGGTTGAGGTCGACGAAAGATAGCGCCGGGTCCATGTCGTGGATGGACTTGCCGGCGTCCTGCTCCAGATGGATGCGTTCGATCCCGACCTTGCGCGCGACGCCGGGGCCCATATCCACCAGCACCTCGCCCTCGCCGACGATCGGGTGCTTGAACTGGCTGATCTGATAGCCCTGCGGCAGATCGGGGTAGAAATAGTTCTTCCGGTCAAAAACCGAGCGCAGATTGATCGCCGCTTTCAGCCCGAGTCCGGCGCGCACCGCCTGTTCGACGCAGAATTCGTTGATCACCGGCAACATGCCCGGCATCGCCGCGTCGACGAGGCTGACATGGCTGTTCGGCTCCGCCCCGAACCCGGTGGAAGCGCCCGAGAAGAGCTTGGATTCGGAGCGTACCTGCGCGTGCACCTCCATCCCGATCACCATCTCCCAATCGCCGGTCGCGCCGGACAGGGTTTTGACGGCAGGTTCGGTGAAGGCGAGCGTGGGGGCGTGCGCGGTCATTTCTGGCTCCGTTTTTCAGGCTTCGCTGTCTACGCCGCGCGCTGACGCGCTTGAAGCGGGAGGGGATTTACCTAAGCGTCGGTGCGCGCTACGCTTTCGCAAAACAGGGGGCGACAATGATTTTTGG
>JBBDTD010000152.1:0-35572 GCA_040904645.1 Paracoccaceae bacterium
CGCGGGCTTTCCGGGGCGGCGAGCTGGGCCTTTGTGATCGAGGTGACGAAATTCACCCGCACCGCGGCTTCCGCCTCCGGCGCGGCGGCGATGACACGGGCGAACGTCTCCTCCGATGTGACGGGCGGGTAATAGTAGCCGGCGTTGCGGTCCTCGATTTCGTCCGCGGCGATGGACGCCCCGGACGACGCGGCGACAAGCATGACTGCGAACGCAAGGGCGGCGCGGCTCATGGGGCTCTCCTTCTTGATATCCGCGGTTACGCTAGCGCCGGCGGCGCCGCCCCTCAACCGCGAAGACGCGCAGCTTGCGGCGAATTGCGCGCCTCTTCAGAAAAGCCCCTCGATCTCCCCCGCCTCGTTGAAGCGGATCGTCTCCGCCGCCGGCTTGCTGGGCAGGCCGGGCATGGTCATGATCTCGCCGCAGATGACCACGACGAAACCGGCGCCGGCGGCGAGGCGCACTTCGCGCACCGGCACCGAATGGCCGGTGGGCGCGCCGCGCCGATTCGGGTCGGTGGTGAAGGAATACTGCGTCTTGGCCATGCAGATCGGCAGATGGCCATAGCCCTGTTTTTCCCATTCATGCAGCTGGTCGCGGATCTTCTTGTCGGCCAGAACCTCATCGGCGCGGTAGATCTCGGTCGCGATGGTTTCGATCTTTTCGAAAAGCGACATCTCGTCCGGGTAGAGCGGCGCGTATTGGGCGTTGCCGCCTTCGATGATCTCCACCACCTTTTTCGCCAGCGCTTCGATTCCGGCGCCGCCTTCGGCCCAGTGACGGCAGAGCACCGCCTCCGCGCCCATGGATTTCACATAGGCGCGGACGGCATCGACCTCCGCATCGGAATCGGCGGCGAAATGGTTGATCGCGACGACCGCGGGCACGCCGAATTTCTTGATGTTCTGGATATGGCGGCCGAGATTGGCGCAGCCTTTCGAAACCGCCGCGACGTTTTCCGCGCCCAGATCTCCCTTGGCGACGCCGCCGTTCATCTTCATCGCCCTGACCGTGGCGACGATCACCACCGCCTCCGGCGAGAGGCCGGCCTTGCGGCATTTGATGTCGAAGAACTTCTCCGCCCCGAGATCGGCGCCGAAGCCGGCTTCGGTCACCACATAGTCCGCGAGTTTCAGCGCGGTCCTGGTCGCGACCACCGAATTGCAGCCATGGGCGATATTGGCGAAGGGGCCGCCATGGACGAAGGCGGGGTTGTTCTCCAGCGTCTGCACGAGGTTGGGCTGCATGGCCTGCGCCAGAAGCACGGTCATCGCGCCATCGGCCTTCAGGTCGCGGCAATAGACCGGGGTCTTGTCGCGCCGATAGGCGACGATGATGTCGCCGAGCCGGCGTTCGAGGTCGGAGAGATCATTCGCAAGGCAGAGGATCGCCATGACTTCGGAGGCGACGGTGATGTCGAACCCGGTCTCTCGCGGGAAGCCGTTGGCGACGCCGCCGAGGCTGGCGGTGATCTGCCGGAGCGCGCGGTCGTTCATGTCCATCACCCGGCGCCAGACGACGCGGCGGGTGTCGATCTCCAGCTCGTTCCCCCAGTAGATATGGTTGTCGATCATCGCCGAGAGGAGATTGTGCGCCGAGGTGATGGCGTGGAAATCGCCGGTGAAATGGAGGTTCATCTCCTCCATCGGCACCACCTGGGCGTAACCGCCGCCGGCGGCGCCGCCCTTCGTGCCGAAACAGGGGCCGAGAGAGGCCTCCCGGATGCAGATCGCGGCCTTCTTGCCGATCCGGTTCAGCCCGTCGCCGAGGCCGACGGTCGTGGTCGTCTTGCCCTCTCCCGCCGGGGTCGGGTTGATCGCGGTGACGAGAATCAGGTGGCCGTCCGGCTTCCCGGCCTGCGCCTTGATGAACTCGGCGGAGACCTTGGCCTTGTCATGGCCGAAGGGCAGCAGATGCCCGGACGGGATGCCGAGCTTGGCGCCAATCTCCTGGATCGGTTTCTTGTTCGCCGCGCGGGCGATCTCGATATCGGTCTTGAAGGTCATGGATGGCGTTCCCCCGGTCATGCTTATCGGTTCTCCCATTGCGGCGTAGCGCGTTCACGCGTCGGCGCAAGGTCGGAAATCGACCCGGGCGGGTCTAATCGCGGCGGTGTCGGGCGGATCGGCCGGTATGCGCTTGCGGTTGGCTGCGCGGGCTTTCCAACCGGCGAAGGCGCCGGTAGATTTCCTCCGATGATGGAGCCCATGCCCCTTTCAGCGCCACGCCAGACTTTCGTCCTTCGCCTTGGCGAGTTGGGGCGCGGGTTCGGGCTGTCGAAAAGCGCGGCGCAGGTCTGGGCTTGCCTTCTGTCGGGGGAAAACCCGCAAAGCGCTGCCGAACTGGCCGCCGAGCTTGGCGTCGCGCGCTCGAACATCTCCGCTGCGCTGAAGGAATTGCGCGGGCTCGGGCTTTTGCGCGCCGCCGCCGCGCCGGGTGAGCGGCAGGAACGGTTCACCGCGCCGGACGACCCTGCCGAGACCGCGGCCGCGCTGCTCGCCGCGTTCCGCGCGCGGGTGGTCGAGCCGGTGGCGGGCGCGTTCGACGCGCTGGGACCGGGGGCTGCGCCGGGCGTTGGCGCCCATGGCCTCCTGGCCGCCGCGCTCGGCCCTGCAATGGAGGCGGCGCTGGGGGCCGCTCAGGCAGGCGCCAGTCCGGCCGCCGCGCCGAAAAAGAAGAAGAAAAAGAAATAGAGGGCGCCTGAGCCGCGGCGCGGGGCGCGGGAGGACGAGCTCGCCTGGTGGCAGTAAAGCTTTTGTTTGTGACTTTGCGATTTCGCGGCCAAGGTGGAGCCGCCGCGTCAAGGGCGCGCGCCAACTCAGAGGGCCATTCCCATGGGGCTGAAAATCATCGGCTCTGGCTTCGGCCGCACGGGCACCATGTCGACCAAGCTCGCGCTTGAGCAGCTGGGCTTCGGCCCCTGCCATCATATGGTGGAAGTGATGGCGAATCCGACGCAACCCGCCTATTGGGTGGCCCTCGCGGCGGGCGAAAAGGTGAATTGGGCGGCGGTCTTCGCCGAATATGCGAGCCAGATCGATTTTCCCGGCGCTTCGGTCTGGCCCGAGCTGACCCTCGCGTTTCCGGAGGCGAAAGTGCTGCACACCGAACGCCCCGAAGACGATTGGTGGGCGAGTTATGCCAGCACCATCGGCAAGTTTTTCGCCATGCGCGATCAGATCGCGATGCCGCCGCATATCGCCGGGGTCTTCGAGGCCATGGATGAGTTGCTGGTCAAGCGCGTCTTTGGCGGGCTGGACCGTGAAACCTCGATCGCCGCCTATCGGCGCAACAATGAAAAGGTCCGCGATACGATCCCGGCCGACAATCTTCTGGTCTTCACCCCGGCGGATGGCTGGGCGCCGCTCTGCCGTTTTCTAGCCGCGCCGGTTCCCGCATCCGAATTCCCGCGCAGCAACGCCCGCGATGAATTCTGGGCGCATTTCGGGGGTGAGCCGAAGCCGTCCTGACGGCGTTACTCGGCCGCCATGCGTTTCGGCGCCTCGCCGACGCCGTAGGCGTCGCGGATCATGCCGGCGAGGCGGTCGATGATCGGCCGCTTCGGCCCCTCGGCGAGGTAGAGCCCGATCAGGATCGGCGCCAGCGTCGGCAGCGCGCCGCCATGCTGGATCACTTCGAAATAGGGCGGGATAGAGCTTTCGATCTGGGTGTGGACCGCGAGATCGGCGGAAACCGCCGCCTCCACCGCGCGGGTCTGGTCGCTTTCGACGGCCATCTCCCACTGGATGCCGCTATCGTCCAGCGCGCGCTGCACCATCGGGCGATAGATGCAGGCCCGCTCATAGCCGAGCTTCAGCGGCCGTTCCTTCCAGACCGCGCCGTCATGCGCGCCGACCCAGACCAGCCGGCTTTCCTGAAGCGCCTCGCCCCCCGGCGCGATCTCGGATTCCGTGGTGAGGATCAGATCGGCGACCCCGCGCGCGAATTCTTCCTTCAGCCGCCGGGTGAAGGAAGAGCTGAGCGAGACCTTGACCCGCGGAAACTCGCGGTGGAACCGCTGCAAGACAGCGGGGATATGCGGATAGATGATGTCATGCGGCGCGCCGATGGTCAGCTCGCCCTCGAAATCGGCATGAGTCATCCGGCTCCAGACTTCGTCATTGAGGGCGATGAGCCGGCGCGAATAGCCGAGTAACTGCTCCCCCGCCGTCGTCAGCGAGACGCCGCGACCGGCCCGATCCAGCAATTGCTGGCCGAGCGCCTCCTCCAGCCGCTTCAATTGCATGGAGACGGCCGATTGCGTCAGGTTCAGCCGCGCGGCGGCGGCGGTCACCTTGCCCTCGTCGGCGACGGTCAGGAAGCTGCGAAGGGCGGTGAGGTCGAGATTGCGCGCCATATCATGTTCCGTGATGTACTGGTTCAATTCAATTCATTTCACTAATGATACCCGAGCCGCCATATGGATCAAGCCTGATGATGAATCGGGGCAAATCGATATGATCTGACGATGGAGGCTACGATGACTTTCATGACCGACGAATGCGCGACGACCCGGCGCGGCGCAGCTTCGTTCAATGTCCTGGGCGCGATTTCGCTCTGGCTTGCCGCCGCACGCGAGAGGCGCGCGCTGGCCCGACTCGGTTGGTCGCGGCTTGAGGATATCGGCGTAGATGGCGCACATGCGGACCGCGAAGCTTCGCGCCCGTTCTGGGCGGTGCGCCCGCGCGACTGAAGATTTCACCCGCGCGTCAGAGCGTCGCAACGCGCCCGTCACAATCCGCACGTATTAGGCGGGCCTGACGATAGCGGGAGTGACCGGAATGTCCGGGCCTAAACTGATCTGGCGCGCCGCGAAAGCCGCGCGCCGCACAAGCAGCTTTCATGCGCGTTTCGCGCTGGCGGGCGCGCGCCTGCGCCGCGCGGCCGCCCGCCGGCGCCTTCACGCGCGCCCGGCGCCGAGGTCATAGCGCGCCACCTCTTCATAGACCGGCCCGACCCGCCCGAGGGTCGAGCGCTGGAGGCTGAACGCCTCCACCCGGAACGGGCCTGAGAAAAACGCAGCGCCCGCCTCCAGCCAGCGAGCGACGCGGGCGGGTGGCATCTCCCCCGGTTTCAGGCGTTTGAGCGTGATGTGGGGCGTATAGCGTTCGGCTGGCAGCTCCGCCCCGGCGCCCCGCGCGGCCTGAGCCACTTTTGCGTGCAGATGCGACAGCCCTGGCGTCGGGCGCACCCCGGCGTAGAGAAGGCGCGGGCGAGAGCCGCCAAACGCGCCGACCCCGTCGAGCGCCAGATCGAACGGCGCCGCCCGGATCGCGCCGAGCGCGGCGTGAAGATCGGCGGCGGCCGCGCCATCCAGTTCCCCGAAAAACGCCAGTGAGAGGTGGAGGTTGGCCTCCGTCGTCAACCGGCCAGCGGGCAATCCGGCCTGAAGCGCGATCAGCCGGCTGCGCGCCTCATCGGGCGGCGCGATGGCGGCGAAGAGGCGCACCGCTCACTCTCCCCGCGCCCGCGCCCGCGCGATCAGCTCCAGCGCCAGAGGGCCGAAGCGCGCCACCAGCCGCTCAACGCCTTCGGCGTTCGGGTGGATGCCGTCAGGCTGGAAAAGCTGCGGCGCGCCCACCAGCCCTTCAAGGAAGAAAGGATCGTAGAGCGCGCCGTATTCGGCGGCGAGTTCGGGATAGATCGCATCGAACGCCGCCTTGAACTCCGGGCCGTAATTCAACGGCGCCCTCATGCCGGTCAGCAGCACCGGCAGATCACGCACCGCCGCCTCGCGGAGAATCGCGTCAATGTTTTCGCGGCTCGACGCCGGGTCTATCGCGCGGAGAAGGTCGTTGCCGCCAAGCTCCACGATCAGCGCGTCGGCGCCATCCCCTAGCGACCAGGCGAGCCGCGCCTGCCCGCCCGCCGTGGTGTCGCCGCTGACCCCGGCGTTGACGATGACCGCGTCCGGCGCGCCGTTTGCGTGCAGCCACACCTCCAGCTGGGGGACGAATCCGTCCTCCGCGGGCAGGCCGTAGCCGTGGGTCAGGCTGTCGCCGAGGGCGACGATTTTCACTTCCGCCGCCGCAGCGCCGGTCAGCGCCGCGATGACCGCAAGGGCCGGAAACGCCTTGCGGATCACCCGGCGCGCGCCATATCGCAGTGCAACAGTCCTCATCCGGTTCGCCCCATGTCGGTTTTCTCCCTTAAAGATGTTCATCTTTCGCTCGCCGCCAAGGCCGGTCGGGTCGATATCTTGCGCGGCGTCGCGCTTGAGGTCGAATCCGGGCAGTCGGTCGGCATCGTCGGACCTTCGGGTTCGGGGAAATCCTCGCTCCTGATGATCATGGCGGGGCTGGAGCGGGCGACGTCCGGCCAGGTCGGCGCGCTCGGCCATGATCTTTCCGCCATGGGGGAGGATGCGCTGGCGCGGTTCCGGCGCGACAATATGGGCGTGGTCTTCCAGAGTTTTCACCTGATCCCGACCATGACCGCGCTTGAGAATGTCGCTGCGCCGCTTGAGCTGGCCGGAGCGAAGGACGCGTTCGCGCGGGCCGTCCGGGAACTGACGGCGATGGGGCTGAAGGGGCGAGAGGATCACTACCCCGCCCAGCTTTCGGGCGGCGAGCAGCAACGGGTGGCGCTGGCCCGCGCCTCCGCCCCGCGCCCGAAGATCCTGCTCGCGGATGAGCCGACCGGCAATCTCGACAGCGCGACCGGGGCGGTCATTGTCGAAGCGCTTTTCGGCCTGCAAAAGCGCCACGGAGCGACGCTGATCCTTGTCACGCACGCCCCCGAACTGGCGGCGATGTGCGACCGGGTGATCCGCATCGAGGACGGCCGGGCGAAGGAAACCCCCGAAGCGGCGCGGGACGCCGCGTGAGCCCGGCGCTCGCCTGCCGTTTCGCGCTGAGAGAGATGCGGGGCGGGCTTGCGGGGTTTCGGGTCTTTCTCCTCTGCCTCGCGCTCGGCGTCGCCTCGGTGGCGGCGGTCGGGTCGGTCCGCACCGCGATCGAGGCTGGGCTTTCCGACCAGGGCCGCGCGATTCTCGGAGGCGACGCGGAGCTCATGCTCACCTACAGGCGCGCCGACGAGAGCGAGATGGCGCGGGTGCGCGATGTGGCCGAGCGGGTCTCCGAGATCGTCGATTTCCGCTCCATGGCGGTCGCGACCAGCCGGATCAGCGGCGAGACCGAACGCGGGCTGACGCAGGTGAAGGGCGTCGATGACGCTTACCCGCTCTATGGCGAGGTGGGGCTTGAGCCGGAGATGCCGCTGGCGGCGGCGCTGGTGGAGCGGGACGGGCGCCCCGGCCTCGTGATGGCGCAGGCGTTGATCGACCGGATCGGGCTTGAGATCGGTGACGAGGTTCGGCTCGGGACCATGGATTTCGAACTCCGCGCGGCGCTTGCGGCGGAGCCTGACGCGGTTTCCGCCGGGTTTGGGCTGGGGCCGCGCATCATCGTGCGCACCGAGGCGCTGGAGGGCAGCGGGCTGCTGGGCGAGGGGACCTTCTTCGAAAGCTCGCTGAGGCTGAAACTTGCCGAAGGCGCCGATCTCGACGCGCTGAAGGCCGGGTTCGAGCAGGATGCGGAGGCTGGCGGCTGGCGCTGGCGCGACAGCCGCAACGGGGCGCCCGGGGTTCAACGCTTCGTCGAGCGGATCGCGACCTTTCTTGTTCTGATCGGGCTGGCGGCGCTGGCGGTCGGCGGGGTCGGGATATCCTCGGCGGTGCGGGCCTATCTGACCGAAAAGACCGAGACCATCGCGATCCTGAAAACACTTGGCGCGCCGGGCGGCGGAATTTTCATGATCTACCTGATCCAGATCGGCATGCTGACCGCGCTTGGCGTCGCGCTCGGCCTGCTGCTTGGCGCGGGGCTGCCGGCGGTGGTCGGGCCACTTTTCGCGGCCTCGTTGCCGGTGCCGGCGCTTTTCGCGCTTTACTGGGCGCCACTGGTGGAGGCGGCGGTTTACGGCGTGCTGACCGCGCTTCTCTTTGCGCTCTGGCCGCTGGCGCGGGTGCGCGAAGTGCGCGCCGCGGCGCTTTTTCGCGATGCGGCGGCGCCGGCGCCGGAGCGGGGGCGCTTTCATGCCGGCGACGTGATCGCCTTCGTCGCGCTCCTGCTGGGCCTGATCGCGGCGGCGCTGACGTTTTCGGGCGCGCCAATGTTGGCGGCGTGGTTCCTCGGCGGCGTCGCCGGGGCGTTGGCGACGCTCTGGCTCGTTTCCCGGTTGCTGTCTTTCGTCGCCGCGCGGGCGGCGCGGGGCCGGCTGCCGCGCGGGCGACCGGCGCTTCGCCTCGCGCTCGCGGCGATCGGCGGAACGGGCGGGGGGACGACAGGCGCCGCGCTTTCGCTCGGCCTCGGCCTGACGGTGCTGGCGGCCATCGGGCAGGTCGATTTCAACATGCGCTCGGTGATTTCCGAGCAATTGCCGGAGCGAAGCCCCGCCTATTTCTTTATCGACATTCAGAACGACCAGCTGGCCGCCTTTCTCGGCGAAGCGAGGGGCGTGGAAGGTGTGGAGGAGATCGCGACGGCGCCGATGCTCCGCGGGGTCATCACCGCGCTCGACGGCGTGCTTGCGGCGCAAGCGCGCGAGACGGTCGAGCCCGGCGGGCGCTGGGTGCTGAACGGCGACCGGGGCGTCTCCTACGCCGCCCGCCCGCCCGAAGGCGCCGCGATCACCGAGGGCGACTGGTGGCCGGAGGATTACGCCGGCCCGCCGCTGGTTTCCTTTTCCGCCGAGGAGGGGCGCGAACTGGGCCTTGAGATCGGCGATACGGTCAGCGTCAACATCCTCGGCCGCGATCTGACCGCGACCGTCGCCAATTTCCGTGAGATCGACTGGCGCGGCATGGGCATCAACTTCCTGATGATTCTGGACCCTGGCGCCATGGCGGGCGCGCCGCACACCCATATCGCCACGGTTCACGCCGCCCCGGCGGCGGAGGCGGCGCTGATCCGCGCTGTCGGCGGCGCGTTTCCGAACGTCACCGCCATCCGGGTTCGCGACGCGATCGAGCGGGTCTCCGCCGGGCTGGCCGATATCGCGGCGGCTTCGCGCTGGGGGGCGGGCGCGGTGCTGATCACCGGGTTTGTCGTGCTGATCGGCGCGGCGGCGGCGGGGCGACGCGCGCGGACCTATGAAGCCGCGATCCTGAAGGTGCTGGGCGCCAGCCGGGCGCGGATACTGGGCAGTTTCGCGCTTCGCGCCGGGCTGGTTGGCGCGGCGGCCGGAATCGTCGCGATCGGGTTCGGCGCGGCCGCCGCCTGGGGCGTGATCGTCTTCGTGATGGAGAGCCCGTTCCGGTTCGACGCGGCTTCGGCGGTGGCGATCGTCGCGGGCGGGGCGCTGGCGTCGCTTTTCGCGGGGCTTTGTTTCGCTTGGGCTCCGCTGGCGGCGCGGCCGGCCGCGGCGCTTCGCGCGCGCGAGTAAAGCGCGGGAAAAGGTTGTAAAAAGCCAGCCGCACCCCGATATTGCACCCGAAGGGAAGTTCCGCCCGAATCGCGCGGAGTTTCTCATGTGAAACAACGGAGAGGACACAGCACAGATGGCTGACTATCAGACGGCAATCCGGCGCGGCAGCGCCGTCGGCGCGGACATTGACGGCGGACTTCGGGCCTATATGAACAAGGTCTATTCGCTGATGGCCGTCGCGATGGCCATCACCGGCGTCGTGGCCTATGTGTTCGGCAACGATCTCTACGCGGTCATGAACGGGCAGCAGACGATGCTGGTGCCGGAGGGCGTCATTGTCGCGCTCTTCAATTCGCCGCTGAAATGGGCGGTGATGTTCGCGCCGCTGATCTTCGTCTTCGGCCTCGCCGCCGCGATCAACAAGATGAGCGCTTCGACCGCGCAGACCGTCTTCTGGGTCTTTGCGGCCGTGATGGGCGTCTCGATCTCATCGATCTTCGCGATCTATACCGGCATGTCCATCGCCACGACCTTCTTCGTGACCGCGATCGCCTTCCTCGGGCTCAGCCTTTATGGCTACACGACCAAGCGCGATCTTTCCGGGATGGGAACCTTCCTCGTCATGGGCGTGATCGGGCTGATCGTCGCCTCGGTGGTGAATATCTTCGTCGCGTCTTCGGCGCTGCAGTTCGCCATCTCGGTGATCGGCGTGCTGATCTTCGCCGGCCTGACCGCGTTCGACACCCAGCGGCTGAAGAACCAGTACCTGGAGTTTAGCCAGATGGGCCAGCAGGGCGCCATCATGCTCCAGAAGGGCGCGATCATGGGGGCGCTCAGCCTCTACCTGAACTTCCTCAACATGTTCATGTTCCTGCTTTCTTTCCTCGGCGCCTCGCGCGAGTGATCTGAAAAACCGGGCTTCCGGATTTGAGGGCCGGGGCGAAAGCCCCGGCCTTTTTGTTTGTGCGGGGGCGCGGCGCCGTGCGTCAGGCTGTTTGGGGGCGAAGGCGCGCGGCCTGTGCGCGCCACCAGTCGTTTCCTTCCAGCGCCATGCGCAGCGGGGTTCGCGTCGTCTCCGGCGCGTTTTCGATATAGCGGACCGCCTCCGTGAGGCTCTCGCCTTCAAGCGTCTCCAGATAGGCGATGCCGGCCGCGACGCTGAAGGGCGCGCCTTTCATCACCTCGAAATTGCTTTCTAGATCTGTCCAGACCGCGCCGGCGGCGCCGGTCGCACGGCACCAGTCCGCCGCCGCCGCGCCGACTTCGGCGATGCGCGAGCGTCGAAATCCGGTGCGGGCGCAGAACGCGCCGATCCGCTCGACCGCCTGCGCCCTTTCGCGGGCGCGGAGGTCTTCGGCGGCCTGATGAATGTCATCGCGCGTGGAAAGAATTGCGTTGGTCGGGCAGGGAGCGCCCCGGTCCGCATCGAGACAGACCGCCAGCGCCAGCTTGCGTTTCGGCGAAATGCGGGAAAATTCGAAGGGCAGCACCGGCCCCGCCCGCATCAGCCAGGCCCCCTCCACCCTGGGCGCGAGATCGTCGAGATCCCAGATGAGCGAGCCCCAGCCGATAATGGCGATGCGCCCCTTGAGCGCGCCGTTCTCCGGCGGCGGCGCAGGAAGCTCCATCAGCGGCCCGCGAAGCGCACGCCGCCATAGGCCTGTTCGGTCGGCGTGATTTCCAGCGCGGCGATGTTCACATGCGCGGGCTGAGCGGCGACCCAGCGGATCGCCTCGGCGACGTCATCGGGGGCCAACTCCTCGATCCCGGTGTTCTTCATCGTCTCGCGGAGCGCGGCGTCCTTGACCGCGACATCGTAGAATTCGGTCGCAACGCGCCCCGGCTGGATATCGGTGAAGCGGATTCCGGCCCCAAGCGCCTCCAGCCGCAAATTGCGCACCACGCCCCTGATCGCGTGCTTCGATGCGCCATAGAGCGCGGCGCCGGTCGGATAGAGCCCGGCGACCGAGCCGATGGTGATGATCTGTCCGCCGCCGCGCGCGGTCATGCCCGGCATGATCGCGGCGATCAGCTGCAGCGTCGCGGTGACGTTGAGCGCGATCAGATCGGCGATCTCCGCCGGGTCGGCGCCCGAGAGGCCGGTCATCGCCGCGCCCTTGCCGGCGTTGGCGACCAGAAGGTCGAAGGGCGCGCCTTCCACCAGCGCGCGCATCGCGGGCGCGTCGCCGGCGTCGATGGCGTGCGGCGTCGCGCCGGTTTCGGCGGCGAGCGCGGCGAGGCGGTCCGCCCGGCGCGCGGTCATGTGGACGGCCCAGCCATCGGCGGCGAGCGCGCGGACGGCGGCGGCGCCGATTCCGGCCGAGGCTCCGGTGACGAGGGCGGTTTTCATCGGCAGGCTCCTTAAATCTCTGGGACTGAAGGAAAGAGGAAACCGCAGCCGCGGTCAATCCGGGGTGATGAACGGGCTTGCGCGCGCCGCCGCGCCGCTGTTCTATCCCGCTCCAACGATTAAGAGGAGACGCGCATGCCTTTCACTGAACTTCGTCAGTATGTGATCCGCCCCGGCAAAATGGCGGAATGGGTGAAGCTCTTTGATGAGGTGATCCTGCCGTTCCAGGCCGCCCGCGGCATGGCCGTTCTCGGCAGCTTTCGCGGCGAGACCGACGAGAGCGTTTTCATCTGGCTCCGCCGCTTCGAATCGGAAGCAGATCGCGAAAAGCTCTACGCCGCAGTGTACGAGGACCCGGAGTGGAAGAGCGACATCTCGCCGATCGTCGGCTCGCTGATCGACCGCGAGCAGATCAAGGTGCAGCGGATCACGGCGACGCCCGCCTCCGCGCTGAAATAAGGCGGCCCGCCGCGGCGCGGGAGAAAAACGGGTCGGCGCTCAGCCGGCCCGACCCTCCAGTATCCAGGTCCGCATCGGACCCTTGCCCTTCACCTCGATTTCCCCGCGCGCGGTGAAGGCGAATTCGCCCTGCAGCCGGTCATGGACGGCGGCGGTCACCTGAATGGCGCCGACGGGCGCGGTGGATTCCATCCGGCTCGCCACGTTCACGCTGTCGCCCCACAGGTCATAGACGAATTTGGACCTGCCGATGACACCGGCCACGACCGGGCCGATATGCGCGCCGGCGCGCATCGAGATGTCGATATCGCGGGTCTTCGCCACCTCGCCCAGCCAGTCGCGCATGGCGAGCGCGGCGTCGAGCGCATGGGCTGGGTCGCCGCTCCGCTCCGTCGGCAACCCCGCCGCCATCATGTAGGCGTCGCCGATGGTCTTGATCTTTTCGAGGTCATATTCATCCGCGATCCGGTCGAACCCGGCGAAGATCTCGTCGAGAATCGCGACCAGCGCCTCCGGCGCCATGGTGGCGGAAAGCGGCGTGAAGTTGACGATATCGGCGAAGACCACCGTCGCCTCCTCATGGCTGTCGGCGATCAGCGTCTCCCCGGCGCGCATCCGCGCGGCGATGGAAGGCGGCAGGACGCTCAGGAGCAGCCGCTCGGTCAGCGCCCGCTCCGCATCGAGCGCCTGCGCGCCGGCCCACGCCTCCCGCCGGGAGCGCTCGATGGAGTAGGCGACCCAGGACATCATCGCGAGCGTGGCGAAAAGCACGAAAAGCGGCGCGTGGGGCACCTCCATCCAGAAGACGACGACGGGGGAGAAGGCGCAGGCGAAGAAGAGGCCGAGCGGCGCGGCGTAGCGAAAGAGAAGCCCCAGTCCGACCAGCATGACGGTGAGCGTGAAGTTGAAAAGCGTCGCGGTGCGCTCAATCCAGAGCGCGTGGATGTCGCTGCCGAGCATGAAGACGGCGAAAAGCCCGACCGTGAAAAGCCCGACGACGAGCTGGCCGTTGCGGACCGCCCGCTCAAGCGTCGTGACCCAGAGCCCGAGAAGCATGACGGCGATGGAGAGGGCGCGAAAGACCGCGCCTTTCAGGAAGACGTCGAAATAGGCCCAGTCCTCGACGATGACGCCATAAAGCTCCAGCCCGCCCTGAAGCGCGATGATCAGGACCATCACCAGGATGACGACGCGGAGCGGCCCGACGGCGCGCCGGTTGCTCTCCTGAATATAGGCGGATTCGAGGCCCGGGTCGCGAAAGGCGAGGCTGAGCTTGTGAAAGCTCCGGTCGACTGTCGGGATCAGCGCCTCGGTCACGTCATGGCCATTTCGCCTCCGGTGGCAGGCTCATCAGCACCGCTTCGGGGTTGTGGCCGGTCTCCAGCCCGAATTTCGTGCCCCGGTCATAGACGAGGTTGAATTCGGCGTAGCGGCCGCGCTTGATCAGTTGCGTCTCCCGATCCGCGTCGGTCCAGGGTTCGTTCCGCCGTTTTTCGGTGATCGGCAGATAGGCGTCGAGAAAGGCGCGCCCTACATCCTGCGTATAGGCGAAATCCGCTTCCCAATCGCCGGTGCAGAGATCGTCGTAGAAAATGCCGCCGACGCCGCGCGGCTCGTTCCAGTGGCGGATCATGAAATATTCGTCGGCCCAGGCCTTGTGGGCGGGGTAATAGGCCGCGTCGTGCCGATCGCAGGCGGCTTTCAGCACGCCGTGGAAGAACGTGGTGTCCTCCTCCACCTCGACCATCGGATTGAGGTCGCTCCCGCCCCCGAACCACCAGCAGAACGGGGTCCAGAACATCCGCGTGTTCATGTGGATCGCCGGGGTTTTCGGGCTCCGCATATGGGCGACGAGCGAGACGCCCGAAGCCCAGAAGCGCGGATCGCCCTCCAACCCCACTATTTCCTTGCGCGCGGTCAGCGAGCGCTGCGCTGCTGCGCCGAGCCGGCCGTGGACGGTGGAGATGTTCACCCCGACCTTTTCGAACAGCCGGCCGCCGCGCATGACGCTCATCACGCCGCCGCCGGCGTTTTCACCCGCGTCGCCCTGACGCCTGGTTTTCTTGCGCTCGAACCTGCCGGCGGCGAGGGCGGCGTGCGGGCCGGTGGCCTGGCTGTCCTCCAGCGCCTCGAACGCGGCGCAGATCCGGTCGCGGAGTTCTTCGAACCAGGCGGCTGCGCGGGCTTTCTCGGCGGCGAAGGCGTCGGCCTCTCCTCGGGTCGCTGTCACCGGTTGTGTCTCCCCTGCATCGTTCAGTTCGATTATCGAACCTGGCTTTGCGGGGCGCAAGTCACGGCGCTTGCCTGCGACGATGCGCCGAACTAGGTTTCCGGCGAAACCGGAAGAGAGGCGCATCGCCGATGGATCAGCTCAGGACCTGCCCCCCGCCTGCGTGAAGCGGACAGCCTGATCGGGCGGTCCCGCATCACGCCATCGCACCTCTCACCTGCTGTTTCGGCCCCCGGAGGCCTGTTTCATGTTCCGCTTTTTCGAGACTCTCGTCGATCCTTTTCAGGACTATGACGCCGATGCGCCGGCGCCGAAGCGGCTCTGGCCGTTCATGTTGCGCTATCTTGCGCCGTTTCGGAAGTTGCTGGTTCTCGCCACCATTTTCACCGCGATCGGCACCCTGATCGAGATCGGGCTGATCTGGTATGTGGGGCGTGTCGTCGATCTCCTGTCCGGGACCGAGCGGGAGGCGTTCTTCGCCGCGCACGGGTTCGAGTTGGCTCTGGTCGGCTTTGGGGTGCTCGTGCTGCGCCCGGCGCTGCATTTCCTTGATATCGCGCTTCTCAATCAGGGGCTGATGCCCAATCTCGGCACGCTGGTGCGCTGGCGGGCGCATCGGCGGATGCTGCGTCAGTCGGTCGGGTTCTTTCAGGCCGATTTCGCCGGGCGCATCGCGTCGCGCGTCATGCAGACGGCGCCTTCGATGGGCGAGGCGGCGTTTCAGGTGTTCGACGCGCTGGTCTACGCCGTGATCTATCTGGCGGGCGCGCTGATCCTTCTGGGTGAGGTCGATGCGCGGCTGATGGCGCCGCTGGTTATCTGGGTGATCGTCTATATCGCGATGATGGCCTGGTTCACGCCGCGGATCGGCGCCGCGAGCCAGGCGTTTTCGGATGCGCGCTCCACCATCACAGGGCGGATCGTCGACAGCTATTCCAATATCCAGACCGTCAAGCTCTTCTCCCACGGACGAAGGGAGGAGGCCTTTGCGAAAGAGGCGATCGACGCCGGGCGCCTGACTTTCGCGCGCCAGATGCGGCTGGTCACCGGGATGGACATGACGCTGGTGGTGATCAACGGTTTCCTGATCGTCGGCGTGATCGGCTGGGCGGTCTGGCTCTGGTCGGTCGGCGCGGCCGGGGTGGGCGCGGTGGCGGCGGCGGCGGCGCTGGTGCTCAGGCTGAACTCCATGACCGGCTGGATCATGTGGGCGCTTTCCTCGCTTTTCCAGAATCTCGGTGTGATCGCTGAGGGGATGGAGACGATCGCCGCGCCGATCGAGCTTAACGACGGCCACGGCGCCTTGAGCCTGAAGGTCGCAGGGGGCGCGATCAGCTTTTCCGACGTGCGTCACAATTACGGCAAGGGCGGCGGCGGCGGGCTGAACGGCGTCGACCTGGAGGTCCGGGCCGGCGAGCGGATCGGCCTTGTCGGGCGTTCGGGCGCGGGGAAATCCTCTCTCGTCAATCTTCTCCTCAGGTTTCATGATCCCGAGGCGGGGCGAATCGCCGTTGATGGGCAGGATATCGCCGCTGTGACGCAGGAAAGCCTGCGCGCCGCCATCGGCATGGTGACGCAGGACACCTCGCTCCTGCACCGCTCGGTGCGCGAAAATATCGCCTATGGCCGCCCGGGCGCGAGCGAGGCGGAGATACTGGCGGCGGCGCGGCGGGTGGAGGCGGATGAATTCATCCCCACGCTTCAGGATCAAGCGGGGCGGCGGGGGCTCGACGCCCATGTGGGCGAGCGCGGCGTGAAGCTTTCCGGCGGCCAGCGCCAGCGTATCGCGCTGGCGCGGGTGGTGCTGAAGGACGCGCCGATCCTGGTGCTGGACGAGGCCACCTCCGCGCTCGACTCGGAGGTGGAGGCGGCGATAGAGGAAAGCCTCATCGACCTGATGGAGGGCAAGACCGTGATCGCCATCGCGCACCGGCTCTCCACCATCGCGCGGATGGACCGGATCGTCGTTCTGGACGAAGGCCGGGTGGCGGAGGTCGGCGCCCATGCGGCGCTGATCGAGAAAGGCGGGCTTTACGCCCGGTTCTGGGCGCGCCAGTCGGGCGGGTTCATCGGCCTGGAGGCTGCGGAATGAAACCAGAGCCAAAGATCAAGGCCGTGGAGCACCCGTTCCCGCAATGGATGCGGCGGGTTTTTTCCTCCCTCATTCGGCCCTTCTCGGCGGCGGACGGCCCGCCGCCGAACGTGTTCGGCCGATTCGTGCGCTGGACGCTTTCCGGCGCCTGGCGCGCGATCTGGATCGCGGCGCTGGCCGGCGCGTTGGTCGGCGGGCTGGAAAGCCTCGGCTCGCTGCTGATCGGCCGGGTGATCGACGACGCGCTGGCGGCCGCGCCGGAGACATATTTCGCGGAGAACTGGCCGCAGCTTCTGTTTGTGGCGGTGTTTTTCGTGCTGATCCGGCCGGCCGCCATGGCGCTCTCCGCGGCGCTGAACGCCGTCACGCTCGGCCCCAATCTTTTCTCGCAGGTCGTAACGCGGCTTAACCGCCACACGCTGGGCCAGTCGCTGAAATTCTTTGACGACGATTTCGCGGGGAGGCTGGCGCAGAAGCAGATGCAGACCGCCAACTCGATCACCGAGGTGACGCTGGAGATGACCAACTCCATGGCGTTCGCGCTGGCGACGGTGATCGGCTCCGCGCTGGTTCTGGCGGATGTGAACTGGCGGCTTTCCGCGCTTCTGTGCCTTTGGCTCCTCGTTTATGTCCTGCTGGTGCGGTGGTATCTGCCGCGCATCCGGGTTCTTGCGCGGGCGCGGGCGGAGGCGCGGGCGGCGGTGACCGGGCAGATCGTCGATACGCTCTCCAACATGGCGGTGGTCAAGCTCTTCGCGCATGTCGGGCGGGAGGAGGAGGGGGCGGAGCGCGCTGTCTCGGCCTTCCGCGACCGGGCGCTGGATTTCGGCGTGCTTTCGGCCGGGTTCCGCGGCGCGCTGATGCTGATCGCCGGCGCCTTGCCGGTGCTCCTGATCGGCGGCGCGCTCGTGCTTTGGCAGTCTGGCGCGGCCAGCGCGGGCGATATCGCCATCGCGGGGATTCTCTCCACCCGGATCGCGCAAATGTCGGGCTGGATCAGCTTCACCGCCATGGTGATCTTCGCAAATCTCGGCGAGGCCGAGGACGGGATGCGCACCCTGACGGCGGGCCATGAGATCACCGACCCGGCCCGGCCCAAGCGGCTGACGCGGGCGAAGGGTGAGATTCGCTTCGATAACGTCCGCTATCAATATGGCCGGAACGGCGGTGGAGGGCTGGACGGCTTCGACCTTCATATCCGCGCCGGCGAGAAGGTCGCGCTGGTCGGGCGCTCCGGCGCGGGAAAGACCACCGTGCTTTCGCTGCTGCTCAGGCTTTATGATGTCGAAGAAGGGCGCGTGACGCTTGACGGGCTCGATCTGCGCGAGGTGGCGCAGGACGACCTTCGCCGTCAGATCGCCATGGTCCGGCAGGAAACGGCGATGTTCAACCGCCCGGCTGCGGAGAATATCCTCTATGGGCGTCCCGACGCGAGCTGGGATGAAATGCTTGACGCCGCGCGCGAGGCGGAGGCGCATGAATTCATCCCCGATCTGGAGGATTTCCGCGGCCGCAGGGGCTATGACGCCCATCTCGGCGAGCGGGGCGTCAAGCTTTCGGGCGGCCAGCGCCAGCGCATCGCCCTCGCCCGCGCGATCCTGAAGGACGCGCCGGTGCTGGCGCTGGACGAGGCGACCTCGGCCCTCGATTCGGAGGTGGAGGCCGCGATTCAGGAAAGCCTCGATCGGCTGATGGAGGGGCGCACGGTGATCGCCATCGCGCATCGGCTCTCCACCATCGCGCGGATGGACCGTATCGTGGTGATGGAGGCGGGGCGCATCGCCGAAGAAGGCACGCATCAGGAGCTGATCGCGCGCGATGGGCTTTATGCGGGATTCTGGTCGCGCCAGTCCGGCGGGTTCATCGGGCTGGAAGCGGCGGAATGAAAAAAAGCCCCACCTTTTCAGGGGTGGGGCCAGTTCGTCGCGTTGACAGGGACAAATGCGCGGCGACGGGGAACGAGGTTCGCCTCAGTCCGGAGAGGCAGGCTGGGCGCCCGCCTCCGCGGCGGCGCGGCGGACCGCGCCGGCGAGGCATTCGAGATCCTGCGCGCAGGCGCTCAGGAATGGGGTGGCGGGAGCGAGGGCGGCGGCGCGGCCGCGCCCACGGCTGATTACGCGCAATGTCCGATCGCAGGAACGCTCCGCGTCGTCGATCCGCCGACGCAGCTCCGCGAGCGTCTCCAGCATGGCGGGATCAAACATGCGCGGCTCCTTTTCTACCAGATCGAGTGTCGCTTTCGCTGATGACAGCGATATGCGCAGTTAGTGAAGAAACGATGACGGTTGTGCTTCGTTCCTTCGAAAAGCGCGGGCATGCGGATTGTTCGACGCCCTCTCGGGCTCGGGCCGTGCGGTTGATCGGGGGCGCTCCGAATCAGTTTTGCGCTGGGCGAGTCGACGACTTTCGATTTCTTCACGGTGGACGTGGCGGGGATCGGTCTGCCGCGCGATCTTGCGCTTTCGGCGACGCTGGCCTTCACCGACCCGGCGCCACCGGCTCGCTTTGCTTTTTTCGAGAGCGGGCCTCTTGGCGGCCCCTTCCTCGGCGGCGCCATTGCCGGCATCGCTCCTGTTTCTCGCCTCCGCGGAGCCTTGCCGGGCTGCGCGCGCCGACAGTGTTTCACGGCCTGATCTTCACCGCAGACCGGTCTGTGTCGCCCCCTGCGAAAGACGAAATTCGGGGGCGCCGCGTCGCGGGTGCGACCAGAGCGCATGTTCTTTCCCTTCCTAACTGCTGGACGCGCCGCGCGCCGCGCGGTAAGTGCCCAAAGGTGAGCAGAACCGCGCCGGGCGGTAGGATATGCGTGTCGTCCGGTGGACAACCGCCGGACCGCCGGCCGAAAAGAGGATGGGATCCGTGTCCGAAGGAATCGCAACCCGCCGCGACTTTCTCTATGTCGCGACCGGCGCCGCAGCCGCTGTGGGCGCCGGGGCAGCTATATGGCCCCTGGTCGATCAGATGAACCCAAGCGCCGACGTGCGCGCGCTCGCCTCGATCGAGGTGGACGTCTCCGGCGTCGAAGCCGGATCGCAGATCACGGTGAAGTGGCTCGGCAAGCCGGTCTTCATCCGGCGGCGCACTGCGGAGGAGATCGAGGCCGCGCGCGCGACCACGCTCTCCGACCTTCCCGATCAGGCCGCGGAGAACGCCAATCAGCCCGCCGGGGCGGACGCTTCCGACGAGAACCGCAGCCTGGACGAAGCCGGCGAATGGCTGGTGATGATGGGCGTCTGCACCCATCTCGGCTGCGTGCCGCTGGGCGACGCTGGCGATTTCGGCGGGTGGTTCTGCCCCTGCCACGGCTCGCACTACGACACCGCCGGCAGGATCCGCAAAGGTCCGGCGCCGAAGAACCTTCCTGTTCCGATCGCTGAGTTCATCAGCGACGGCGTCATCAAGCTCGGCTGAGGAGACCGGATATGAGTGGCATTCCTCACGAACCCTACGAGCCGAAATCCGGCGTCGAGAAGTGGATCGAAAGCCGGCTGCCGATTCTGGGCGTCCTGCATTCGACGCTGTTCATTCCGACGCCGAAGAACCTCAACTGGATGTGGATCTGGGGCATCGTCCTCACGTTCTTTCTGGCGGTGCAGATCATCACCGGCATCACGCTGGTCATGCACTACACGCCCGACACCACACTGGCCTTCGCCTCCGTCGAGCATATCATGCGCGACGTGAACGGCGGCTGGCTGCTTCGCTACCTGCATTCCAACGGCGCCTCGATGTTCTTCATCGCCGTCTACATGCACATTTTCCGCGGGCTCTATTACGGCTCCTACAAGGCCCCGCGCGAGATCACCTGGATCATCGGTATCCTGATCTACCTCGCGATGATGGCGACCGCGTTCATGGGCTACGTGCTTCCCTGGGGGCAGATGTCCTTCTGGGGCGCGACGGTGATCACCGGGCTTTTCGGCGCGCTGCCGCTGATCGGTGAGCCGATCCAGACCTGGCTTCTGGGCGGCCCTGCTGTCGACAACGCGACGCTGACCCGCTTCTTCTCGCTCCACTATCTGTTGCCGTTCGTGATCGCCGGGCTGGTGGTCGTCCATATCTGGGCGTTCCATTCGACCGGCAACAACAACCCGACCGGGGTTGAGGTGCGGCGCGGATCACTGGACGAGGTGAAGAAGGACACGGTGCCCTTCTGGCCTTATTTCGTGGTGAAGGATGTGGTGGCGTTGGTCGCTTTCCTGATCTTCTTCGCGGTCTTCGTCTTCTTCATGCCTAACTATCTCGGCCATCCCGACAACTATATCGAGGCGAACCCGCTGGCGACGCCGGCGCATATCGTGCCCGAATGGTATTTTCTGCCATTCTACGCGATCCTCCGCGCGATCACCTTCGATCTTTTCTGGATTATTCCGGCCAAGCTCGCGGGCGTGTTGCTGATGTTCGGCTCGATCGCAGTTCTGGCGCTGGTGCCGTGGCTGGACACCAGCCGGGCCCGCTCGGGCCGCTATCGACCGATGTTCCGTTGGGCGTTCCTGGTCTTCGTCATCAACTTCTTCGTCCTGATGTGGGCGGGCGGTCAGCCGGCGGAGGGCGTCGTGCCGCTTCTGTCGTTGATCGGCACCATCTACTGGTTCGCGTATTTCCTGCTGATTCTGCCGATCCTCGGCATCACCGAAAAGCCGTTGCCGACCCCGGAGACGATCGAGGCGGATTTTGACGCGCATTACCCGCCGAAAGCTGGCGCCGCCGGCGCGGCGAAACCGGCCCCGGCCGAGTGAGAGAAGGAGAGATGAACATGAAATCCTTTCTCGCAGTAGCGGCCGCCGGCGCCGCGCTCGCCTTCGCCCCTTCGGCTTTCGCCCCCTCTGCTTTGGCGGCGGGCGGAGAGACCCATATCGAGGACGTGGACTTCAGCTTCGAGGGTCCGTTCGGAAGCTTCGAGGCGCATCAGCTCCAGCGCGGCTTCCAGGTTTATTATGAGGTCTGCGCCGCGTGCCACGGGCTGAAATTCGTCTCGATCCGTAGCCTCGGTGAAGAGTTCGGACCGGCTTTTCCGGATGAGCAGCTGAAGGCCATCGCGGATAATTACGAAGTCGCCGACGAAGAGGGCGATCCGGGCGACACCCGCACGGCGAAGCCGTCGGACCATTTCCCGGCCAACACCAGCATGGGCGCCCCCGATCTCAGCCTGATGGCCAAGGCGCGGGCCGGCTTTCACGGGCCGGCCGGGCTTGGCCTGAATCAGATGATGAAGGGCACCGGCGGCCCGGAATACATCTTCGCTTTGCTGACCGGTTATACGGGCGAGCAGAAGGAAGAGGCTGGCGCGGTGCTCTATGAGAACCACGCCTTTCCGGGTGGCTACCTCTCCATGACGGCGCCGCTTGAGGACGACCTGATCGAATACCAGGACGGCACCGCCGCCACGACCGAGCAGATGGCCGAGGATGTCGCCGCGTTCCTGATGTGGACCGCCGAGCCGAAGATGACCGAGCGCAAGCAGGCCGGCTTCCGCAATATCGGTTTCCTGATCCTTCTTCTGGTGCTGCTCTATTTGACCAACAAGAAGATCTGGGCGCCGATCAAGCGCAAGCATCACTGATCTGGCGCGCTTCCCGATGCGGCTGATTCAGGCTGACCGGGAATCGCTCTGACGCGCAGCGATGAAGTGCTGAGGCCCCGCCGGAGCGATCCGGCGGGGTTTTGCATTCAGGGCCCTTCGGCGATGCGGAGCGATCGCGGCTATCTGTTTGGCGCCTGGACCGCCCCCGAGCATCGCCCGCCAACCAAGGCGGCGTAAAGGAACCCCGCGCGAGGCGGCGCTTCGGCCCCGCCGATCAGTCCGGCGAGACGCGCGACCCGGCGTGTTCCGAGCCCCCCGCGCCGCTATTCAGGCGAAGGGGTTCTTCGGCGAGCGGTCGATGGAAAGCGACGCCCGGCCGCGCTCCACGAGGGCTTCGATGGCGTCGGCGAGATGCGCATCGGCGATGCTTCGGTCGCCGCGCTCGATGCGGATGCGGTGCGCCTCCGCCAGTACCTCGGCATGGGTCACGCCTGCGGGCGGCTCGAACCGGTAGCAGGCGAGTTCGATCAGGAGGCCGAGCGGATCCCTGAAATAGATCGAATTCATGAAGCCGCGGTCCTTCGGCCCGGAATGATTGACGCCGCGGCCGTCAAGCCGCTCGACCGCCTGCGCGAAGGTGGAGCCGCTCACGATGAACGCGAGGTGATGCACGCGGCCAGGCGCAGCCGGCGCGGCGCGGCGTTCCGTCTTGCGGGTCTCGTCCGTGAAAACCGTGATGAGCCGGCCGTCGCCAGGATCGAAATAGAGGTGGCCTTCGTCCGGATTATCGAGGTTGGGCTGCTCGAAGAGAAAGGGCATTCCCAAAACGCCCTCCCAGAAATCGATCGCGCCCTGTCGGTCGGCGCCGCTGATCGTGATGTGGTGAACGCCCTGAACCTGCAGCTTTCTCATCGTACCCTCCCTCGCGGTCATGCGCCGGCGACGGACCGCAGGCGCGGCGAAGGCCATGGTGCATGGCGCCGGCTTGGCTTTCCAGCGTGAATTGGGTTCTGGCGGCTTTTAGCGCGGCGCGCGGAACCGGGCCTTGAGGCCGCCGAGCCTTTCGCTTTGATGCAGCGAAAGCTCTCCGCCATGGCTGCGCGCGATGTCGAGCGCGATGGAAAGACCGAGCCCGACGCCGCCGCCCTTGTCCTGATTGCGCGCCGGGTCCAGCCGCTCGAACGGCCGGAAGGCGGCCTCGCGCGCCGCTTCGGGGATGCCGGGGCCGTCATCTTCAACCGTGAACTCGATGAACTTTCGCGCGACGCGGGTGGAGATGTCGATCCGCTCTCCGAACTCCACTGCATTGCCGACGAGATTGGCCAGCGCCCGTTTCACCGCCATGCGCCGCATCGGCGCCGTGGCGAGGCCGGGAGTGTCGATCGTCGAGAGGACGGAGACCACGGCGCCGCGCTTGCGGGCGTCCGCCGCCACTTCTTCCGCCAGTGCGACGGGATCGACCTCGGAGATTTCCTCGCCCTGTTCGCCCCGCGCGAAGGCCAGGAATTCGCCCAGCATCCGCTCCATCTCATCCACATCGGCGCAGAGATCATGGACATCAATTTCATCTTCGATCATCGCGAGGGCGAGCTTCATGCGGGTCAATGGCGTGCGGAGGTCATGGCTGACGCCGGAAAGCATTTTCGTGCGTTGCTCGATCTGACGCTCCAGCCGGGTCTTCATGTCGAGAAAGGCGGCGCCGGCTTTTCTGACCTCCTCCGCGCCGCGCGGACGGAAGGGCCGGTCGCGGCCCTTGCCGAAATCTTCCGCCGCCAAGGCGAGGGCGCGGATCGGCTGGATCTGGCGGCGGAGGAAAAACACCGCCACCGCCATCAGCGCCGCCGCGGTGCCGAACATCCAGAAGAGCAGGTATTCAGGGTTGGTGGCGATCATCCGGTCGCGCGGGATCAACACCCTGAGCACCCCTTTCGCGGTCTGGACGCGCGCGTCGATGATCTGCGCGTCCGAGACGAGATCGAGCGCGAGCGGGCGAGCCACGTCACGTTTGAAGGCCTGCTGCACGGCGCCGCCCGCGACATCGTAAAAATCCCGGATCGCCGCCGGCGCGACAATCGCGCCTTCGACCAGCCCGAACTTCATCCCGAGCGGGCCGGCGAGTTCGTCCAGCCGCGCCTGTGTTTCTTCGGGGTCTTCGGTCCGCTCGACGATCTCGACGGCGTAGTTCAGCTCTTTCGCCACCGCGCCGGCCATCTGCGCCGTCGCGCCTTCGAAATGGCGCTGGACGAAAACATAGGCGACCACCGCCTGCAGAATCACCACTGGCGCGACGAAGATGATCAACGCACGCCCGAACAGACTGCGCGGAATGTAACTCTTGAAGATCATGGTCCGCCTCGCGACAATCCGAACCTAGGGCCGGTATTGAATCGGCGCAATCAGGAGCGACGATGAGCGATCCATTCAACCGCGACCTGACCGCGGAATACGGCGTCGCCGTGCGTCTGGCGCCACAGGTGCGCCGCATGACAGTCGCGAACCCGTCGCCAATGACCTTCACCGGCACGCAAAGTTATATAGTTGGCGCCGGAGACGTCGCGGTCATCGATCCGGGGCCCGCTTCGCCGGAGCAGACCCGCGCGCTTCTCGACGCGCTGGCGCCGGGCGAGCGGGTGGCGGCGATTCTGGTCACGCACACGCATGCCGACCATTCGCCGGGCGCGCGGCTGCTGAAAGAGGCGACCGGCGCGCCGACATATGGCTTCGGCCGCCACGGGCGCGGAACCAGCCCGATGATGGCGGCGCTGGCGGCGTCAGGCGCGGTGTTCGGCGGCGGCGAGGGCGCGGACCGTGACTTCACCCCCGATGTGGAGATGGAGGACGGCGACGCGCTGGAGATCGGCGAGGCCAGGTTCAAGGCGATTCACACGCCCGGCCATCTTTCCAACCATCTCGCTTTCGTTCTGGATGGGGCTGAGGGCGGCGTATTCACCGGCGATCTGGTGATGGGCTGGGCGACCACGCTCGTCTCCCCGCCGGAGGGGGATATGGCGGCGTTCATGGCGTCGCTGGCGCGAATGGCGGCGCGCAAGGACAGGGTGTTCTGGCCCGGTCACGGCCATGCGCTGGAGGAGCCCGGCGCGATGATCGCCCACCAGATCGCGCACCGGCGCGGCCGGGAGGCGCAGATCGTCGAGGCGCTCGGCGTCTTGGGCGCGGCGACGCCGGCGGCGCTGACGGCGGCGATCTATACCGATGTGGACCCGCGGCTGCACGGGGCGGCGGCGCGCAACGTCTTCGCCCATCTCCTCGGGCTGGTCGCGGAGGGGCGGGCGGAACCCGAAGGCCGGATCAGGGCCGACGCGGCGTTCCGGCTGACCTGAGGCGCGCGATCCAGGCGGAGGCGCGCGCCTCGCGGGGCGCCGTGGCTCAGGTGGGCTGCTTGAAGAACGGCGCCGGCGTCAGGATCGTGTTCATCTGACCCGCCAGATACCCCGCTTCCGCGCTCAGCTTGATAAATGCCTGCCAGTCCGGATCTGCGGCCATGGCGGCCCGCCGCGTTTCGCGATCGGCGGCGTTTTCATAGGCCCAGATGTGGATGTAGGCGTTCACGTCGCCGGTCTCGACCATGCCGTAGAAGACCGGTCGTCCAAGATTGCGCGTCTGCGCGGCGAGGCCGTGCTCTTCGTAAAGCTTCATTTGAAGCTTGATCGTGCCGGGGCGGCAGACATAGGTGCGGTGATCGTAGATCAAGCTGAAATTCCCTTTCCGGAGTTCGAATGAAACGCCGCCATCCTCGATGAACGCTTGCCGAGGTCAAGCGGCGTCAATACGGGCGCTTTCGCGGTATGAAAGCCTGTATGGTTGGAGCCGAGGCGACTCCTGCGATCATCGCGCCGCGCTGAAGCTGAGAGCAGCGGCGTGACGCAACCAAAATCGCATGGGCGCCCCTCCGAGGCTGGCGTCGCCCCGGCCATGGTCGGGGCGATCCTGGCCTGTGAGTCCGCCACAACCCGCCCGAAAATACTGTTTTCGGCGCCGGGCCGCGGCGGAGTGGGCTGCTTTTCCTGTTACGAGAGGATCCAGCCGCCGTCGATTTCGATGGTCGTGCCGGTGACGAAATCGTTCGTTACGGCGAAGACGATGCCCGAAGCGACTTCATCCGCCGTGCCGGCGCGTGGGATCAGGTGGCTGGCCGTGGTCTTCTTGTAGAGGGCTTCACGATCCGCCCCCTGAAGCGCGACCATCGGCGTGTCGATCTGACCGGGAGAGACGACATTGATGCGCTTCGGCGCGATCTCGGGCGCGATGGCGCGGGCCATCGCCTCAACGGCCGAGCCGACGGCGGTCAGCGCGACCTGACCCGGCTTGGCCTTCTTCGCCGGCGCGCCGCTGACCAGCACGATGGAGCCGGCGTCGCTCATGTGCTTCGCGCCGTAGCGCACCACATTGGCGTAGCCCCAGAGCTTGTCGAACGAGCCCTGAAAGCCGTCCATGTCCATCGCGAGGAACGGGCCAAAGGCCCGGTCGCCGCCGGTCGCGGAGCTGATGAGGATATCGAACTGCGCGTGCCTGGCGAAGAGCTTCTCCATCGCGTCCCGGTCGCGCACGTCGCATTTCTCCAGCGTGATCCCGGCGCCGAGATCGCCTGCGCGGTCGGGATTGCGGCTGACGCAGACGACTTTCGCGCCGAGCGCCACCAACTGCCTGGCCGCGGCGAGCCCGATGCCCGACGTGCCGCCGAAAATGATCGCCTTCTTGCCTGATACGTCCATGGTTCAATGCCTCCTTCTGGCTTTTGAAAACGGCGTCAGATGTTCCAGTAGGAACCTTCCTTGCGCCCGATATGCGTGGTGAGCATCCTGATCGCCGCTCCGGCCTCATCCGCGCCGATATGCGCCGTGATATGCCGGTGTTCGGCGTAGGATTTCGTCATGCTGTCAGGATCGACCCCCAACTTGTTGCGGAGCGCCGCCATGCGCGGCCCGATCGCCTGATAACATTCTTCGAGATATAGATTGCCGGCGCCTTCGATCAGCGCCTGATGATAATCGGCGTCGAGACGCAGGTAGCTTTTCGCATCGCCCCGCTCGCGCGCTTGCTCCATGCGTTCGAGCCGGGTGGCGAGCGCCTTGTGGAGGCCGTTCCGGTCCCGCTCCATGCCAAGCCGGAGCGCGCCGGCCTCCAGCATCAGGCGCACGTCGCAGATCTGGATCAACTCGTCGCGGCCCATCGAAAAGACGAAGGTGCCGCGCTGCGGCTCGCTCCGCACCAGGCGCTCGTTCTCCAGCCGTGCGAAAGCCTCTCGCACCGGGGTGCGGCTGACATCGAGCTTTCTGGCGATGGTCACTTCTGACAAGCATTCCCCGAATCCATAGACGCCGTCGACGATATCCCGCCGCAGACGATCAGCGACGAGATCGGTGAGGGACCGAGGGCGCTCAAAACGGCTCATCCGCGTCTCATAACGCATCGTCTGGTTTCAGGCTAGCTGGAAACTGGCATGCTGTATGCCAGTTGACGCGCCTTTGGGCGCCGTGTCATGTGCGCACCGAAGACAGTATGGCCGGATTTGGCCCAAACGGTGCGAAAGGGAGATCGTGGCGCGGTTCGAAGAGAGATTGGTCCTCCTCAACAAGCAGTTGGTGGCGCTGACGCTGGGGGCGGTTTTCATCATCGTCTTCATCAACGTCCTCGGGCGCTATCTGCTTGGCGTGTCGCTGCCGTGGGCGGAAGAAGTCGCCCGCCATCTGATGATCTTCGGCGCTTTCGCCGGCGCAGGGCTGGCGCTTCGCGAGGGGCGGCTCGTCTCCATCGACACCCTGCTTGACGCTCTGCCGCACGGCGGCGCGGCGCGGCGGCTGATCCGCTGGGGCACGGTCATCGTGATGGCCGTTTTCATGGCGCTCCTGATCTGGTTCGGCGCGCAGTTCGTCAGCTTCGGCTGGAACAAGGAGACCATGGCGACGCAGGTCCCGCGCGGTATTCCCTATCTCGCCATCCCCATCGGGGCCGCGATCTTCCTGATCCATCTGGCGCTGTTCGCCCGGCGCTTCGTCGCCGGAACCTTCGAGTATTCCGGCGACGGCGAAGGGGTCTGATATGGGGCCGACGCTGATCGCTCTGTTCGTCGCGACGCTCGTCCTCGGCGTTCCGGTGGCCTTCACCATGGGAGTCGCCGGTCTTGGCGCGATTCTACTGGATGGCTCGCTGTCTCCGCTCATCGCGATGCAGCGGATGTTCGGGGGTATCGATTCCTTTCCGTTGATGGCGGTGCCGTTCTTCGTTCTGGCGGCTGAGCTGATGACCGCCTGCGGGCTGACGGCCTCGCTTCTGCGGTTCGCGGATTCGCTGGTCGGGCATCTGCGGGGCGGCTTGGGCCACGTGAACGTGCTCGTCTCGATGCTTTTCGCCGGTATCAGCGGCTCGGCGCTGGCCGATGCGGCGGGGCCGGGCGCGATCATCCTTCGCATGATGCGCCGCGCGGGATATGACGCCAATTACGCAGGCGCGCTGACCGCCGCCACGGCGACGATCGGGCCGATCATCCCGCCCTCGATCCTGATGGTGATCTACGCGATTTCGGATACGCGGGTCACGGTGGCGGGGCTTTTCCTTGCTGGAGTGGTGCCGGGGATCATGCTGGCGGTCGCGCTGTCGGCGACGAACCACATCATCTCCATCCGCCGCGGCTATCGCGGGCGCGAGGAGCGCGCCAAGGCCCGCGAGGTCGGCTCCGCCTTCGTCGCGGCGACGCCGGCGCTGATCATGCCGGCGATCATTCTTGGCGGCATCCTCGGCGGCGTCTTCACCGCCACCGAGGCCGGCGCCGTCGCTGTGGCTTATGCGTTGTTGCTGGGTTTCGTGCGCCGGTCGCTGTCGCTGCGCGCTCTTTTTGAGGTTTTCGCGCGGGCGGCGACCACCACGTCGTCGGTCTTGCTGATCGTCGCCATGGCCTCGGTCTTCGCGTGGCTCCTGACTTATCTGCGCATCCCGCAGGATATCGCGATCTGGCTCTCGGGGCTGACCGACGACAAGATGACCGTGCTTTTCATTCTGGCCGGGTTCGCGCTGATTTGCGGGCTTTTCATCGACACGTTGCCGGCGCTGATCATCCTCACGCCGATCCTCGGGCCGATCGCCAACCAGTTCGGCATCGACCCGCTGCATTTCGCGATGATGCTGGTGCTGAACCTGACGATTGGCCTCGTGACGCCGCCGGTCGGCTCGGTGCTCTTCGTGATCGCCGCCGTCGCGCGGCTCAAGATCGAGGATCTGTCCCGCGCCATCCTGCCGCTGCTCGCGGCGGAGTTGTTCGTGCTTTTGCTGATCATCCTCTTTCCAGCGCTGAGCACGACTGTCCCGCGTTTCTTCGGATACGCGAATTGAACTTTGTAAGGGAGAAAACACCATGAAAACTCTGTCAAAACTGCTCTCGGCCGCCGCTGGCGCGGCGCTGCTCGCAGGCGGCGCGCAGGCCGCCGGCAAGGAACTGAAATACGCCCATTTCCAGAGCGCGGATCTTTCCGCGCCCCAGCACGCCGCGGCGCTGGCGTTCGAGAGCTGCCTTGAGGCCAAGACCTCAGGCGCGATCGACGTGCAGATCTATCCGTCGAGCCAGCTTGGCAACGGCGCCGAGGTGATGGAGGGGCTTCAGTTCGGCTCGGTGCAGATGGCGGTCATCCATGATGGCCCGATCTCCGCGACCTACAAGCCCTTCGCGGTGCTCGCCATGCCCTATCTCTTCGACGATCAGGCGATGGCCTGGTCGGTGATGGACGGCGAGTTCGGCGCCGCGCTTTTCGAAGACATGCGCGATGTCACCGGCATCCGCATTCTTGGCGTGGCCGATAACGGCATCCGCAACTTCACTAACTCCAAGCGCGAGATCGTGAGCCCGGACGACATGAAGGGCATGAAGCTGCGCGTCATGACCGCCCCGGTCTGGGTGAAGCTGGTCGAATCGCTCGGCGCGTCCGCGACGCCGGTGGCCTGGCCGGAACTGCCGAGCGCGCTTCAGCAGGGCGTGGTCGACGGGCAGGAGAACGGCGTCACCAACATCATCGACGGCGCGCTCTATCAGCATCAGGAGTTCGTGACGCTGGATGGCCATGTCTATTCCTGGCATGCCTACATGATGAACGACGACTTCTATCAGGGCCTTGAGGCCGCTGAGCAGAAGGCTGTCGAACAGTGCTTCCAGATATCGAAGATCATCCATCGCGGCATGACCACCGCCCAGGACGCCAACGCCGCGACGCTGCTGACCGAGAAGGGCATGAAAGTGACCCCGCTCTCGCCCGAGCAGAAAGAGAAGTTCCGCGAACTGGCGCAGCCCGCCGTGCGTGAATTCATCGTCAGCGAAATTGGCGAGGATTGGCCGAACAAGCTCGATGCGGCCATTGCCGTCTATCGGGCTGAGTGAAGCCGGGGCGGCGCCCGCCGAGGGCGCCGCCGCAACGACCGGATGAACGTCTCATGGGGTTTGGTTATGAAAACGGCGCTTGTGACGGGCGGCACCCGCGGCATCGGCCTCGGCGTGGTGGAGACTTTGCTGGATGAGGGATGGGCCGTTATCGCCACCGGCGTGAGCGACGCGGAGGTCGCCGCCTGCCCGTCGCAAAAGAACCTTTCCGCCCACCGGCTCGATGTGACCGATCAGGCGGCAGTCGATGCGCTCCTCGCCGGGATCGACCGGCTTGACGGGTTGGTGAACTGCGCCGGCATCCTTATGCGCGGCGGGGAATATGACCTCACGAATTTCCAGAAGGTGATCGACGTCAACCTCGTCGGCACCATGCGCATGTGCGTCGCCTGCCAGCCGAAACTGGCGCAAAACGGCGGCGCCATCGTCAACACCGCCTCCATGTTGAGCTTTTTCGGCGGCCCGATGGTGCCGGCCTATTCGGCGTCGAAAGGCGGGATCGCGCAACTGACCAAGGCGTTGGCCGGCAAATGGGCCACCGACGGCGTCCGCGTCAACGCCGCCGCGCCCGGCTGGATCGAGACCGAGATGACCGAAGGGCTGAGGGCGGATGCGAGCCGTGAAGGCCCGATCCTGGCCCGCACGCCGATGGCCCGCTGGGGCAAGCCGCGCGAGGTCGGCGCGATGGTCGCGTGGCTTCTGTCGGAAAAGGCGGGCTTCGTGACCGGCGCCATCATGCCGGTCGATGGCGGCTACGCCGCAATCTGAATCAAAGGAGCAGACCATGCCGCTAGAGAAAGAAGACGTCGATCCGATGACGCCTTACCAGCTGCCTTTCCCGAAAGAGGCGCTGGAGGAAATCGTCGTCCCGCAGGCTATCCCCGAGGATGAACGGGTCTGGGTGCCGCAGGCGGAGAATGTCTGGTTTCGCCCGCTCTGCCTGAACCGCAGCCAAGGCTACTGGACCAACCTTCTACGCGTGCGCAAGGCCGGGGTGCTGTCGCGCCACCGCCACCCCCAGCAGGTGCATGGCTTCGTGCTGAAAGGCCGCTGGCGCTATCTGGAGCATGACTGGACGGCCGAGGCCGGGTCTTATGTTTTCGAGCCGCCGGGCGAGACGCATACGCTCTATGTCCCTGAGGACGTGGAGGAAATGATCACATTCTTCCAGGTGAACGGCGTGATGTATTATGTCGATCCGCAGGGCGGATTCCTCGGCTACGAGGATGTCTTCACCAAGATCGACAATTGCCGTGCGCATTATGCTTCGGTCGGATTGGGCGAAGATTACGTCGATCAGTTTATTCGCTGAGCGGATGTTGGCGGGGCGGCGCGCCGATTTCGCGGCGTGGTCTCTGGCCAATTGCGGAAAAGTGGTTGGCGGAGCGGAAGCTTCTCTTGGGGTCTTCGCTATAAACCTTCGGCGCCTCATCGCCCCGGATTGGTGAACCGATGCTTTTACCCCGGAAGAAAGCACCCGACCTGACCTTGCCGACGATTGACCATGGCGCGTTCGGTCTTTCCAGGGAAGCGGCCGAACGCGGCACGGTGATCTGCGTCTATCGCGGTCTTCGCCGTCCGCTCTGCGCCACGTATCTGACGGAATTCCAGAAACGCGCCGCCGATTCCGAAGCGAGCGGCGTCGGGACCATCGCTGTCAGTTCTGACGGTGAGGACCGCGCGCGCCATGGCCGTGAAGATCGGCGCCGACGCGCGCCGCGGCGCATATGACTGCTGCTGGCGAAAGCCGGCGAACGGGGGCTTTGTATTTCGACTCCGCGCGGCGAGACCTCGCTCGGGATCGGGGAGCCATAGCTCTTTTCCGAACCTGGCCTCTTCATGGTCGCGCCCGGCAGACGCTTCTCCGCGGCTTGGTGCAGATCACGCCGTTCGTGCGGCCGCATTGCGCGGAACCGGTCGGCGCGCTGGAATCCGCGATCAGGAGCAACTACCCGGCGGGTAGCGAATGCGCGGGCGAAGTCTGAACAGGGCGGCCGCCCTGAAACTGCCTGAACGCGTGTTTGAGAGCGGGGCCGGTGTGAAGGCCGGAAAAGCAAACGCCGGCGTCGAAGACGCCGGCGTTCATCATGTTGGGGCCGGCGCCAAAACGCCGGCTCGATTCGTCAGTCAGGCGGCGGCGCGCCGACGGCGCGACATCACCCCGAGGCCGCCGAGCGCCCCGAGCATCAGGAAGAGCGTCGCCGGGAGCGGCACGGCCTGAACGTCGACATTCAGAACCGAAGGATCGCCATTGGCGGCGGCGTAGATCAGCCGGAAGACGCCGCCGTTGAACGCGTAGTCAGTGTCCAGGACGGTGGTCGGCGGCGCAGAAGAAGCGACGGTTACGCCATCGTCGAGCAGCGAGATGCCGTCGTCATGGGTGACGGTGCCGAAAAGCGAACTTGTGATCTCCGCGGAGAAGTCGAAGAAAGTGGTGGTCCCGAACACGGGATCACTGCTCCCTGCGCCGTCGCTGAGGATCAGGTCGTTGAAGTTGGCGCCCGAGAAGCCGATCAGCGAGCCGCCTCCGGTGGCGAGGAACTCGGCGATCGTCGGCGCGCCACCTGGTGTGTCGAGGAAGAAGCTGAGATCGCCGGTATACGTGCCGCTGAACACCAGATTGCCGGCCTGAGCGGCGATGTTGGCCTCGGTGGCGGCGGCGGCGTCGGCGCTTCCGCCGGCGTCGAAGTTGTAGATCTTCAGATCGAATGAGCCGGTGGTGGTCATCGAGCTGTTGAGCGTAGCGGCGCTCGCCGAACCCACGATGGAGGCTGCGGCCAGAACTGCTGCAGCCGCGAGAAACTTCATGTTCATGTCATATCCCCAGAATTATCCCGCCCTGCGGGAGGTCGATCCACAATGTGGAATTCCGAACATCGTGACGCGCAACCAAACGGAACACCCAGACCTTATCCAGAGACAACAACCAAAAGTTGAACAAGCTAGGGTGGTGTATTCACAAGTTGCAATTTTACACAAAGTCCATTCCACATTGATTAAATTCATAATGGGCGCCTGTATGGCAGTAAAGCTGTAAATTGCTATTGCATTTCAGCGGGAGGTTGCGGTGTGAGCTCCGACACATCTTGAACCTCAGGGCGGCCTGCGTGAATCTGCTTTTTTGATACACGATCTGATGCGGCGGTGGCGCTGCGTCTCTCTCCCCGAGAACCCGTATCGGGCGCCTATCGGCAGATGTTCCGCAACGCGACCCATTCCTGATCGGTCAGCGCCGGCTCGTACGGGGCGTCGCCTATCGTGTCGGCGTCGCGCATCGCCTGCGTCCGCCCGTCGAGGTCGGGGTGGGAGGACAGATGCGAGAAAAGCGCAGCGCCGCCGCCGGACTGCGCCTTCAGCGAGAGAAAGAAACCGGCGAGCGGGGTGGTTGGCAGCCCTTCTCGGGCCAGCAGCCGTGCGGCGAAGCCGTCCGCCGTCGTCTCCGCGTCGCGCTGATAGCCGGAACGGAGCAGCGCTTCCGACAGCGCGACAGTAACCGTCGCGCCGGTGAAATCGCCGAGCAGGAGGCCGATCAGCCCGGCCGTGCCGGCCGAGCGCAGCGTCAGCCGCGTCGGATCCCGCGCCGCGACGTGCCCGATTTCATGCGCCAGCACGCCGGCCACGGCCTCGGGGCTGTCCGCCGCCCGGATCATGCCGCGAAAGAGCAGGATCTGCCCGCCCGGCAGCGCGAAGGCGTTGACCATCGGATGATCGAAAACCCGCACGGTCAGCGGCACATGCGCGTCAGCTCCGGTGGAGACGCGTCGGACAAGCTTCTGGAGCGCGAGGCCGCCCTGGCCCCCGCCTTCGCCGCAAAAGCGCGGCTCCCCTTCTGCGATGAACGAGGCGAACTGACGGGCCATTTCTTCCCCCATCGCGATTTCGGCTTCGGGCGGGATCAGCTCCGCCAGCTGATCCGACAGCGCGGGCGCGAGATGGAAGATGATGAGGTAGATCGAGCCAAGCGCCGCCGCCGCCCAGAGCGCGGCCTTGCGCCAGCGCGGGCCCGGCGTTTTTCGCCGCTCGGAAAGCGAGGGGCAAACCGCTCGGATCGCGGCGGTCATGTATTCGTCCGTGATCAGCAGTCGCTCATCGCTTTCGTGATCGGGGGTCAGCGACAGCGCGCCGGCCCCGCCGCCGACATTGCGAAGCCCGGCCAGCGACCAGTGCGTGATGGGGGTGTCGTCCGCCGTCATCAGGATCAGGGAGGCGTCGCCGAACCTGACGACGACCTCGCGCGCCGCTGCGGTGGCGCCGTCGAAGTAACGGCCCGGCGCTTCGAGAAGCTCATATTTCGCCAGCGCCGTCATTAGAAAGCCCCTCCGATATCTGCGCCGAGCGCGTCGGCGAAGCCGCCGGCCTCCGCCTGTTCGTCATGGTCGCGCTGGCGCGCGCGGGCTGCGGCCGCGAGGTCGTGGATCGTGAGCGAGGCGGTCACCGCCCGCAGCATCGGATGCACGATGAACGCGTGCCTCAACGCGACGAAAACCGCAACCGCAGGCAGATAGGCGAGCGCCGCGAAGAAGAGCGCGATGACGCCGGAAAGCGCGGGAAGCTCGCCCTCGGCAAGCTGGCCCAGCACATCGCGCTCCGCGCCGCCGGCCCCCAAAGCCCCGAAGCCGACGAGAAAGGAAAGCAGCCCGGCGAGCGCGCCGCCGAGGCCGGCGGCGAACCAGCCCGAGGCGTGGATCCAGATCACCCGGCCGACGCCGAGCCGGGAGCTGAACCCGGTGAGCCCGCCAAGACGTTTGCCGCCCGTCAGATAGCGGAAGCTGAAGACCTGATGCCGGGCCAGGGCGAAGAGAAGCCAGAACGGTGCGAGAACGATAAGCCAGGCGCCACCGGCCGGGATATGCGAGGCGTCGAAAAGGTTTGAGCCGAAGAAATCCGGCCCAGACGCCGCCGCGCCGCCGCCGCCGCCGACCCCGGCGATGGCGGCGGCGATGAATGCCCCGCACGCCGCCAGCGGCGCCCAGAACCAGAGCCAGCTTAGAAGCAGCCGCCCCCAGCCGCCCTGCTGTTCAAACCGCAAATCACCGAAATAGCTGCGCGATGCGTTGAAGCGCGCCATCTTGATCTGCATGAGCGGGTAGAGGAAGCCGAGGCTTGTCAGCGTCGCGCCCCACCAGAAAAGCGCCCGCCCGGTATATCCCCACGCGCCGGGCGCGAGC
>JBBDTD010000152.1:35582-37874 GCA_040904645.1 Paracoccaceae bacterium
TACGCGCACGCCGCGCCATCGGGTCCGGGCCATGATGTAGCGCCGCGCTCGATAGCGCGCCCAGAAGATCAGCGGCAGCAGCGCGACCAGCGGCGCCTGAAGCGCCAGCGGATTACCCTGGAACCACGAGAGCCCGACGAAAGCCAACCCGAGATTGACGACGAGAAGATAGATCGCCAGCACGACGACGGCGACGAGGAATCCGGTCAGTTTCTCGATGGCGCGGCCGGTATATTCCAGTGGCGCGTCGTCGATCTGGATCGAGGACCAGTAATGCCGCCGGAGCCGGGTCAGCATCCAGAATCGCGCGACGCCAAGCGTCATGATGGTCAGCGCCATGCGTGAAAGCGCCAGCCAGAAGGCGCGCCCGCGCGATCCGCCATAGACCGGGCGCGAAACGCCGGCTTCCGAGGCGCCCGAAGGCGCCGCCGCGCGGGGCGCCCAGGGCCCGGTCGCGCCCGTTGGCGTATCCGCCTCGCCTGTCATTTCGCCCTCGTCCCACAAACCGCAACGCCAGGCCGCGAGCATAGGCGCCGCCGGCGGGCGCCGCAATGAGGCGGCGGCTTGGGCGCGCCATCACATGATGAAGGCCCAGCTTTCCGGGATCGCTTCGAAGCCGTCGCCTGCGACGCGGACCCGGGCGAAGCCCGGAAAATGCAGATGCATCCCGGCGACGAGTTGCCGGTCCACAGCGGTCATGTCGAGGATCCGGCGGCGGGTGGCCACAGCTTGCTGGGGGTCGCTGTCGAAAACCATCGTGACCTCTGGCCGGCGGAGCTGCACCTCCGGCACGTGGCAGACATCGCCCCAGATCAGCAGGGATTCGTCGCCCGACGACACCAGATAGGCCGTGTGCCCTGGCGTGTGGCCGGGCGCGGCCATGGCGGTGACGCCGGGAAACACCTCCCCCCGCGCGCCTTTCAGCCGGTCCTGATAGGGGGCGATCTGAAAGCGGGCGCTTTCGAAATATCGGGTGCGCTGGCGCTCGGTCGCGCGGGCCATCGCGCCGTCGTCGCGCCAATGGTTCAGGTCTGTCTCGGAAACCACGATCTCCGCGTTCCGGAAGCGCCGCTCCCCCGCCGGGCTGGTGAGGCCGTTGGAGTGATCCGGGTGCATGTGGCTGAGGAGAACCGTATCCACATCGTCCATCGTCGCGCCCGCAGCGGCCATGGTCTCCGGCAGGCGGCCGAGGGTCGGCCCCATCGTCGCGGCGGAGCCGGTGTCGACCAGCGCGACGCGGCCGCCATGACGGATCAAAAAGCAATTCACCGAGATCCGAGGCGGCGCGCGCCCGAAGCTGTGGCCGAGCGCCGCGTCGACCTCGGCCTGCCCGGCGTTGTTGAAAACCTCGTAGGGCGCGTCGAGATAGCCGTCGGAGACAGCGGTCACCAGAATATCGCCGATGCGCCGGTGATAAAGCGCGGGAACCTGTTCGTCAGGTGGATTTTTCATGGCCTGGATGGTTCTTGTCACCGGGAACGTTCCACTCAGGCTGAGCGGCGGTCGGCGGTGACTGGGGTGGTGAGGTCGAGGTCGCGCAGGTTCGCGGCTTGCCGCATTCCGGCTAGTCGGGCGAACATTGCATCGGCGGGCCGCCCGGAAAGCGCACCGCCCACACAATCCATGAATTTCTGTTTCAGATCCGCCGGAGAAAGCGGGTTCTGCCAGCCGCCGCGCGCGAATTTCACCGGGTCGGTGTGGAGGACCTCGCCGCTCACAAGCTCGACCTCCACCGTATCCGGCTCGGAATCCGGCATGCCCGCGATGCTGTCATGGATCGCTGTGCTGGTGACTTTCGCCATCGCGTCGATCACGTCTTGCCGACGGACGAATTCATCGCTGAGTTCCGCAAGGCCGACACTTCGCGCGACGAGCGCGCTCGCCATGGCGAACTCCATGGAGAATTTCGCCTCAAGACCGGTTTTCGGCTGGTGATTGCGGAGCATCAGCAACTCTGGGGCGCCCGCGCCGACGCGAATTTCGCGCACGTCGCCTGGCTTCAGGTCGCGCCGCTCCACCACGTCCAGTATCGCGTCGATGGCCCTGTGGGTGGAGTAGCAGACCGGGTAGCGCTTGATGTTGACGCCAAGCGCCTCCATCCGCCAGACGCGGCCAAGCTGATGGTCACGCTCCTCAAGCGACGGCTTGCCGGAAGGCGAAAGGGCGCTCAGATACCCGGTGCGGTGTTCAAGCGCGTCGGGCGAGGCTGTGAAGCCCCGGTCCGCGAGTCGCGCTGCGATGACGCCGGATTGCGCGGCCCGCCCGGCGTGGAGCGGTTTGGTCATGGTGCCG
>JBBDTD010000153.1:0-6803 GCA_040904645.1 Paracoccaceae bacterium
GAATTGACCAGATAGCCGCCTTCGCCGCGCGCGCCCTCGGTGATCAGGCAGCCGGAGCCGAAAATGCCTGTCGGGTGGAACTGCACAAACTCCATGTCCTGCAGCGCGAGGCCCTGGCGCGCCACCATGCCACCGCCGTCGCCGGTGCAGGTATGCGCCGACGTGGCGGAGAAATAGGTGCGCCCGTAGCCGCCCGTCGCCAGCACCACCATCTTCGCGTTGAAGCGATGCAGCGTGCCGTCGTCGAGTTTCCAGGCGATGACGCCCTGACAGACGCCATCCTCGGTCATGATCAGATCGAGGGCGAAATACTCGATATAGAACTCGGCGTTGTTCTTAAGGCTTTGGCCATAGAGCGTGTGGAGGATGGCGTGGCCGGTCCGGTCGGCGGCGGCGCAGGTCCGCTGCACCGGCGGGCCGTCGCCGAATTCGGTCATGTGGCCGCCAAAGGGGCGCTGATAGATGCGCCCGTCCTCGGTGCGCGAAAACGGCACGCCGTAATGCTCCAGCTCATAGACGGCTTTCGGCGCCTCGCGCGCCAGATATTCCATCGCGTCCGTGTCGCCGAGCCAGTCGGAGCCCTTGATCGTATCGAAAAGGTGCCACTGCCAATGGTCCGGCCCCATGTTCGAGAGCGAGGCGGCGATGCCGCCCTGCGCCGCGACAGTGTGGGATCGGGTTGGGAAAACCTTGGTGACGCAAGCGGTCCTCAAGCCCTGTTCGGCCATGCCGAGCGTCGCGCGCAGCCCGGCGCCGCCGGCGCCGACGACGACGACATCATATTCATGATCGGTGAATTCATAAGCGGCCATGGTTCCGGTCCTCAGATATGCAGCGCGGTTCAGCCCGCGAAGGCGATCTTGGCGACCGCGAAAAGGCCGCCGAACGCGAAGAGCGTGCAAAAAAGCGTGTTGGCGATCAAAAGCGCGGCGCTCATGCCGCCATGCACGTAATCCTCCACCACCACCTGCACGCCGAGGCGGAGATGGTTGAAGGCGACGATGATGAAGAGCCCGGCGACGATGGCGTGAAGCGGGTTGGAATAGAGCGCGATCACCGCTTCATACCCGTCGCCGACCGTGATCGCGAACGGGAAGATGAAGAGAAGCCCGAGCGGGATCAGCGCGATGGCGGTGATCCGCTGGCCCCAGAAATGATCGGTGCCTTCCTTGGCGGAGCCGAGGCCGGTGGCGCGGGAGCGGTCGGTAAGAAAGCTCATGTCGCCCTCACGTCGCGATGAAAAGAAGAAGCAGGGTCAGCGCGCCTGCGCCGCAGATCACGGCCACGCCGGATGCGGTGACCTGCGCTATCTCGAATCCGTTGCCGATATCCCACCACATGTGCCGGATGCCGTTCAGCAAATGGTAGAAGAATGCGGCGGCGGAGGCGAGCAGCACCAGAACACCGATCCAGCTGGTCAGAAGCCCGTCGACAAAGGCGAAATGCTCCGGCCCTGTCGCGGCGGCGAGCAGCCACCAGACGATCAGCGCCATCGATCCGGCCATCGCGCACCCCGTCGCGCGGTGGAAGATCGACATGATCGAGGTGATCTGTGGTCGATAGATGGTGAGATGTGGTGAAAGCGGGCGTTTGCCCCCAGTAGTGCTGGCCATTTCGGCTCCCCCTAGACCCGCGCCCCGCGCGAATGCGGGGTCTCGCCAGAGATGCGGCTGCGGGAACGATACAGATATTCGCGCGGGGCGCAAAGCCGCCATACCGGAAAAGCGCATGAAAACAGCGGCGCTGCGCCCCTCAGTCGGCGGCGAGCCGCCGCCGGCGCCGGAGATAGGCCGCGACGAGCGGCAGGATCCAGATCGCGAGCGTGACGATCCCAAGCGTCGCGGAGATGGGGCGGGAGAAGAAGCCGAGGATATCCCCATCCGCCTTGATCATCGAGGACATGAAATTGTCCTCCAGCATGCCGCCGAGAACGATGCCGAGGATCGCCGGCGCCACGGGGAAGCCGTTCTCCTCCATCACGAAGGCGAGGAGCCCGAAGACCAGCATGACGGTGACGCCGAAGACGGTGTTGTTGATCGCGAAAGAGCCGACGATGCAGAATATCAGGATCACCGGCATCAGCACTTGCTGCGGGATCTTCAGGATCTGCCGCGACAATTTGATTGCCCCGAATCCGAGTGGCAGGAGCGCGAGATTGGCGATGAAGAACGACATGAACACGGCGTAGATCAGCTCGGGGTTGTTCAGGAAAACCATCGGGCCCGGGTTCATGCCCTTCATGTAGAGCACGCCGATGACGATCGCGGTGATCGAATCACCCGGAATGCCGAACACCGTCGCCGGCACCCAGGCGCCCGCGAGGCTGGCGTTATTGGCGGAGCCGGCGTCGACCAGCCCTTCGGGATGCCCGGTGCCAAATTTTTCCGGCTCTTTCGAGAATTTCTTCGAGATCGCGAAACTGATCCATGCGGCGATATCGGCGCCGGCGCCCGGCAGGATCCCGATGATCGCGCCGATGCTGCTGCCGCGGACGATGTTGAGCTTGTATTTCTTCAGGATCGGCCAGAGCCCACGAAAGACGCTGCCGCCCGGTTGCTGCTCGATATGCGAGGTGTCGACCGGCTTGGCGATGAAATAGCGTAGGATCTCCGAGATAGCGAACATGCCGATCATAGCCGGAATGAAGCTGATGCCGCCCATCAGCTCCACGCTGCCGAAGGTGAAGCGCGGATGCCCGGCGGTGATGTCTATGCCGATCGTAGCGACAAAGAGACCGATCATCAGCGACACGACGCCCTTGATCGTCGATCCGGTGGAGATGATGACGGCGCAGGAAAGACCGAGGCAGGCCAGCCAGAAATATTCGAAGGAGGAGAACTGGATCGCGAACTCCGCCAGCGCCGGGGCGCTGAGCGAAAGGACGACCGAGCCGGTCAACCCGCCGATCACCGAGGTGACGAGCGATATGCCGAGCGCGCGCTGCGCCAGCCCCTTGCGGGTCATGGCGTAGGATTCGTCGCAATAGGCGGCGGAGGCGGGGGTGCCGGGAATTCGCAGCAGCGCGCCGGGAATGTCGCCGGCGAAGATCGCCATGGCGACCGCGGTGACGACGATGGCGATGGCGGGCACCGGATCCATGAAGAAGGTGAACGGGATCAGAAGCGCCGCCGCCATCGTGGCCGTCAAACCCGGCATGGAGCCCACGAAAAGGCCGAAAATCGCGGCCAGAAGCATGACGCCGAGCGTATAGGGCTCGGTGATCAGCAGGAAGGCTTCGTATATCACTCCCACGGCGTCTCTCCTACCATGCGATCGGGAGCAGGACGCCCCAGGGCAGCGGCACCAGCAACAGCTTCGCGAACATCGTATGAATGAAGAACGTCGCCGCGACAGCGACAGCGACGCTCAGCATGGCGCTGGTTCCGAGGCGGATCATCAGCACCGTCAGGATCAGGAGCGAGAGCGGGATGAAGCCGATGGCGGTCGAAAACAGGATGTAGATCAGCACGCTGGCGATCAGCAGGAAGAGATTGGTCAACTTTCGCCGATCCTGCGCCCAGTCGCCCAGCAGCATGGCGGGTGAGGTCCCGCGCGCGGCGATCCCCTGCGCGACAAGAATGACGCCGCAGACGATCAGACCGACGCCGATCAGGATCGGAAAGAGGTCGGGCCCGTAATCCTGCCCGTAAAGCCGCGGAAAGGTCTGCGTGTAGGCGATCTCGGCGATTGCGAAGACGATCAGGACCAACCCGATCACGGCGTCGTTGAAGCGCATGTTGTAAGTGCCTGGCTGTGAGGGGCGCGTTGGCGTCGTGTCCGGGCGGAAGGACGCGATGCCCTTCCGCCCGTCCGCCTCATTCCTTCGCGATGCCGACGGCCTTCATCACCGTGCCCATGGCGGCGTCGTCGTCCGCCATCCATTTCGCGTAGTCGGCCCCGCCGCGCCAGACGAGTCCGAAGCCGCGGCCTTTCATGAACTCCTGAAATTCAGCGGAGTTGTAGACCACCTCCATCGCAGGGACCAGCTTGGCGACGACATCTTCGGGCATGCCCTTCGGGCCGGCGATGCCGCGCCAGGCTGCGGCGGCCCAGTCGATTCCGGCGCTTTCTTTCAGCGTCGGAATGTCCGGGAATCCGGGAAGCCGCTCCGGGTTCATGACCGCGAGCGATTTCACCTTGCCGGCGTCAATCAGCGCGGAGGCCTCGACCACCGAAACCGGGACGATGTCGACGCCGCCGGCGACGAGCTCCTGAAGGCCCGGAGCCGCGCCCTGCGAAGGCACCCAGGGGGAGGCGGAGGCGTCGATGCCGGCGGTGTTCAGCAGGCCGGCGATGGCGAGATGCCAGATGCCGCCCTGACCGGTGCCGGAGGATTTGTGCTCACCGGGATTGGCCTTGACCGCCTCCAGAACGTCTTCGACCGTTTCCCATTCGGAATCCGCGCGGACCTGAACGCCGGCCGGATCGGCGTTGTAGAGCGCGATCGGCGTGTAATCCACGCCGCTCAGTTCAGTGAGGCCGGCCCAGTGCATCATGCCGATTTCACCGGTCACGACGCCGAGCGTATAGCCGTCAGGCGCCGCCGTCGCGATGGCGGAGTGGCCGACGACGCCGGAGCCGCCGGTGCGGTTGACGACGTTGACGGGCTGGCCGAGTTCCTTTTCGAGGAGGATGGCGACCATGCGGCCGGTCGCATCCGTGCCGCCGCCGGCGCCCCAAGGCACGATCAGCGTGATGGGTCGTTCGGGGTATTCGGCGGCTGCGGGAAGCGCCGCGCCGGCGAGGCCGGCGAAGGCGAGAACGGCGGCGGCGCCAAGCTGGCGTCGATTGAGCATCGGGGAGTCTCCCATAATCTGATGTTTCCTATGGCGCAGGGATCTTCTCGGTCCGTCCCGTCACGCCCCAAGCCTCATTGAGGCGGAAGGATGATGGGTCAGCTTTCGGATGGTTGCAAGTGCGCTTGCGCCCTGCCGCGCCCGGTTTTTCTCTCCGCGCGGCGCTTTACACCCTCCGGATGAGCCGAGCGTCCGGGCCGATCGGGCGACGGCTGACAAGGGGGGGGCGCAAAGGTGCGGCGGGCGTTGGCGCCTCAAAAAATTACGTTGTGTGGGTTTCTTCTTGGAGTAGTGTTCCGCGAGGCACGTCGGCTGGCGAATGATATGTCGTGCGGGCGGGGCGAACGCCGGTCGGCGCAGTCGAAATACGAGAGGCAAATCATGGTCAACGAGATTCTGGTTCGCGGTCTGAGGCTATCGGCGGCGGCGGCTTTAAGCCTGTCATGCGCCGCCGGCGCGGTCCTCGCCCAGTCCGCCGCTCCTTCCCCCGCGGTGGAAGATCCGCCCGCGGTCGAACCGGAAGCGATTCAGGCGATGACGGACATGGGCGCGAAGCTGCGCGATCTGACCGCGTTCTCCGTCAAGGCGAACCTGATCTGGGAGGAAGCGTTCGAATCCGGCGAGAAGACCGCCATCATCGAGCAGGTCTCGATCGAAGCCCAGAAGCCGAAAGGCCTGCGCGTCGAGCGCTCTTCGCCGCAACGGCAACGGATTTTCTATTTTAACGGCGAGCAGGCGACGCTCTGGGCGCCGGAGATCCGCTTCTACACCATGGTCGATTTCTCCGGCACGAACGCGGAGATGATCGTCGATGCGGCCGAAAAATATGATTATCAAGTGCCGCTGGCGGATCTGTTCCTCTGGGGGCTCGACCCGTCGCAGTTCGAGGCGATCACCGCCGCGCGCTATGTCGGCCAGGCGCAGTTCGGCGACCGGGTCTGCGACCAGTACGCGTTCCGTCAGGAGAACGTCGACTGGCAGGTCTGGATCGAGGATTCCGAGGCCGGGCTGCCCTGCGGCTACATGATCGTCGATCTGACCGATGAGGCGCACCCGGTCTTTCAGGCGACCGTGGAAGTGACGCCTGTAGCCGAATTCGCTGATTCCCGATTCACCTTCGTCGCTCCGGAGGACGCAACCGCGATTCCTTTCGAAACGACCAAAGCCGCCGAATAGATCGGAGACCTTGACATGCGCATCCTGCTATCTGCGATCGCCTCCCTCGCGCTGGCCTTTCCGGCCACGCCTGTGGTCACCAAACTCGCCGTCACCATCGTCGCCGTCGCGCCGATCGTGATGACGCTCGCCCCGACTCCTGTCGAAGCCAGGGGAGGACGCGGTGGAGGGGGGCGCGGGGGCGGAGCCCGGGGCGGTGGACGAGGCGGCGGCGGCCAGGTGCGGAGCAGTGGACGCCAGAACGTCAGCAATGGCGCCAACCGCAACCAGAACGTCAACCGGAACAACAATGTGAACCGGGACAGCAACGTAAACCGTAACGTAAATCGGGACATCGACCGGTCGCGCCATGTCGATATCGATGTCGATCATCGTTATGGCTATGGTGGCGGGGGCGCGTTCGTCGCTGGGGTCGCGACCGCGGTCGCGATCGGGGCGGTCGTCAGCACCTTGCCGCCAAGCTGCACCAACTACACCTATACCGGCATCGCCTATCGGAATTGCGGCGGGACCTGGTATCAGCCGCAATATAGCGGCTCGAACGTGACCTATATCGTGGTCGACAATCCGGGCTGAGCGCCGCGCGCGTCAGGCTGACTGAAATTCAGCGCCGCCTCTTCGCAGGGGCGGCGTTTGATTTGGCGCTCGCCGCTACTTGCGGCGCGGCGGCGTTCCGGGCTCTTTGGCCGCAATTCGGAGGTGAGACATGGCTGATGGACCGCTTTCCAGATACCGGGAACTGATCGCTGCGGGGGCGCTGGACGACGATGTCGCCCAGAGGCTGGCGTTGGAGAAGCTTCAACTCCTGCATCAGCGACTCAAGGATTACGA
>JBBDTD010000154.1:0-6790 GCA_040904645.1 Paracoccaceae bacterium
CAGAGCGGCGACATGGCCCCAGCGCACCATGTTTGAGCGGATGAAAGTTCCCGTGGGTTTCATGCCGGGACAACTCTCAGGCACGCTCGCAATGACCTTCGAGATCAACTCTGAGCAGTCTCCACGGGGCCCGCCCAGCGCCAGATCTCGGTTTCACTGGATCGGCCGCGTATGACCTGTCTTCCCATCAGGATATAGCCCCGGTCCGCCACACCGCCCGCAGCGTCCAGCGTCTCGCGCGTTGTCACCAGGCGACATCGCGCTTCTCGCGCCGCGTCCTGGAGCCGCGCGGCGATGTTCACGGTGTCCCCCGCAAGTGAAACGACGGACTGGCTACGACCTCCAAGCACGGCCGCGACGACCGGCCCGTAATGCACCGAAGCGCGAAGCCGGATCGGCATGTCGGACGGAGGCGCCGGCGCGCCAGACCCGCTCACGAACGCCTCCGCGCAACGCAGCGCGCGCGTCGCGTCGCCATCGCGCGGCTCGGGCAGGCCGAAGACGATGAGCGCGCCATCGCCCTGGAAATCGACGACCACCCCTTCGTGCGACGCGCTGATCGTCTCGAAATACTGATGCAGCGCGGCGACGAAATCGGTGAGCGCCTCGCCCGACGCATTTTCTGCGAGACGGGTGAAACCGACAAGATCGACGAACAGCGCCGCGGCCATCTGGCGTTGGCGACCAAATCCTTTCGCCCCGTCGCGAGCGATACGATCGACCAGCGCGGGCGCAACGAAACTGGACAGATTGGCGCGTTCTACGCACATCACTTCCGATTCGCGTCGGCTCGCCGCCATCCGCCCGGCCGCAGCCGCGGCCGCGCCGAACACAAGCCCGCCAATCGTCATGACCGCGTCGAGCCACACGCCCGCCGCCGCAAAGGCGACCTGAAGGACTGCGAGACCGAAAAGCGCCATGACGCCGCTGAAGACGGTAGCGACAATTGGCGATGCCGGCAGGGCGGCGCCGGCGACAGCCGCGCAGAGGAGAAGGGCAAGCGCCACGGAGGCGGCGGCGGCGCCAGCGTCCCGTCCGATCGTCCGGTCGTGGAGCAGGCCCGCCGCGACATTGGCGAGGAGTTCAACGCCGGCGATATCGGCGCCGAAAGGGGTCGCATAAGTGTCGCGGTAGCTTTCCGCCGTGGCGCCTATAAAGACGATCCTGTTTCGAAACGCGTCCGCCGGCGCCCTTCCCTCCAGCGCGTCCAGAAGCCCAAAAGTTGGAATCGCGCCTCGCCCGCCGACATGATCGATGATGATTGTCTCCGCACGGTCGACAGCGATCGAACGCGCGCCGATCTCCACCTTTGCGCCGGTGAAGAGACGCAGCTCCTTCCCCTCCGCGACTGCAACGGCGAGCAGCGGAAGAGCCGGAAGCAGGCGCCCTTCGGGACCGGGGATCGCCAGCGGGATCTCGCGCGCGATACGGTCGCGGGAGCGGCGGATATTGACATGGCCGAGCAGGGCGGCGCCCGCGATCCCGACGACCGGCAATACATAGCCGGATGGAGCGCTGGCGGCGGAGCGTCCGACGACGATCGGAAACTCCGAGCGGTCGAGCGCCGCCTCCGTCTCAGGTGCGAGGGAGCTGAACCCCTTCACCTCGTTCACCGCCGCGAAAGCGGTCACCAGCCGGCCGCTCGCGGAAAGCGCCCTGCCGAGCGCGCCGTCCGCCGGCGATGGATCGACGAAGAGAAGATCTACCGCGACGGCGCGCGCTCCGCCCTCGAGCATCCCTGGCAGCGCTTTCGCAATCGCCGCGCGAAGCGCGGCGGGGCCGCTGAAAGCGTTCGCCGCCGCCTCGTCGACGGCGACGATCACAATATCTTCGATCGGAGGCCAGGGCCCGCGGAGCCGAAACCTGAGATCCAGCAGGCGGCTCTCGATTGCTTCCGACACCGGGTCGCGAAGCATGAGCCGCGCCCCCGCCAGCACGAACGTCGCCAGGAGCGCGCAAAGGATGAGTCCGAGCGCTGCGCGCCGCCGCCCGCCGTCGCTCACCGCCACCCGAGCCCAAGCAACGCCCCGGTCGCCTCGACCCGCGCCGCTCCCCATTTCTTGGCCCGGCCGGGCGTGCCGGAGGCGGAAATGTCGACGCCTTCGCCGCTCCCGAGGCTGAGTTTCGCCGCGCTCCCCAGCGCGCGCACCGCGACGCGCCCCTCGCGCACGAAGATCGCGCCTGGCCCCCCCATCCCGTGAGAGACAAGCCATTCGGTAGACCTGACCGAGGCGATCGCAAGCGGCGTGCGGATATGGAACCCGGCCCAGGTCCTGATCGGCGCGACGAGGCCTAGCACGCCGTCGATCAGCTGGATGACGATATTGTGGGACCGGCCTGAAGGGCCGGTCAAATCTTCAAGGTTTGCTTCGGTTGCGACGCCGATGGTGATGACCACGCCGTCGTCACATGCGATCTCAAGCCTCGTATTGGGACCAGTCGCCACTTTGACCGCCGCATCCGGGAGCGGCTCGCGGCCGATCGGTCGCCATGCGCCGCCACTCCAGATCCGGGCGTCGCCGCCCTCGATCCGGGCGACCGCGCATGAGCGCCTCTCATCGGCCCGCGCCTGACCGTCGGCCACGAGCGCGGCGACGACCGCGAGAAATATGATGGCGAAATGTTTCACTGCTGTATCCTTCATCCTGGCCGGACGGCCGCGCCTTGCAGCGGCGCCGTCCGGCGTCGTCCAGCCGCGCCCCGAAACGGCGGCTTCGGCTACTCCGCCGCGATCCCGATCGCTTCCGCCCGGGCGAGGAACCGCCGGTTGATCGGACTGTGGGGCTTTAACGCCACCCGCTCATGCGAGATCGCTTCTGCTGCCCCGCCAAACCCGCCGCGGATCGCCGCCTCCGTGAGCGTCCAGTCGATCACGTCGCGCTGGGCGTGGCTGCCGCCAAAGCTGTTGGCGATATGCCGGGCGCCGTGCAGCTTCGTCACCGCCTGATCGAACGCGCCTTCGTGAAAAGCGGCGAAACCCTCGATGAGCGAAACGCCGCTTTCGCGCGCCCATCTCCCGGCTTCCGAAGCGGCCCCCTCGCGATGGCGCGCGACGAGGCGATCGACATCCTCTCGTCTGCCGGCGCCGAGATAAGCCATCGCGGCGTGCCAGTCGTTGAACGGATAGGTTTCGCCATCCGCATGAGCGCCCCAGGCGTCGGCGACTTCAATCCAGCGGTCGCCGACATCCACGCCCGCCATCGACATTCGCCAGAGCAGGGCGGACGCGTCGACAAGGTCCATCGCGATGGCGGAGCGTTCCTTGCGCACCCGTCCGTCGTAAAGCGCGAGCGCCTCCTCCGGCTGATCGAGATCGAGATGGTAAAGCGCCTTGTGCCACCAGTTGTGGACCTGGAAGAAGTTGTCGTCGCCGGACCAGTGCGGCTCGCGCGCGCGCATCCACTCGACGCCCTCCGCCGCCCTGCCCTGCATCTCGAACACGTGCGCGACGGCGTGATGCGCCCAGGCGTCGAGCGGCTCGATCCCGGTCGCCGTCTTGCCCACCGCCTCCGCCTGAGCGTAGTCGCCGGTCTCCTCCAGCCCGAACGCGCGCATGCCGAGCATGATCGAGAAGCCCGGAACCGTCGGCGACCATTTAGGCGCTGCGCGGGCGATGCGGTCGCGAAGATCGCGGGCGTTTCCACGGAAGAAATCCGTGAGATGGCCGATCTGAAGCGCCACGAGATCGAGCGGATAATCCATCGAATGCCGATCGAGCCGGAGCGCCGCCTCCGTCCATTCACCGCGCAGCACGGCGTCGAGCGCGACGATATGGGCGTGCTCGCGCTCATTGGTCGGAACGGCGCGCGCCATCTCGGCGAAGCGCGCGGCGGCGCGCGCCGCCTCGGGTTCGGTGGCGACCGCGTGGAGCCAGGCTTTCAGGATATGCGCCATCGCGAACTGCGGCGCAGCGGCGAGCGCCATGTCGGCGAGCGCGACCGGATCGCCGCGATAGATGTTGAATGCGCGAACCGCAGCCTCGTAATGCTCGACCGCTTCGGAGGTGGCGCCGCTGAGGGCGTGGCCCTGCTTGTCTGTTATCATCGACATGATCGTCTCCTTGAATATCTCGGCGGTCGGCTATCCGCCCGCTGTTTCGCTTTCGGCTGTTCCCGCCGCGCTCCGCGCACGGCTTGTCCGCCCCCGTCGCATCAGGCCCGGCCGCATCAGGCCCGGTGCGCCGGGCTCCTCCCGCAAAGGTGTTGCGCGGCGATGCTTGGCGGCTCGTCGCCGAGCTTCGCCGAATCGAGTCGCGCGACGCGTCCGCGCACTTCCGCGCGGGTCACCCCGATATCGCGGAGCATCCGTTCGTCCAGCTTGAGGATGTCCGCATAGGCGCGCCGCAGCCTCCTGCGGCGCACGAGCGCGGCAACGATGCGCGCGATTTTCGCACCGGCGCGAAGAATGGCGGCGTGAACCGCCGGGTTGCGTATGGCCCGCCGCCTCGGGAAGGGCGCGATTGTCTGGCTCGGCGAGCCCAGATCTGCGCCAAAACCCGAAAAACCAGCCTGGGGCTGTTCCTTGAGCATGTTTCTGTTCCTTCAATCGACCGGGCGATCGATCCAGGCGGGCTCGTCAATGCGACCCGTCGGTTCTCCGCCTCAAAGCTGTGCGCCGGTCCGGCGTTTCCCCGCCGCGACCAGCAGGGGGCATTTGGCGATCCGGCGTTACAAATCCGTCGCACCGTTCGACCGGCCGGGCGGTCTCGCGCTACTCCAATCGTGAAAAATGCGTTACAAACGCGCTTTGACGCTTAACCGGTCGCCCAAATGGCTGCGAATTTTCGCGACGCCCAGATCACCGTGCGGATGCTCGGTGGGCTTGAGATCCGGAAGAACGGTGCGCCGGTGGCGCTGCCGACGCGCCATTCTGCTCTGCTTTTCGCCGCGCTCGCCCTGGAGCCGGGCGCGCCAATTTCCCGCGCGCGGCTCGCATCGCTGTTCTGGGGCGGGCGGGGCGAGCCGCAGGCCCGTGGCTCATTGCGCCAGACGATCTACCGGCTCCGCCGGGTGTTCGAAGATGTGACGCCGGAGCCGCTGATCGCGACATCGATGGCGATCAGCGTGAGCCCCGCGCTGGTCTGGTCGGACGCGGCGGAGATTCTTTCGGGCGGCCATGGCGCTCAATCTCTCGTGAATGGCGAACTGCTCGCGGGTTGGGATGGCGGCTCGGCGGAGTTGGACGACTGGATCGCCGGGCAGCGCGAGACGATCCGCCAAGCCAGCGGCCGGGTCCTTCGCGACGCGGCGGAAGCTGCGGAGCGAAGCGGAGACTTCGCCGCCCTCGCCGACAGCGCCGAGCGGCTGTCCCGGCTCGACCCGTTCGACGAGGCGGCGCTGCGCCTCAGGATGTCGGCGCTTGCGCGGATGGGCAGGATCGCGGCGGCGGAGGAGCTTCATCACGAGTTCGTATTCCGACTCGCTCACGACCTCAGCGCTCGACCGTCCGAGGAGACGACACGCCTCGCTGCGGAAATTTCCGAGCGCTCCGGCGCCTTCGCGCCCGTGGCGCCGCCCTTCGCGCAGAACTTGCAGTCCCCTGTCGGCGCCGCAGCGACGCCAGCACCTGAAGATTTGGCGGAACGCCGGCAAATCACAGTGGTCGCCATCGCGCTTTCGCCGGATCGCGCCGAAAATGACGCGGACCCGGAGGCCATTGCCGAAAGACTGCATCGGCTCGGCGCGCTCGTCGGCGATCTCGCCTCCAAATTCGGTGGAACCTGCGACCGCGCGGCCTCGCTCGCCTATGTTTGCGTCTTCGGGTGGCCGCGAGCGATGGAGGACGCCGCAGAACGCGCAGCCCGCGTCGCGGCGGCGATCGTGGACATCGCGCGGGGCGAGGAGATCGCCATCGGCCTCGGCGTGGCGACCAGCGAAGTCATCGCCGAACCCGGAGCCGGGCGCTTCATCGGCAGGGCGCCGGATGAAGCGCTTCGCCTCGCCGCCGGCGCGCGCGCGGGCGAGATCCTCGTCTCTGGCCGGGCGCGCGCGCTCCTGGAGCCAGCGTTCGGTTTTGAGGAGTCCCCCGCGCCTTCCACAGCCGGCGCACGTGCGCTGACGGGCGAGCGCATCGCAGAGAGCCGCTTCGCCGCACGCCATTCGGGGCAGATCGGCCGCATGGTCGGACGGGAGCGCGAACTTGACCTGCTTCTGGGCCTTTGGCGCCTCGCAGACAGGGGGGAAGGCCAGGTCGCGGTGATCCGCGGGGAGCCGGGCATCGGCAAATCGCGGCTGGTCGAAGCCATGGCGCGGGAACTCGACGCTGAGGCGCCGCAACGGACGCTGCTGCAGTGCTCGCGCTTCGCCGCCGACACGGCCTTTGGCCCGATCGCCGAACATATCCGGCTCGCGGGCGGGTTGGCCGCTGTGACAGGGGCGCGCACGAGGGAGGAGCGGCTGACCGGCTACCTTCGCTCGCTCGATCTGCATGGCGACCCGGCGGCGGCGGATATCGGCGTGCTCGCCGGCGTGACCCGCTCGACCGCACCGCCAAGCGCGGAGCGGCGGGGGGCGCTTCTCGCCTCGCTGGTCAGGCTGCTCACGGGCGGCTCCGACGACAGGGCGACCCTCCTCGTTCTCGAAGATGCGCACTGGGCGGACCCGAGCACGTTGGACGTCCTTCTTCGGCTGGCGGTCGAAAGCCCGGAACGCCGGATAATGATCGTGGTCACCTCCCGCCCCGAGTTCGATCACGGCGCGCTTCCCGACGCGAACCTGACGGCGCTTTCGCTCAGGGCGCTCAGCCGCAGTCAGGTCGAAGACCTGGCCCGCGACATCGCCGGAGGCCGAGA
>JBBDTD010000155.1:0-6782 GCA_040904645.1 Paracoccaceae bacterium
GCCGGGCTTCGAGATCATCAACAGGAAGGCGATGACGCCCTCGGCTGCTGAAATCGCGCGCAACCCGCGCGCCCGGTCCGCGCGGCTCCGCGCCGGCCGGCGGACGGGCGCGCCGGCCGCGGAAATCGCGCCGGGCGCGCTTGGCGTGCCGGCCGCGCCGCTGGCGGGGAGGGGCTGATGCGTTGGGCGCTCTATCTTCTTGGCGTGGGGCTTGTCGTCGTGGTGGCCTTCTGGTCGTTCAGCGTCACATACCGGACGAAAGACACGCTTGACGAGGTCGCGCGGCTTCAGCGCGCGATCGCGGTCGAGCGCGAGGCGGGGCAGGTGCTGGCGGCGGAATGGGCGTGGCTCAACGCGCCGGATCGGCTGGATCGGCTTGCCACGGGCCATGAGGCCGAACTTGGCCTCGCTCCGATCACGCCGGAGCACTTCGGCGAGGTCGCTGAGGCGCCGATGATCCAGCCCGATGACGGCATGGCGCCGGTGGCGCTGGTCGATCTTGATCCTGTCTCGCCCAACGGCCAGGCGCAGCGCCGTGCCCCGTCGAAGGCGACGAAGCCGGCCGCCGCGCCGACGCCGATCGTGACCGCCGAGACGAGCGAGCCGGCGCCGCATCGCCCGTCTCCGGTGGCGCCTCTCATCGTTTCCGCGCCCCTCGCCGTTTCCGCCCCCGCGCGGGCCCCTTCGGGCCCCGCCCTGCCGCAGCGCGCCTCGACGGCGCATTTCACGGCGCCGGACAGATGAGCGGCTCCGACGGTCTCCTCCGTGTTTTGGGCGACGAGGCGGACGCCGCCATCCTTCGCCGCGCCGAAATCCGTGAGCATGCGCGCGAAGCCAAGCGCCGCGCCCGCGCCGATCTGGCGGAATGGCGGCTCTGGCTCGTGGCCGGGTTTTTCGCACTCGCCTATTTTTCGCTCGGCATGCGGATGTCGATCCTCGCGGTGACGGAGCCGGAAGAGCCTCGCCTCGGCGCCTCCGCCTCGGTCGAGATGATGGAGCGCGCGCCGATCACCGACCGGAACGGGCGGCTCTTGGCCGCCAACCTGCCGACATGGGCGATCTACGCCCACCCGCAAGAGACAGCCCGCGCCGGCGTCGACGCCGATGAGGCCGCGCGCCGCCTCGCCTCGGTCCTGCCGGAGGTTGGCGAAGAGAATTTCCGCCACCGCTTCGGGCCGGGGCGCAAGTTCGTCTGGATCAAACGCCCCGCCAGCCCTTCGGAAAAGCAGGCGGTGCATGACCTTGGCATTCCCGGCGTGGAGTTCGGCCGGCGCGAGACGCGGATATACCCGGCGGGGCGAATCGCCGCGCACGTGCTCGGCGGCGCGACGGTCGGCGCCGAAGGCGTGGACCATGCCGAACTGGTCGGACTTGCGGGGGTGGAGCGCAGCCTCGATGAGATGCTGCGCGACCCCGCGCGCGAAGGTGCGCCACTCGCCCTGACCATCGATCTCGTCGCGCAGACTGCGCTGACCGAGGTGATGGGCGCGGCCATGGCCGAATTCGACGCCATCGCGGCGTCCGCCGTTTTGATGGACGCGAATAACGGTGAGATCCTCGCCATGGTGTCGCTGCCGGATTTCAATCCGAACGACCGGCCCGACACGCGCGATCCGGTTGTTGCGAAGACCCGCCCGATGATGAACCGCGCGGCGGAGGGCGTCTACGAACTCGGCTCCACGTTCAAGCTCTTCGCCGCCGCGCAGGCGCTGGAGATGGGAATTTATGCGCCCGAGAGCATGATAGACACGACCGGGCCGCTTCGGGTCGGGAAATACAGGATCGGCGATTTTCATCGGATGCCGCCGCGCATGTCGCTCCGGGACGTCATCGTGGAAAGCTCGAACGTCGGCACTTCGCGTATAGCGCTCGCCATTGGTCCGAAGGCGCAAAAGGAATTCCTCGGCAAGCTCGGGTTCCTCGACCCGACCCGTCTTCAGATCGCTGAGGCCCGGCTCGGCCAGCCTCTCTATCCGTCGAACTGGGGCCAGCTTTCGACCATGACCATCTCTTTCGGTCACGGGCTTGCGGCGACGCAGCTTCATCTCGCGGCGGCCTACGCGTCGCTCCTGAACGGCGGCCTGCGCGTTCACCCGACGCTTCTGCCCGGCAGGGCGGCGCCGGGGGAGGAGGACCGCGTCATAAGCGCGAAAACCTCCCGCAGCCTGCGGGAGATTCTTCGCGCTGTGGTGGCTGAAGAAAAAGGCACCGGCAATTTCGCCGAGGTTCCCGGTTATGAGGTCGGCGGCAAGACCGGGACGGCCGACAAGCCTTCGCGCGGCGGATACGACACTTCAAAGACGATTTCGACCTTCGCCGGCGCCTTCCCGATGTCGTCGCCAAAATACGTGATCGTGGTGACGCTGGATGAAGCCTCCACCTTCAAATACGGGCGTACATGGCGCACTGCGGGCTGGACGGCGGCGCCGACGGCGGGCCTGGCCGTGAAGCGGCTGGCGCCGATCCTCGACATGAGGCCGATCCCCGCCCCGATCGATCCGGCGGCGCTCGCCGCCGCCGCCTCGGGCGCGACCTTCTGATGGGCCGCACGCTCAGAGAGCTCGGCCTCGACGGGCTTCGCGTTCTCGGCCCGGCGCCCGGACCCGATCTGCGGATCAAGGGGCTGTGCGCCGATAGCCGGGAGACGCGGCCGGGCTATCTTTTCGCGGCGATGAAAGGCGCGCTCGACGGCGCAGCGTTCGCGCAGTACGCGGTGCGGATGGGCGCGGCCGCCGTGCTGACCAGCCAAGAGGGCGCGGCGACAGCCCTGAAGGATATCGGCCGGTTTCCTGTGCCGTTCCTCATCGATGAAAACCCGCGCCGCCGTCTGGCGCTGGTCGCGGCGGCGTTCTATGCGGCGCAGCCAGAGACGCTGGTGGCGGTGACGGGAACGAACGGCAAGACCTCCGTCGCCAGTTTCGCGCGGCAGATATTCGCCGCCCTTGGCCGGCGTTCCGCGAGCTTCGGCACCGTCGGCGTCGAAGGCGCGGTGGTGAAACCGCTGACAATGACCACGCCCGAGCCGATCACGCTGCACCGGCTTTTGGCCGAACTGGCGGCGGAGGGCGTCACCCACGCGGCGATGGAGGCGTCGAGCCACGGGCTCGCGCAGTTCCGGCTTGACGGGACACGGCTCGCGGGCGGGGCCTTCACCAATCTCAGTCGCGATCATCTCGATTATCATGCGACGACAGACGAATATCTCGCGGCCAAGCTGCGGCTTTTCGCCGAACTTCTGCCCGCTGGCGCGCCGGCGATCCTGAACGCGGACGATGCGGTCTATACGGCCGCGGCCCGCGCCGCGCATGAGCTGGAAATCATCCCCTTCGGCCGCGACCGGGAGGCGGCGCGCGGCCTCCGGCTGATGGACGCGCGATTCGATGCGGGGGGCCAGACGCTCGACCTCGAATGGCGGGGCGCGCCGCACAAGGTGCGCCTTGGTCTGATCGGCGGTTTTCAGGGGCTGAACGCGATGGCCGCCGCGGCGCTGGCGATCGGATGCGGAGAAGCGCCCGGCGCGGTCCTGGAGGCGATGGAGCGGTTGGTCGGCGTCCGGGGGCGCATGGAGCATGTCGCGACCCGGGCCAATGGCGCCACGATCTATGTGGACTACTCCCATACGCCAGACGGGCTGGCCACCGCGCTCGCCGCGCTGCGGCTTCACACGCCGGGACGGCTGATCGTCGTCTTCGGCGCCGGCGGCGACCGGGACCGGGGCAAACGGCCCGAAATGGGCCTCGCGGCCTGCGTCGGCGCGGATGCAGTGATCGTCACGGACGACAACCCGCGCTCGGAGGAGGCCGGCGCGATCAGGGCCGCGATCCTCGGCGCCTGCGCCAACGCCATCGAGATCGGCGACCGGGCTGAGGCGATTCTCACCGGGGTTGACGCATTGTCGCCCGAAGATCGGCTTCTGATCGCCGGGAAAGGGCATGAGACCGGGCAGACCGTCAACGGCGTGACGCACCCTTTCGACGATGCGGAACAGGCGCGCGCGGCGGTCGCGGCGCTGGACGGGGGTGAAGAATGACCGGACCGCTCTGGACGGCGGAAGAAGCGGCCGCGGCGACCGGCGGGCGGCCCACATCCGGGTTCGCGGCCACTGGCGTCTCCATCGACAGCCGCTCGCTCGGGCGGGGGGATCTTTTCGTCGCGCTCAGCGATGCGCGCGACGGCCATGAATTCGTCGCGGCGGCGCTCACCGCCGGGGCTGCGGCGGCGATGGTCTCGCGCGTTCCCGATGACGCGCCGAAGGACGCGCCGCTCCTGATCGTGGATGATCCGCTGGCGGCGCTCGGCCGGATGGCGGCGGCGGCCCGGGCGCGGACGGATGCGAAGATCGTGGCAGTGACCGGCTCGGTTGGCAAGACCGGCACGAAGGAAATGCTCCGCGTCTGTCTCGGCGCCGAAGGCCAGACCCATGCCGCGGAAAAGAGCTTCAACAACCACTGGGGGGCGCCGCTGACGCTGGCGCGGATGCCGAAGGAAACCCGCTTCGCCGCGATCGAGCTTGGCATGAACCACGCGGGGGAGATCGCGCCGCTCTCGCGGATGGCGCGCCCGCATGTGGCGCTGATCACCACCATCGCGCCGGTGCACATGGCCGCCTTCGGTTCCGAAGAGGAGATCGCCGACGCCAAGGCGGAGATATTCGAAGGGCTGGAGCCCGGCGGCGTCGCGGTGCTGAACGCGGACAATCGCCATATCGGCCGGTTGCGCGCTGCGGCTGAGCGTCATGGCGCCCGCGTCGTCACCTTTGGGGCCGGCGAGGGCGCGGACGCGCGTCTTCTGGACGCGCGTCTGACAAGCCACGCGACCGTGGTCCGCGCGAATCTCAACGGCAAGACGATGGTCTTCAAGATCGGCGCGCCGGGCAGGCATCTGGCGATGAACGCGCTCGCGGCGTTGGCCGCGGCGGAAGCGGCGGGCGCGGATGTCGCCCGCGCGGCGCTGGCGCTTGGCTCATGGACGCCGCCCGATGGCCGCGGCTCGCGGTGGCGAATCATGCTGGGCGGCGGCGGCATCGACGGCTCGCTCACCCTGATCGACGAAAGCTATAACGCCAACCCGGTCTCCATGCGGGCCGCGCTTGCGGTGCTTGGCGCCGCGACGCCCGAGGACCATGTCGGGCGAATAGACAAGGGCCGGCGCGTCGCTTTCCTCGGCGACATGCTTGAGCTCGGGCCTGATGAGCGCGCCCTCCACGCTGCGTTGGCCGAAGCCGGAGAAATGGCCGAGGTCGATCTTGTCCATAGCTGCGGGCCGCTGATGCGCGCCCTGCATGAGGCGCTGCCGTCCGGGAAGCGCGGCAAATGGTTCGAATCGAGCGCGGAAATGGCGGCCGCCGCGGGGCGAAAACTTGACGCGGGCGACGTCGCCATGGTCAAGGGCTCGCTCGGCTCGAAAATGGCCGTGGTCGTCGAGGCGATCCGCCGGACGGGACGCTCCGCGCCTGATTCCGGGCCGGATCAGGGGAGCGTCTGAATGCTTTATGAAATCCTGACGCCGCTCTCCGAGGGTGGCGATCTATTCAACCTCTTTCGCTATATCACCTTTCGCGCCGGCGGCGCGTTCTTCACCGCGCTGATCTTCGGCTTCGTCTTCGGGCGTCCGATCATCGATCGTCTGCGACGGATGCAGGGCAAGGGCCAGCCGATCCGAAGCGACGGGCCGGCGAGCCATATTCTTGAGAAGGCGGGGACCCCGACCATGGGCGGGGTGATGATCCTCGCCGCAGTGGTGGTCTCGACCCTGCTCTGGGGGCGGCTCGACAACGGCTTCGTGCTGATGGTGATGTTCGTCACGCTCGGCTTCGGCGCCATCGGCTTCATCGACGATTATCTGAAGGTCACGAAGCAGAGCCATCGCGGTTTTTCCGGGAAGATCCGCCTCCTGATCGGCTTTGCGATAGCGGGCGTCGCCGCGGTCTGGGCGACTTCACTTCAGCCGGAGGCGCTTCAGACCCAGCTCGCCATGCCGGTCTTCAAGGAAGCGTTGCGGCCCCTCGGGATCATCTTTTTTCCCTTCGCGATGCTGGTGATCGTCGGCAGCGCCAACGCCGTCAACCTGACCGACGGGCTGGACGGGCTGGCGATCATGCCGGTGATGATCGCGGCCGGCTCGCTCGGCGTCATCGCCTATGTCGTCGGCCGGGTCGACTTCACCGATTACCTGCAGCTTCACTATGTGCCCGGCACGGGGGAAATTACTGTCTTCGCAGCGGCGCTGATCGGGGCCGGGCTGGGGTTTCTCTGGTATAATGCGCCGCCGGCGATGGTCTTCATGGGCGACACAGGCAGCCTGGCGCTGGGCGGCGCGCTTGGCGCGATCGCGGTGGCGGTGAAGCATGAGATCGTCTGGGCGGTCATCGGCGGGCTTTTCGTGCTGGAGGCGGTTTCGGTCATCGTCCAGGTCGCGAGTTTCAAGCTGACCGGCAAGCGGGTGTTTCGCATGGCGCCGATCCACCATCATTTCGAGCAGAAGGGCTGGCGGGAACCGACGGTCGTGATCCGGTTCTGGATCATCTCGGTGATCCTCGCGTTGATCGGCCTCGCCTCGCTCAAGCTGCGATAGGGGCGGGGATGAGTAATTCCGCCTCTCTCGCCGCAATGCTTCCTGGGCTCCGGGCGCCGCCCCGCCCCTGCGCAATGCGCCAGGTGGGGCGGCTGGCCGTTACGCGCATGGCAGGACGCGCGGCGCGCAAGGGGGCTGAGAGCTCATGATCGCGGTAAGGGGATACGAAGGCAGGCGGGTCGGGGTTCTCGGCCTTGGCCGATCGGGGC
>JBBDTD010000156.1:0-6778 GCA_040904645.1 Paracoccaceae bacterium
CTCATCCAGCAGCAGCGCCTTCGGCTCCCCCACCAAAGCGCGGGCGAGCGCGACGCGCTGACGCTGGCCGCCCGAAAGCGCGGAGGGGCGACGCTCCCCGAACCCGTCGAGCCGCACGAGCGCCAGCGCCTCGGCGGCCTTGCGGCGGCGGTCAGCCTTGGCCACGCCTTTGACCATCAGCCCATAGGCGACATTGTCGAGGACGCTCATATGCGGAAAGAGCGCGTAATCCTGAAAAACCGTGTTCACCGCCCGCCGCCAGGGCGGCGTCCCCTCCGCGGTCTCGCCGAAAATCTCGATATGGCCGCTGGTCGGTTGCTCGAACCCCGCGATCAGCCTGAGGCAGGTGGTCTTGCCCGATCCCGACGGCCCGAGCATGGCGAAAAATTCGCCGGTCGCGATCTCGAGATCGACATTATCGACGGCGGTGATGGCGCCGAACCGTTTGGTGACGGCGGAAAAGCTGATCGCGGCGGTCATATGCGGCCTCCCTGACGCCCCTTTCCCGCCATGGAGAAAGGGGCGGCGCCCCTCAGCGCCCGCCGATCACGCCGATATAGTCGGATACCCAGCGGTAATAGGGCACGCATTCGCCCTGGCTCTCACATTTGGAGACCGGCGTGGTCCAGAAGCGGATCTTCTCGAAATCGTCCATGCCGTTCCTGGTGCATCCCTCGGCGGTCTGCATGCCCCGCCCGTCCGTGCAGGCCGCCGGCACGCCAGGATTGGCCCCGAACCAGACCGAAAGATCGCTCATCAGATTGGAGGTGAGCGTATGCTCGATCCACATATAGGCGCAGTTCGGGTTCGGCGCGTCGACATGCATCATCGTGGTGTCGGCCCAGCCCGTCGCCCCCTCCTTCGGGATGGTGGAGGCGATCGGCAGCCCTTCGGACTGCATCAGGTTGACCTGAAACGGCCATGAACCAGACGCGACGACGCCCTCGTTCTTGAAATCATCCATCTGGATGAAGGCGTCATGCCAATAGCGCGAAACGATCTTGCGCTGCCCGCGCAAAACATCCAGCGCGGCGGCGTATTGATCGGCGTTCAGCTCGTAAGGGCTGGCGATGCCGAGCTCCGGCTTGTGGGTCATCAGGTATTGCGCCGCGTCCGCGACATGGATCGGCCCGTCATAGGCCTGCACCCGCCCGGCGTTCGACTTGCCGTCCGGCAGGTCCATTTCCTCGAACACCACATTCCAGCTTTCCGGCGCCTCGGGGAAGACCTCGGTGTTGTACATCAGCACGTTCGGGCCCCACATGTAGGGCACGCCGTAATGCACGCCGTCCACCACGTACCAGGGCGCCTCCTTCAGCCGATCATCGACGGTGGACCAACTCGGCACCAGGTCGATATTGATCGGCTGCACCCGGTTCCCCGCGATCAACCGGAGCGACGCGTCGCCGGAGGCGGTCACGAGGTCGAACCCGCCCTCGTTCATCAACGCCACCATTTCGTCCGAGGTGTTGGCGTTCTTCACCTTCACCATGCAGCCGGTGGCTTTTTCGAACTTGGTGACCCAGTCGAATTCGGCCATCGTCTCGCCGCGCTCGATATATCCGGGCCAGGCGACGATGTTCACCTCGCCCTCGCCCGCGCCCAGCGCGGTGATGGGGTCGGCGGCGAAAGCCGGGCTCAGCGAGGCTGCAAAAAGCGCGGCGCAGCAGGCGCCGCCGGCGAGTTTGCGCAGGGCTTCTTTCATTTCAATTCTCCAACTGTCGGGGCGCCGGCCTTCTGTCGTCACAGGCCAGCTTGGAAGGAAGCCTGAGAGCAGAGTTCCGGTTTCGCAAATACAATCCTCAAATGCGTTCTATCGGATTTTCCGATATCGTCAGCCCCGTTTGGGCGGCTGCTGGCTCTGCGCCGTGGCGATGAACTCCCGCGCCGCGACCGAAAGCGGCGCGCCCCGCCGCCAGACCACCCCGACCCGCACGATCGGCAAGGCCCCGGCCACGTCGCGGGTGACAATCCGGTCGCCCTCCAGCGACCAGGGCCGGTAGACGAGATCCGGCAGCAGCGCGACGCCCGCGCCGGTCGCCACAAGGCTCCGCACCGCCTCAACCGAGCGGGTGCGGAACGCCACGCGCGGCCGGGCGCCCAGCGCGCGCAAGATCCCGAAGGTCGCCCCCTCGATCTCATCCACCGTCAGCATGATCAGCGGCTCTTCCGCCACATCGGCCAGCCCGATCTCGGCGTTGCCCTCCAGCCGGTGCCCTATCGGCAGCCAGAGCCGATAGGGGGAAACCTCGACGATCTCCGCCTGCAAGGCGTCGAGCCGCCGCCCCTCCGCCAGCACCATCACCGCGACGTCCAGCTCCCCGCCGATCAGCAGGTGTTCGAGATAATCGCCGCCATCCTCCATCGCCTCGACCGCGACCGAAGGGTTCGCGCGCCGGTAGCGCGACAGCACGTCGGAGAGGATATACCCTGCCACCAGCGAGGTGACGCCGAGCGACAGCGCGCCCTCGATCTCCTCCCGGTCGCCGATCATCGCACGGCGCGCCGTACCGACGGAGCCGAGGATCGTCGCCGCATGGCGCAAGAACGTCTGCCCCTGCCGGGTGATGTTCAGCCCGCGCGAATGGCGCTCGAAAAGCTGGACGCCGAGGTCGGCCTCAAGCTCGCGCACCGCCTCGGTGATCGCGGATTGCGAGATGGAGAGCGTCTGCGCCGCGCCGGAAATCGCCCCGGCCTCAGCCGCAGCGACGAAGTAGCGAAGCTGGCGAAGCGTGAAGGCCATGCGGGCTGCATATCACGCGCGGGACGCGCCGAGAAGCAGCGCCGCCCGCCCAGCCATTCGACCTTCGACAGAGCGCCGCGCCCCCCCTAGACTGGCCCGCCCATGCGGAGTCAGCAATGCTCAAGACCATCGCCCTCATCGCCGCGACGCTGATCGCCGCCCCGCTTTGTCTCGGCGTCGCCGCCGCGCAGGAAACCCTGCGGCTGGCCACCGGCGAAGCGGTCTATCGCGAGCGCATCGCGCTGCCCCCCGACGCCTATCTGGTGGTGGAGACCCGGCGCGAAGACGGAACCCTGATCGCCAGCGCCCGCACCCGCGCCGACGGGCGGCAGGTTCCGCTCCCCTTCTCGGTTCGGGCCCCGGTGGATGGCGGCGCCCTCACCGTCGCCATTCTTCAGGGCGGGGAGGCAAACTGGCGCAGCGATCCGGTCGAGATCCCGGCGGGCGAGGCGCCGCATCAGGCCGGCGCCGTGCTTCTGCGGTCCTTGGCCCCGATGGGCCGGATCAGCCGCCTCGCCTGCGGGGCGGAGATCGTCTCCCTCGGAGATGGCGGCGGCGCGCTGATGATGGAGGCGCGGGGCGAACGTTTTCGCCTCAGCCCCGCCCGCGCCGCCTCCGGCGCCCGCTATGACGCCGAAAACGCGAAAGAGACCTTCTTCTGGAACAAGGGCGAAATCTCCCTCGTCTCGGTCCGGGGGGAGGTTCTGCCCGAATGCCGCGCCGCGCCGGCCCCGGCCGATTTCAGCGCCTATGGGAACGAGCCGGGCTGGGGGATCGAAATCCATGGCGGCCGCATCGTCCTCATCACCGAATACGGCGCCTCGCGGCGCGAGGCCGCCCTGCCGCCGCCTTCCCCCGAACCCGGCGCGACCTTCTACCATATCGCCGATTGGGAGGCCGAGATCCGCATCGAGCACAGCATCTGCCGCGATCCCGCGACCGGCCTTCCTTACCCGCAAAGCGTCAGCGCCAGAATTGGGACCAGCACCGGGGCCAGTATCGGCGATCAGGCGTTGCAAGCCTGCGGCGGCGCCCCGCTCGATCTGCTGACAGGCGGCGAATGGGTGGTGGAGGATATCGCCGGGCGCGGGGTCGTCGACCCCTCCCACGCCACGCTCCTTTTCGGCGCCGACGGGCGCGTATCCGGCGGCGCCACCTGCAACCGCTACAGCGCCAGTTTCCGTCTCACCGGCGAGGGCCTCGACTTCGGCCCCGCCGCCATGACGCGGAAAACGTGCCCGCCGGCGCTGATGGAGCAGGAAAACCGCTTCGCCGCCGCGCTCGAAGCGGCCACCGGGTTCGATATGGACGAGACCGGCGCGCTTCTTCTGAAATCCGCCGAAGGCGCGCCGCTCCTCCTCGCGCGGCGACCTTGATCGCGGAACGGTTTCATCTGAAACTAACTGATCCTGCCCCGAAACCGATGCACCAGAAACCGACGCCTGTGAGGTCCAGATGACCGAAACACCCGACGCCAGGGAAAACCTGGACCTTCGCGGCTTCGAGCAATCGCTCCCCATTGCGCTCCTGAGGGCGCGCGAGGCGACGATGCGCCGGTTCAAACCGCATGTGGACGGGCACGGCCTGACGATCCAGCAATGGCGTGTGGTGCGGGCGCTGGCCGATGCGGGGCCGCTAGATTCGAAAGCCCTCTCGTCGCGCTGCGTGATCATGGCGCCCTCGCTGACCCGCATCTTCCGCGCGCTCGAATCCAAGGGCCTGATCCGCGAGGAACCCTCCGCCGACGCCCGCCGCCATGTCGTCGGGCTGACGAAAGCCGGGCGCACGCTTTACAACCGGATGTCGAAAACCTCCGAAGCTATCTACCGCGAAATCGAAGAAGCCTTCGGCGCCCACCGCATGGCGCAGCTTCTGACGCTTTTGCGCGATCTGAGGGAAACAGCCGACGCGCTCGACGCCCGGCCCCCGCCGCCCAAACCTCAGCCGGCGAAATATCGGTCCAGAACCGCGCGGTAGATCCGCGTCAGCGCCCGGATCTCCTCCACCGGCGCGCGCTCGTCAACCTGATGCATGGTCCGTCCGACCAGGCCGAATTCCGCCACCGGGCAGATCGCCCTCATGAACCGCGCGTCCGAAGTGCCGCCGCTGGTCGAAAGCGCAGGCTTCAATCCGGTCTCCGCCTCCGCCGCCGCCGCGATCAGGTCGGAAAGCCGCCCCGGCGCGGTGATGAAGCTCTCGCCGGAAGCGGTGAATTCTGCCTCGATCCGCACGCCGGTTCCGGCGGCGGCCGCGGCGGCCTCCTTCAGTATCCACATCGCGAGCGATTTCGACGTATGCGCGTCGTTGAAGCGGATATTGCAGGTGGCGCGCGCCCGATCGGGGATCACGTTGGTCGCCGGATTGCCCACATCGACCGTGGTCAGCGCCAGCGTCGAAGCGTCGAAATGCTCGGTGCCGGCGTCCAGCTCATGGCTCGCCAGCCGGTCCAGGAGCCGCATCAGCGGCGGTAGCGGGTTCGCCGCCCGCTGCGGATAGGCGACGTGCCCCTGCTTGCCGATTGCGACGAACCGCGCGGTGATGGAGCCGCGCCGCCCGATCTTTATCATGTCGCCCAATCGCTCGGGGCAGGTCGGCTCCCCGACGAGGCAATGGTCCAGCGTCTCGCCCCGTTCCGCCATCCAGTCGAGGATCGCGGGAGTCCCGTGTGTCGCGTCGCCCTCCTCATCGCCGGTGACCAGCATCGCGACCGTCCCCGCGCCGCCCTCGGCGCGGTAAGCGGCGGCGGCGGCGGCGAAGGCCGCGACGCCGGATTTCATGTCGACGGCGCCCCGCCCCCAGATCTCCCCGCCCGCGATCTCGGCGGCGAAGGGCGGATGGGTCCAGTCCGCCGCCTCGCCCGGCGGCACCACGTCGGTATGGCCGTTGAAGCCGAAAACCGGCCCGCCCGACCCGGCCTTGGCGAAAAGATTGGCGGTCCCGCCCCGGTCGCAGCGATGGGTCTCGAACCCTTCTGCCTCCAGCCGCGCCGCCAGAAGCCCGATCGCCCCCTCATCCGCCGGAGTGACGGAGGCGCAGCGGATCAGCTCCGCCGTCAACTCGACCGGGTCGATCATCTCAATCCCTCCACGATCCCCGACACATCCGACGGCGCCGCGGCGATCGCGGCGACCCCCGCCGCCTCAAGCTCCGCCTGGCCGCCGAAGCCCCAGAGCGCGCCGATCGGCGTCACGCCATTGGCCAGCGCGCCCCGCGCGTCATGCAGCCGGTCGCCCAGCATGAAGCTTCGCGACGCGTCGCCGCCGGTCTGCTCCAGACAATATTTAAGGAGGTCGATCTTGTCGGCCCTGAGCCCGTCCAGCTCGGAGCCGAACTCTGCGTCCAGAAACTGCGCAAGCTGGAAATGCTCGGTGATCTTCACCGCATAGGCGATGGGTTTCGCCGTCGCCAGCGCCAGCCGGAACCCCATGTCGCGCAGGCTCGCCAGCATCTCCGCCGCGCCGTCATATACCCGCGCGTCATAGACGCCCCGGTCCATGTAATGCTGGCGATAAAGCTTCAGCGCCCGCGCGCAGTGAACCTCCGGCACGCCGAGCCGAGGGAAACTCTCCTGCAGCGAAGGGCCGATGCAGGCGCGCAAACCGGCCTCGTCCGGGGCGGGCACGTCCAGCGTCTCAAGCGCGAACAGGATAGCCGCGGTGATCCCCGGCGCGCTGTCGGTCAGCGTGCCGTCGAGATCGATAAAAACATGCGCGCTCATTTCCTGCACTCCAATCCGTCAGTTTCAGAGTCCCCGGCGCCCAGACCCTCATTATCGTAAAGCGGCGTCATCTCCGCGACGATCACCGCGTTTTCCTCCAGCGCCCGCGCCATCAGCGCGCGATCCTCGTCGCCGATCTCGTGGCCATCAGCCTCGCGCTCGGCCAGCGTGCCGTGGCCCTGAATCTCCAGCACCGAAAGCCCGGCCTGCTTCAGGATCGCCGCGGTCTCCCGCGCCGCCTCGGCCTCATCCGCGCCGGCGGCGTAGCAGAGCAGCGCGCCGCCCGTCGCGCGCTTCGGCAACCCGTCATCCGGCCC
>JBBDTD010000157.1:0-6769 GCA_040904645.1 Paracoccaceae bacterium
GCTCCGCCGCGGCGGCGGCGGCGGGCGCGGAGGCGTTTTGAAGGATCACCGCGAATTCCTCGCCGCCGACCCGAGCCACGAGATCGGCGCCCCGCACCTCCGCCTGCAGCCGCGCGGCGAAGGCCTGCAGCGCACAGTCCCCAGCCTCATGGCCGTGCGCGTCGTTCACTGTCTTGAAACGGTCCAGATCAAAGATCAGCGCGGCCAGCGGCGCATTCATTGCGCGCGCGCGCGCGAAAAGCCTGACGATATGCCTGTCGAAATAGCGCCGGTTCCGCAGCCCCGTCAACGGGTCGGTCAACGCATCGTCGGCTGCGGCCCGAAACCCGCGCTCCAGCCCTTCGCGCATCGCATCAACTCGCCGGCGGGCGGCCAGCTCCGCGAGGATGCGCGCGGCCAGTTCAAGCGGCTCGTCGGCGTCGGGGGCGCTTTCGTCGGCCCCGGCTTCCAGCGCGGCGGCGGCCCGGCCGGGATATCTTCCGCCGTCGAGATGGATGATGGCCCCGCGCCGCGCCTCCGCGCGGGAGCGGAGCGCGCCGATCAGGCCGATCGCATCTTCGCCTTCGGCGAATCCACTCGCCGGGTCGGCAAGCCGCGCGACGCCATCAGCGACGATCACCGCATCGGGCGGGTCTGTCTCGACCATGCGCATCGCTTCGAATCCGCCCGCCGCGAGCCGGACCTCCGCGCCGGTCAGCAGGGTCAGCGCATCGCGCAGCGCGTCGCTCCGTGCGCTGCGCGGAGCGACCAGCAAGAGCCGCTGGTCAACCACGACGTCTGGCGCCGGGTCGGCGTTCAATCCCAGCTCAGACGCAGTCGCGGCGCGAAGGACAAGCTCCGCCTCAGTCGCCCGCCGCCGAATCAGCCGGCGCGCCCGCGCCAGAACCAACCGCGCCTCGGCCGGCCGTGAAAGCCAGTCATCCGCCCCGGCCAGAAATGCGGCGCGTGCGCCGGCGCCGGCGATCAGAAGCACTGGCGCCGCGCCGAATCGGGATCTCAGCGCAGACGGATCGATGCCGCCCGTATCAGCGGCGGCGATCAGAAGATCGGGAGGGGACTCAACGGTTTCGGGCGTAACGGCGACCGCACAGACATCGAAATAGGCCCGTCTCAGCAGGGCGGTCAGCGCACCCCGCCGCGCCTCGTCCGGGTCAATGATGAGAATTCTTCCCGACATCGCGGTCCTTTCCGCCCCCAATCTCTCAATTTAACCCAAATTCGATCAATGGTCGTCCTCGATCAGCGGCCTTCATCATCCATGCAGATTGTCGCGAACCGACCGAAGAAGTCCCGCGAGCGAGACAGGCTTCATCAGATAGTCCACGCACCCTGTCGCGCGCGCCAGATCTTCGTCGCCGGCCGCCGCGCAGGCGGTCACCGCGATCACCGGGATCGATCCGGTCGAGGCGCCGCTCTTGATCCGCCGCGTCGTCTCCAGCCCGTCGCCGCCGCCGTGACGAATGTCCATCAGGATCAGGTCGGGCCGGGTCCGCGCCGCCAGCCCGGCGATATCGCCTTCGCCGGTCGAAGTGACGGTATCGTAACCTTCGGCGGCGAGAAGGTCGTTGAAGAGCCGGAGATTGAGATCGTTGTCTTCAACGATAAGCACCTTTTTCGGCATGATCCGCCTCCACCGTCCGGGGTGCGCTTTCGCATCCCGATGAGTTCTTCTACGATCCGACCGGTTAACGAATCCTTTTCGGAATGTGGAAAGTTTGTGTCGATGAACAGCGAAACCGCGCAGGCCCTCGCGCTGAACGCGCTGGCGTGGATCGCCGCTGAGGAAGATCTCCGCGGCGCCTTTCTCGCCGCCAGCGGGGCGAGCGCGGATGCGATCGCGGAGCGGGCCTCCGACCCTGAATTTCTCGGCTTCGTGCTCGATTTCCTGTTGGCGGATGAGCCGGCGCTGATCGCTTTCGCCGAAGCGAATGATTTCAAACCCGACGCGCCGCTGCGCGCCCGCGCGGCGCTGCCTGGCGGCGATTTACCGAACTGGACCTGAGCGATGGCCGAAAAACCGAACTGGTTCGCGAACGACCTTGGCGCCATCCCGCCCCGCGTGATGGCGGAGCTTGAAAGCGCGGGCGTGGAGCGCGGCCGCCCGCTGATCGCCGTTGATGCCGATGAGGTGCTGGTGCATTTCGCCGAACATTTCGCCGAATGGCTCGAAGCGCTCGGCTACAGCTTTCGGCTCACTGAATACAAGCTCGCCTCCGCGATCCGCAGCGCGGCGGGCGAGGTTCTGACCAAACAGGAGATCGCGCCGCTGGTCTGGAGCTTCATCGAGGGGGAAACGGCCCGCCAGCGCGCCATCGACGGTGCGGTGGAGGCGCTGTCCCGCCTCGCCGGTTCGGCGCAGATCGTGGTGCTGACCAACGCGCCGTCGATGGTCCGCGCGGCGCGGGTCACCAATCTCGGCGCGCTGGGTATGAATTATCCGGTGGTGATGAACGAAGGCGGCAAGGGGCGCGCGCTCCAGTGGCTGGCGGAGCGGGCGGATGCGCCGGTCGCCTTCATCGATGACAGCGCCGAGCAGCTCGACAGCGCGGCGAAGCTCGCCATCGGCGTGAAACGCTTTCATCTGGTCGGCTCCTCGATGCTGAAGCCGGTCATCGGGCGGGCCGACACCGCTGAGCACCACCCTGAGGACTGGCGGGAGGCGGAGACGATGGTCCTGCGCGCGCTTGGCGCCTGAATGGCCGGTCCGCCGGGCGGATGCGACGGAGATTCCGGCGCTCGCCCGGCTCTGGGCCGAGATCTGGCGCGCGTCGCACGCGTCGATCTCTCCGCCTGAGTTGATCCGGCTCAGGACGCAAGCGAGTTTTCACGACCGGCTCGCCGCCATGGGCGAGCGGCTTCGTGTCGCGGGTCCGGCCGGCGCGCCGATCGGCTTCTGCGCGGTCAGGGAAGGCGAGATTTATCAGCTTTTCGTTTCGCAGGCGGAGCAGGGTTCCGGGCTGGCCCGCCTGCTGCTCGAGGATGGGGAGGCGCGGCTCCGGGCGGCGGGAACGAAGCTCGCCATTCTCGACTGCTCGATCGGCAATCACCGCGCGACGCGGTTTTATGAGAAGTGCGGCTGGCGCCTCAGGGGTGAAGAGATGATCGCGCTCGAGACATCCGAAGGCCCGCTTCCGCTTCTGACCCGGATTTTCGAAAAACGGCTGGCCTGACGAATCCTTGCTTGGCGGCCGCTCCGACGCGATATAGGGGCCATGTCCCTTCCACCCGGCTTCCTTGACGAAATCCGCGCCCGCGTCAGTCTCGCGAAGGTGATCGAGCGCAAGCTGAGCTGGGATCAGCGCAAATCCAACGCCGCCAAGGGCGATTACTGGGCCTGCTGCCCGTTCCACCAGGAAAAATCCTCCTCCTTCCATGTCGATGACCGGAAGGGGTTCTATTATTGCTTCGGCTGCCAGGCGAAGGGTGACGCCTTCACCTTCCTGAAAGACGCCGAGAACATGGGCTTCATGGAGGCGGTGGAGGCCCTGGCGCAGGAAGCCGGGCTGCCGATGCCGGAGCGCGACCCCCGCGCCGCCGCAATACAGGACCTCCGCGCCGGGCTGGCGGAAGTGATGGAGCACGCTGTTGGCTTTTACCGGCTGCAGTTGCGCGCCTCCAGGGGGCAAGAAGCCCGTGAATATCTGCGCCGGCGCGGGCTCGGTGAAGCGGCGCTGGAGCGGTTCGAGATCGGCGCCGCGCCCGACGGGCGAATCGCGCTTCGCGATCACCTCGCGGGCAAGGGCGTCCCGATCAATGATATGGACGAGGCCGGCCTGATCATCGTCCCCGACGACGGCGACCAGCCCTTCGACCGCTTTCGCCACCGGGTGATGTTCCCGATCCGCGATCCGCGCGGTCGCTGCATCGCCTTTGGCGGCAGGGCGCTCAGAGCCGACGCCCGCGCGAAATACCTCAACTCCCCGGAAACCCCGCTTTTTGACAAGGGGCGTACGCTTTTCAACCACGGCCCGGCGCGCGAGGCGGCGGCGAAGGCCGGCGCGCTCGTCGTCGCGGAAGGATATATGGACGTGATCGCGCTGGCTGAGGCGGGCTTCCCGCACGCCGTGGCGCCGCTCGGCACCGCCATCACCGAGGATCAGCTGCGCCTGATGTGGCGCATCGCGGACGAGCCGGTAATCGCGCTCGACGGCGATCGCGCCGGACTGAAAGCGGCGCAACGGGTCATCGACCTTGCGCTGCCGCTGCTGGAGCCGGGCCGGAGTCTGCGCTTCGCGTTGATGCCGGAGGGGAAGGACCCGGATGATCTGATCCGCGCAGAAGGGCCGGCGGCGATGCGCGCCGCGCTCGACAAGGCGCTGCCGATGGTGGAGCTGCTCTGGCGGCGGGAAGTGGAGGGCGGGGTTTTCGACAGCCCCGAACGCCGCGCCGCGCTGGATCAGCGGCTTCGGGCGGCGCTGGCGAAGATCACCGACTCCAATCTGCGCGACCATTACCATCAAGCGCTGAAAGAGCGCCGCGCGTTGCTTTTTGGCCCGCCCGCCCGGTCCGTGGGCGGCGCCCGGCGTGGCGCCGCGGGTTTTGCCGGGGGTTTCGGAAGCGGCTTTGGCAAAGGCTTTGGCGGCCGCCAGCGCGGGCTGGATCCGTTCTGGTCAGCGGCGCCGATGCCGACGCCAGAGGCGAAATCCTCCGCCCTGGCCCGCCCTGCGGGGCGCGAGACCGAAGCGCGCGGTCGGGAGGCGGCGTTGCTTTTAACGCTCGTCAACCACCCTAATCTGGCGCGAAGACGCATCGAAGCGCTCGAAGATGTCGAATTTGTCTGCGCTGACCTTGAAACGCTGCGCCGCGCGCTCATATCGGCCTCTGAGGAGCTGACCGAGACCGCCGACCGCCCCGCATGGCTCGACATGATCGAACGCCGCTGCGGGCAACCCCTGACGCCGGTCCTGTCAGTCGCCCGCGAAGCGCGCTATGCAGCGCCCGACGCGGATGAGGATGTCGCAGAACAAGGATTCGAGGAAACCCTCGCCCGCCATCGCGCCTTGCTGGCGTTGGCGCGTGAAGTCGCCGAGGCCGAGATTGAGATGGGCGCCGACGCCGGGGAAGACCTTGATAGACGCCTCGAAGCCGTGAAAAAACGCCAGTTTACCGAGGCCGCGCCCGGTTTCGGGGATGGAGACGAAGACGAAAGCCACCTGGCCGCGCAGCTCGAAAGCGCGTTCGAGACGAAGATTTGGATCAAGCCGGAAAGGCGTCGGAGTTGACGAATCACTGATTCGCTGTTGATTCGCCCCCAACGCCCCTGAATATCGCCGCAAACCGCGCCGCGCGGACAGAACGGAGACGCTGATGGCCGCCAAGGACGTCGAAGAGACCCAGACCGAGGAACAGCGCGAAACGCCGGGCCCGATGCTCGACATGAGCCAGGCCGCCGTCAAAAAGATGATCGGTCAGGCCAAGACGCGTGGTTACATCACCTATGACGAGCTGAACGAGGTTCTGCCGCAGGATCAGGTCTCCTCCGAGCAGATCGAGGACGTCATGGCGATGCTCTCCGAGATGGGCGTCAACGTCATCGAGGCAGAGGAAAGCGCCGATAACGAGGAAGAAAAGAAAGACGAGAAGGTGACGGAAAGCCGTGAGGTCGCGACCTCGGGCACCGAAAACGCCACGCTCGACCGCACGGACGACCCGGTGCGGATGTATCTGCGCGAGATGGGCACGGTCGAGCTTCTCTCCCGCGAGGGTGAGATCGCGATCGCCAAGCGGATCGAGGCCGGGCGCTCAACCATGATCGCCGGGCTTTGCGAAAGCCCCCGGACCTTCCGCGCCATCACCGTCTGGCTCGAAGAGCTTGAGGACGAGCGGATCATGCTCCGCGACGTCATCGACCTCGAGACCACGTTCGGCCGGTCGCTCGCCGATGGCGACGAAGATGTCGTGGTCGCCGCGGGCGGGCCCGCCGCCGCCGCAGTCATCGCCAAGGCCGCTGCGGCCGCCGGCAAACCTGCCGCCGAGGCGGGAAAACCCGCCGCCGCGACCGGCGCTGACGAGAAGACCGAATCGGACGACGCCGCTGGCGACGACAACGCCGACGATGAGGACGAGGACGAACAGAGCAATCTCTCCCTCTCCGCGATGGAGGCGGCGCTGAAGCCGCAGGTCCTCGACATCCTGCGCTCGATCTCGAACGATTACGCCAAGCTGCAGATGATGCAGGAAAGCCGCATCTCCGCCGCGCGCATTCAGGCGCAGTCCTTCTCCTCCGCGCAGGAGCGCGCCTATCAGAAACTCCGCAGCCAGATTGTGGATGAGGTCAACTCTCTCCACCTTCACAACAACCGCATCGAGACCCTGATCGACGAGCTTTACGGCATCAACCGCCGGCTCCTGATGCTGGAAAGCTCGCTGGTGAAGGTCGCGGACACCCACAAGGTGAACCGCCGCGACTTCATCGAGGAGTATCGCGGATCGGAACTCGATCCCGGCTGGCTCGACCGGGTCGCGAAGCTGCGCGGCAAGGGCTGGGCGGCGATGATCGACAAGGACCGGGGCACGATCGAAGGCACCCGCCGCGAGATCGGCGAAATCGGCCAGTCGATCGGCGTGGACATCACCGAATTTCGCCGCATCGTCCACACTGTGCAGAAGGGCGAGAAAGAAGCCCGGCTGGCGAAGAAGGAAATGGTCGAGGCCAACCTGCGGCTCGTCATCTCCATCGCCAAGAAATACACCAATCGTGGGCTGCAATTCCTCGATCTCATTCAGGAAGGCAATATCGGCCTGATGAAGGCGGTCGACAAGTTCGAGT